>JAYSCT010000143.1:0-10642 GCA_041914785.1 Roseateles sp.
GCCAGATCAGCACCTGCTCGTCGCCGTACTGCTTGGCCATGTCGGCCTTGTTCAGCCCCTGCAGGCCGCCGTAGTGGCGCTCGTTCAGGCGCCAGGCGTGGCGCACCGGCAGCCAGGTGCGGTCCATCTGGTCCAGCGCATGCCACAGCGTCCACACGGCGCGCTTGAGCACCGAGGTGTAGGCGATGTCGAAGTCGTAGCCGGCCTCCTTCAGCAGGCGGCCGGCGCTCTTGGCCTGTTCCACGCCGGTGGGGGTCAGGTCCACATCGGTCCAGCCGGTGAAGCGGTTTTCGAGATTCCAGGTCGATTCGCCGTGGCGGATGAGGACGAGCTTGTACATGGGCTGATAAATGGATGAGGGCAGTTGAAATTGTAGGGAGGCCGCGACGACCCGATCAGAAGTGGCCTTCGACTGTGAATCAGTGCGCGTTCCCGCCTGGCAGAGGCGACGCAAACGTTTGTCGACTCCGAATAATCGGGGTTTTCCCGAGCAAACAAGGCCCGCTGTGGCCACTCAAGGAGTCAACTCATGATGGTCCAAGCCCGACATCGTCTGCTTCCCCTGCTGCTGGCCCTGGCGGCCGGCGGTGCTTCTGCCGCCGATGGCATGTTCTCGCTGTCGGGCTTCGGCACGCTGGGCCTGGTGCGCACCAGCACCGATGACGCCCAGTATGCGTTGTTCGGCCAGGTGCGCGGTGCCGACAAGGACCCGAGCGCCGAGGTCGACAGCAAGCTGGGCGTGCAGGTCGGCGCCAAGTTCAACAACGTGTTCTCCGGCACCGTGCAGGTGCTGACCAAGTCCAACGGCAAGGGCAATTTCATGCCCGGCGTGGAATGGGCCTTCCTGAAGGCGCAGGTGACGCCGGCGCTGGCCGTGCGCGCCGGCCGCATGGGCGCGCCGTTCTTCGCGGTGTCCGACTTCCGCGACGTGGGCTTCGCCAACACCGCGCTGCGCCCGCCCAAGGATGTCTATGACCAGGTGCCCGTCAGCCACTTCGACGGTGCCGACGCCAGCTACCAGCTCACGACGCCCGTCGGCACGCTGACGGGCCAGGTGTTCGGCGGCAAGGCCTCCGACACGTCGCAGGGCTACAAGGTCGACGTCAAGAGCATGGCCGGCTTCAACGCCACGCTGGAGACCGATGCCGGCCTGACGCTGCGCCTGGGCTATGCCGAAGGCAAGCTGACCGTGGGCAATGCACAGCTCAACGGCCTGGTGGCGACGCTGCGCGCGACGCCGTTCGCCAGCGTCGGCGACCAGCTGGACCCGAACAACGGCAAGGCCAGCTTCTCGGGCGTGGGCCTGACCTGGGACCAGGGCGAGTGGCTCGTCAATGCCGAGTACACGCAGCGCCGCGTCAAGGCGTTCCTTGCCGACACCGACGGCTGGTACGTGCTGGTGGGCCACCGCTTCGGCCCGCTGACGCCGTACCTGACGGTGTCGGAGGCTCGCACGGTGAACAGCAATGTGAACAACACCATCCCCGCGGCCACGCCGCAGCTGACCGCGCTGAAGATGGCGGTGGACGGCCTGGTCGAAGGCCAGCGTCACTCGCAGAAGACCGTGGCGTTGGGCGCGCGGTGGGACTTCGCGCGCAACTTCGCGCTCAAGGCGCAGTGGGAAAACGTTCGCCCCGACGGTCGTGGCTACTTCATCTCCACGAACACCAACTGGGGCAACGGCAAGACCGTGAACGTGTTCAGCGTCGCGCTGGACACCGTGTTCTGAGCAAGGAAGCAACGCCATGAATCTCAAGCATCTCCTCACCGGCCTGGCGCTGACGGCCTGTTCGTTGGCGGCGCAGGCGCAGGTCGCCGTCGTCGTGAACCCCAAGAGCGCCGCAGCTTCGATGACGGCCGATCAGGTCGCCAGCATCTTCCTGGGCAAGACGTCCACGCTGCCCAGCGGCGCCACGGCGGCGGCGGCCGACCAGGCGGAAGGCTCCGCCGTGCGCGAGCAGTTCTACAGCAAGGTGGCCGGCAAGCAGGCCGCGCAGGTCAAAGCGGCCTGGTCGCGGCTCGTGTTCTCGGGCAAGGCGACGCCGCCCAAGGAACTGGGCAGCTCGGCCGAAGTCAAGAAGTTCGTGGCCGCCAACCCGGACGCCATCGGCTACATCGAGAAATCTGCCGTGGATGCCAGCGTCAAGGTCGTGCTGACCGTCGACTGAGCCCCGCCTTAGAACGGATGATGGCGCGGGGCGCTCGCAGCGCCTACCCGCCCACAGGAGACAGCGAATGAACGTGAAGACCCGGATCTGGTTGCTGCCCGCGTTGGCGGCGGCAATCTTTGCCATCGGCATCGTGGCGGTGTTGTTGTTCTCGTCGAGGACATCCGACTCCATCCGCGCCGTCGGCCAGGTGGACTACCCCTACCTGGATGCGACCACGCAGTTCGCTGCCCAACTGGAGGCGTTGGGCGCGACCATCCAGAGCGCCGTCGCCGAGGGCGAGAAAAAGCGCCTGGACGAGGCCAACGAGCGCGCCACGAGCATCCGCAAGCTGCTCGCGGCCATCGGCCGCATCGAGGGCAAGGGCGAGGTCGGTGGCCAGCTCACCAAGAGCTTCGAGGCCTACTTCTCGGCGTCGGTCGAGACCGCGGAGCTGTTCCTGGGCATCCGCCAGGGCGACCAGGCGGGCGCCATCCCCAAGATGCAGGCCGCGCTGAAGAAGCTGGAGTCCGAGCTGGCCAGCGCCCGCGTCCAGGCCAGCGAAGGTTTCGACGCCGGCCTGGAGCGCGCGCAGAGCGGCGTCTCCTCCAGCCTGTGGGCCACGGTCATCAGTGGCGTGGTCGTCGTGCTGTGTCTGGGCGGCGGGTCCTTCCTGATCATCGGCGGCGTCTGGCGCCAGCTCGGTGGCGAGCCCGAGTACGCCCGCGACGTGATGCGGCACATGGCCGACGGTGACCTGTCGCAGGACATCCGCGTCGCGCCGGGCGCCGAGCAGAGCATGCTGGCCGCCGTGCGCGACATGTCGCGCGGCCTGTCGGCCATCGTGGCCAACGTGCGTACCGGCACCGACTCGATGACGGTCGCATCGCGCGAGATCGCCGCCGGCAACCAGGACCTGTCCGAGCGCACCGAGAAGCAGGCCAGCTCGCTGGAGCAGACCGCCGGCAACATGCAGGCGCTGACCGACACGGTCCGCCAGAGCGCCGAGGCCGCGGCCCAGGCCAACCAGTTGGCGGGATCGGCGGCAGCCGTCGCGCAGCGCGGCGGCGAGGTCGTGAGCCAGGTGGTCTCGACGATGGACGAGATCAACACCAGCTCCAAGAAGATCGCCGACATCATCGGCACCATCGACGGCATCGCGTTCCAGACCAACATCCTGGCGCTGAATGCGGCTGTGGAGGCCGCGCGCGCCGGCGAGCAGGGCCGAGGCTTCGCGGTCGTGGCCGGCGAGGTGCGCTCGCTCGCGCAGCGCAGCGCCGAGGCGGCCCGCGAGATCAAGGGCCTGATCGGCGCCAGCGTCGACAAGGTCGAGTCCGGCGCCCGCCTCGTGCAGGCTGCCGGCAGCACGATGGACGAGATCGTCGCCAGCGTGCAGCGCGTGTCCGACATCATTGGCGAGATCACCGCCGCGGCCAGCGAGCAGAGCACCGGCATCGGCCAGGTCAACGCGTCCGTCGTGCAGCTGGACCAGATGACGCAGCAGAACGCCGCGCTCGTCGAGCAGGCCGCCGCCGCCGCCAGCAGCCTGGAGCAGCAGGCCGTCACCCTGCAGCAGGCGGTGGCCACGTTCAAGCTGTCCTGAGCGTGGTCGGCGGCGCCGGCCGGCCGGCCGGCCTCGCCGATAATCGCGGGCTTTTCCAAGTCCTGACGGTGAACGCTTGAACTTCCTGATCCAAAACTGGTTCCTGATCGTCGCGGCCGTCGCGGCCGTGGTGTCCGGCGGCATGCTGCTGTGGCCCCTGGTCGTGTCCGGCTCGCAGGGCGCGGCGCTGACCCCGGCCCAGGCGGTGCAGGTCATCAACCGCGAGAAGGGCGTGCTGATCGATGTCAGCGAGCCCGAGGAATTCGCCAAGGGCCATGCGGTCGGCGCGCGCAACATCCCCTTTGGCCAACTCGAAGGCCACAAGCAACTGCCCTCCAACAAGGCCCTGCCGCTCGTGGTGGTGTGCCCCACCGGCGCACGCGCCGGCCGCGCCGCAGGCATGCTGCGCAAGCTGGGCTACGAGAAGGCCCAGGTGCTGGCCGGCGGCCTGAAGGCCTGGCGTGATGCCAGCCTGCCGGTCGAGAAAACTGCTTGAGGAGTGTGGCGATGGCGCCCGTGAAGATGTACACCACCCTGGTCTGTCCGTTCTGCGTGCGCGCCAAGATGCTGCTCAAGCAGCGCGGCGTGGAGCAGATCGACGAAGTCCGCGTGGACCTGAACCCTGAAGAACGCCAGGCCATGATGGAGAAGACCGGCCGCCGTACCGTGCCGCAGATCTTCATCGGCGACACCCATGTCGGGGGGTGTGACGACCTGATCGCGCTGGACCAGCGCGGCGGGCTGGCGCCCCTGCTGCAGGCCGCCTGAGGCGCCTCCGGCCGCGAGGGCCGATTTCAAGCCCGGGCAAGCCCCGGGCGGGCTGTCACGAGGCCTCGCCCATAATCCAGTCGCCGCCCGCAGCGTGTCTGCGGGCTTTTGTTTGACACCGAAAGAGTCCCATGGCCGACGAGATCCAAGCTGCCGCCGAAGGCACCCCCGTGTTCCAGATCCAGCGCATGTACCTGAAGGATCTGTCGCTGGAACAGCCCAACGCGCCGCACATCCTGCTGGAGCAGCAGCAGCCCCAGGTCGACATCAACCTGACACTGTCGGCCGAGAACGTCACCGACGGCATCTTCGAAGTCTGCGTGACGGCCACCGTCAACACCAAGGTCGGCGACAAGACGCTGTTCCTGGTGGAAGCCAAGCAGGCCGGCATCTTCGAGATCCGCAACGTGCCGCAGGACCAGGTCGAAGGCATCCTGGGCATCGTGTGCCCGCAGATGGTCTACCCCTACCTGCGCGCCATCGTGTCCGACGTCTGCACCCGCGCCGGCTTCCCGCCCGTGCTGCTGACCGAAGTGAACTTCCAGGCGATGTTCGAGGCGCAGCAGGCCCAGCGCGCCGCCCAGGGCGGCACCGCCGTCAACTGAGCGCCTTGCGCCCGCGACGACGCCCCGCCCTGCGGGGCGTTTTTCATGGGCGACACTTCCGCGATGACGACGATGAAGATCAGCGTTTTGGGCGCCGGTGCCTGGGGCACGGCGCTGGCCATCCAGGCCGCAAGGGCCGGCCATGATGTGCAGCTGTGGGCGCGAGATGCCGCGGCCGTCGCGCAGATGCGCGCCACGCGCCGCAACACGGCCTACCTGCCCGACAGCGAGCTGCCCGCCGCGCTCGCGCTCACCGCGGACCTTGCGGAGGCCGTCGCCCATGCGGCGCAGGGCCTGACCATCATTGCCACGCCCATGTCGGGCCTGCGCGAGACGCTGGCGGCGCTGCCGCCCACGCAGCGCGTGCTGTGGCTGTGCAAGGGCTTCGAGGCCGGCACCGGCAAGCTGGGCCACGAGATCGCGCGCGAGCTGCAGCCCTCGATGCGCGTGGGCGTGCTGTCCGGCCCCAGCTTCGCGCAGGAGGTGGCCGCCGGCCGGCCGACGGCGCTGGTGGCCGCCAGCGAGGACGCCGATCTGGCGCAGGCCGCCGTCGACGCCTTCCACGGCGAGCGGCTGCGCGTCTACACGTCGGCCGACCCAGTGGGCGTGGAGGTGGGCGGCGCGGTCAAGAACGTGATGGCGATTGCCGTGGGCATCTGCGACGGCCTGTCGGGCGCGGCGTCCGATGCGCCGGGGCTGAATGCCCGCGCCGCACTCATCACGCGCGGGCTGGCGGAGATGCTGCGGCTGGGCGTCGCCCTGGGCGCGCGGGTCGAGACCTTCATGGGCCTGTCGGGCCTGGGCGACCTGGTGTTGACGGCCACCGGCGACCTGTCGCGCAACCGGCGCGTGGGCCTGCTGCTGGCGCAGGGACTGGCGCTGCCGCAGATCCTGCAGCAGCTGGGCCACGTGGCCGAGGGCGTCTACAGCGCGCCCACCGTGCTGGCGCGGGCGCGCGCGGCCGGTGTCGAGATGCCCATCACCGAGGGCATGGTGGCCCTGCTGGATGGCCGGCTGAAGGTGGGCGAGGCGGTCGAGCGGCTCATGAGCCGCGACGCGAAGGCGGAGTAGCACCGCGTCCGCCCGTCGGGCGGGCAGGGCGTCAGGCGCCGCCCGCGTAGCCGTTCTGCCGCCACGCCTCGAACACCGCGACGGCGACGCTGTTGCTGAGGTTCAGGCTGCGCTGCTCCGGCCGCATCGGCAGCCGAACCCGTTGCTCAGCCGGAAAGCCGTCGCGCAGCGCGGGCGGCAGCCCGGCCGTCTCGCTGCCGAAGACCAGCCAGTCGCCCGGCTGCCAGGCGACCTCGCCGAACGGGCGGCTGCCGCGCGTCGTGAACGCAAACATCCGCGACGGATCCGGCGACTCCGCGGCCAGGAACGCGCCCCAGTCGGCATGCCGCTGCACGCGGGCGTACTCGTGATAGTCCAGCCCGGCGCGCTGCAGCAACCGATCCTCCATCGAGAAGCCCAGCGGCTCGATGAGGTGCAGGCTGCAGCCCGTGTTGGCGGCGAGGCGGATCACGTTGCCCGTGTTGGGCGGGATCTCGGGGTGGACGAGGACGATGTGGAACATGGTCCGAAGTATCGATGTGCATTCGGGCCGAGCGCTGGGCCGCTCACGAGCCGGCCCGTCAGGCGATGTGCGTTCGGCTCGCTGCCGAACGCATCGTCGTCCCCTCGGGGGCTGAGGCCGGACACGGGGCGTCCAGTGGGCGACCTGTGCCGTCCGCCGCTCTGCGGCAATGCCGCAGAGCGGCACCTGCCAGGCGCGCCCACATTCGGTGGGGAACGACTGGGCGAGGGGTCTCACTCCGCTCCAGGTTCCGGCGTGCGCGCGATGACCCAGGCCTGCACGCTCATGACACCCGCCTGCAGCAGCACGCGGGCCAGTTCGTACAGCGTCGCGCCGCTGGTCATCACGTCGTCCACCAGCGCCACGCTGGCGCCGCGCAGCTTCGCGGCGCTCAGCGGGTCGACGGCGAAGACGCCGCGCACGTTGGCCGCGCGCGCCTCCAGCCGCAGCGACGCCTGGCGCTCGTTGTGCCGCACGCGCAGCAGCAGCTCGGGTTCGCAGCGCAGGCCGCGCCGCCTGGCCAGCGCCTTCGCAAGTTCGTGCGACTGGTTGTAGCCCCGCTCGCGCAGCCGCTCCTTGGCCAGCGGCACCGGCAGCAGCCAGTCGGGCTCGTGCACCTCGGCGGCGTTGAGGCACGCGTTCAAGCGCCCCAGCAGGCTCTCGCGCAGGTCAAGCGCCTGGTGATACTTGAAGTGCTGCAGCAGACCGTCCCACGGGAAGGCGTAGTTCAGCGCCGCGATGGTGCGGTCCAGTGGCGGCGCCTCGACGAGGCAGCGCCCGCACTGCGGGCGTGGGCGACCCGTGAGTTCCAGCGGCAGCCGGGCGGCGCAGGTCCAGCAGCGCGGCTGGGGGCGGGCGTGCAGGGACAGGCAGGCATCGCAGATGGTCTGGTGGCTCCATGCGCGGCACACGGCGCACTGGCCGGCGCAGCGCATCAGGACCCGCTCGACAAGTGCGGGCTTGGGCGCGGCCATGGAGCGGTCAGGCATCGGCTCAATATACTGACCGGCCCATGAGTGAACCGGCTGCTCCCCCCACTTCAAACAAGGGGCCGCGGCCTCAGGACATTGATGACGTCGCGCAGCGTCACCAGGCGCGCCGACTGGCCCGCGCCGGGCAGCCGCCGTGGCTGCATGCCGAGGTCGCCGGGCGCATGGCCGAGCGCCTGCCGCTGATCAAGTTGCAGCCGGCCCGGGTGTTGGATGCCTCGCCGGTGCTCGGGGCCAGCGCCGACTTGCTGCGCCAGGCCTACCCGAAGGCGGAGCTGTTGTGGCACGAGGCCGATCCGGCGCTGGTGGCGCGTGCCGCGCAGGACCGGGCGCCGGGCTGGTGGCAGAAGCTGCGCGGGAGCGGGTCCGGGCGCGTGGAGGCGCTGCCCGCACGCCCGGCGGTGGAGCTGCTGTGGTCCAACATGGCCTTGCACGCGGCGTCGGACCTGCCCGGGACGCTGGCTCAGTGGCAGGCCAGCATCGCGGTGGGCGGCTTCGTCATGTTCTCCTGCCTGGGGCCCGACAGCTTCGTCGAACTGCGCTCCCTGTATGCGCGTGCTGGCTGGGGACGGCCGGCGCCGGACTGGTGGGACATGCACGACATCGGTGACCTGGTGCTGAAGGCCGGCTTTGCCGACCCCGTCATGGACCAGGAGCGCCTGCGGCTGACCTGGGCCAACCCCGAGAGCCTGCTGGCCGACCTGCGCGCGCTCGGCGGGAACCTGGCACCCAGTCGCTTCGCCGGCCTGCGCGGCCGCGCCTGGCACGCGGCGCTGCGGCAGGCGCTGGAAGGGCTGCGCGGCGCCGATGGCCGGCTGGGCCTGACGCTGGAGCTGGTGTTCGGGCATGCCTTCAAGGCGGCGCCGCGGCTGACGGTCGCCGCCGAGACGCATGTGTCGATGGATGCGATGCGTGCCAGCCTCAAGAAAGGCCGCCCGGGCGGCTGATGGCTAGGTGATTCCCAGGGGCTGGCACCCCCCGGCGGCGGGGGACCCCTGGGCTAAAATTTCATGCTGCTGGGAGGGTCCTAGGCAAAACCCGACCCACCTCCGCGGATCACGCGGCGCACGAGTCCGGCCTTTCGGATGGACATGCAAGTCCTGCTCTTCAAAGAACCAAGTGACAACCATGACGATGATGAACGCACGAGTGCATAGCGCCTCACGCGGCTGGGCCCAGCGGGTCGCTGCTGTGGTGATTGCGGCGACGGCGGCCCTGGCAACGGGTTCTGCCCTCGCGGTGAACGATCTCAAAGGCGGCCCGGGCGTCAATCAGATCAATCTGCACGAGCCGGTGACCAACATCGCCCGTGACCAGATGTGGTTGCACAACTTCATGCTGATCGTCTGCCTCGTCATCTTCGTGGCGGTGTTCGGCGTGATGTTCTATTCCATCTTCAAGCATCGCAAGTCCAAGGGCGCGGTGTCGGCCAACTTCCACGAGAGCGTGGCCGTCGAGATCGCCTGGACCGTGGTGCCGTTCCTGATCGTCATCGGCATGGCGTTGCCGGCCACCAAGGTGGTGGTGGCGATGAAGGACACCACCAATGCCGACCTGACCATCAAGGCGACCGGCTACCAGTGGAAGTGGGGCTATGACTACCTGAAGGGCGAAGGCGAGGGCATCGGCTTCCTGGCCACGCTGGACACCGAGCAGCGCGAAGCCTCCAACAGCGGCAAGCCCGCGCCGGTGGACAACTACCTGCTGAAGGTCGACAACCCGCTGGTGGTGCCGGTGGACAAGAAGGTCCGCATCATCACGACCGCCAACGACGTCATCCATGCCTGGATGGTGCCGGCGTTTGGCGTGAAGCAGGACGCCATCCCCGGCTTCGTGCGCGACACCTGGTTCAAGGCCGAGAAGGTGGGCGACTACTACGGCCAGTGCGCCGAGTTGTGCGGCAAGGAACACGCCTACATGCCCATCCACGTGAAGGTGGTGTCCGCCGAGGACTACACCAAGTGGGTGGACGGCGAGAAGAAGAAGATGGCGGCCAAGGCCGATGACCCGAGCAAGGTCTGGGAACAGGCCGCGCTGATCGCCCGTGGCGAGAAGGTCTACGCCGCCAACTGCGCGGCCTGCCACAAGGCAGACGGCACCGGTGCCGGCCCCATCAAGGCGCTGGACGCCTCGCCGGTCGTGCTGGCCGACAACCACATGGAGCAGATCCAGGTGCTGCTCAACGGCCGCCTGGACAAGGGCATGCCGGCGTGGAAGCAGCTCAGTGACACCGACATCGCCGCCGTCATCACGTACACGAAGAACAGCTGGTCCAACAAGACCGGCCAGACCGTGCAGCCGGCCGAAATCGTCGCCGCCCGCAAGTAATCCGCGAACGCCGAATCAGAGGTAATCCCATGAGTGCAGTGCTTCCCCCCCACGGCGTTCACGGTGGCCACGCTGGCGACCACGCCCACGACGACCATCACGATCACCACGCTCCCACCGGCTGGCGCCGCTGGGTGTTCGCGACCAATCACAAGGACATCGGCACGCTGTACCTGCTGTTCAGCTTCACGATGCTGATGATCGGCGGCATCCTGGCGCTGTGCATCCGCGCCGAGCTGTTCCAGCCGGGCCTGCAGTTCTTCAACCCCGAGCTGTTCAACCAGTTCACCACCATGCACGGTCTGATCATGGTGTTCGGGGCCATCATGCCGGCGTTCGTCGGCTTCGCGAACTGGATGATTCCGCTGCAGATCGGTGCCAGCGACATGGCCTTCGCGCGGATGAACAACTTCAGCTTCTGGCTGATGATCCCGGCGGCCATCATGCTGGTCAGCAGCTTCTTCATGCCCGGTGGCGCACCGGCGGCCGGCTGGACGCTGTACGCGCCGCTGACGCTGCAGATGGGCCCGTCGATGGACGCCGGCATCTTCGCGATGCACATCCTCGGCGCGAGCTCCATCATGGGCTCGATCAACATCATCGTGACCATCCTCAACATGCGCGCCCCC
>JAYSCT010000144.1:0-10554 GCA_041914785.1 Roseateles sp.
CCACATGTTCGAGGACACGCCGGAGTTCGTGGCCCGCCACATCATCCGCGAGGCCCGCAGCTACCTGGATGGCCTGGCGCCGCCGTTCTTCAAGGCGCTGATGGAATACGCCCAGGACGGCTCCTACTCCTGGCACTGCCCCGGCCACTCCGGCGGCGTGGCGTTCCTGAAGAGCCCGGTGGGGCAGATGTTCCACCAGTTCTTCGGCGAGAACATGCTGCGCGCCGACGTCTGCAACGCCGTGGAAGAACTGGGCCAGCTGCTGGACCACACCGGCCCGGTGGCCGCGTCCGAGAAGAATGCCGCGCGCATCTTCAACGCCGACCATTGCTTCTTCGTCACCAACGGCACGTCCACGTCCAACAAGATGGTGTGGCATCACACGGTGGCGCCGGGCGACGTGGTCGTCATCGACCGCAACTGCCACAAGAGCAACCTGCACGCCATCATCATGTGCGGCGCCATCCCCGTCTTCATGACGCCGACGCGCAACCACTACGGCATCATCGGCCCCATCCCCGAGAGCGAGTTCAGCCCCGAGGCCATCCGCGCCAAGATCGCCGCCAACCCGCTGCTGGCGCACGTCGACCCCGAGACGGTGAAGCCGTCCATCGTCACGCTGACGCAGAGCACCTACGACGGCGTGCTCTACAACACCGAGACCATCAAGAAGAAGCTCGACGGCTACATCCCGACGCTGCACTTCGACGAGGCCTGGCTGCCGCACGCGGCCTTCCACGACTTCTACGGCCAGTTCCATGCGATGGGCAAGAACCGCCCGCGCCCCAAGGAGGCCATGGTCTACGCGACGCAGTCCACGCACAAGCTGCTGGCCGGCATCTCGCAGGCCTCGCAGGTGCTGGTGCAGGACTCGCAGTCGGTGAAGCTGGACAAGCACCTCTTCAACGAGGCCTACCTGATGCACACCAGCACCAGCCCGCAGTACTCGATCATTGCGAGCTGCGACGTGGCCGCCGCGATGATGGAGCCGCCCGGCGGCACCGCCCTGGTGGAGGAGAGCATCAAGGAATCGCTGGACTTCCGCCGCGCGATGCGCAAGGTCGAGGGTGACTACGGCGACGACTGGTGGTTCAAGGTCTGGGGGCCCGACTACCTGCGCTCGGAAGAGGGCAGCGAGCCGGTGTCGGAAGACTGGATGCTGCATGCGGACGAGGACTGGCACGGCTTCGGTGGGCTGGCCGAAGGCTTCAACATGCTGGACCCGATCAAGTCCACCATCATCACGCCCGGCCTGGACATGGAGGGCCGCTTCGCCGCCACTGGCATCCCGGCATCGGTCGTCACGAAGTTCCTGGTGGAGCACGGCGTCGTCGTCGAGAAGACGGGCCTGTACTCGTTCTTCATCATGTTCACCATCGGCATCACCAAGGGCCGCTGGAACACGCTGCTGACCGCGCTGCAGCAGTTCAAGGACGACTACGACAAGAACGCGCCGCTGTGGCGCATCCTGCCGGAGTTCTGCGCCAAGTTCCCGAAGTACGAGCGCATGGGCCTGCGCGACCTCTGCCAGAGCATCCACCAGGCCTACGCCGAAGGCGACATCGCGCGGCTGACGACGGACATGTACCTGTCCAACCTGCAGCCCGCCATGACGCCCACGGACGCCTACGCCCACATCGCGCAGCGCAAGACCGAGCGCGTCGGCATCGACGAGCTGGAAGGCCGCATCACGACCTCGCTGCTGACGCCGTACCCGCCCGGCATCCCGCTGCTGATCCCGGGCGAGCGCTTCAACAAGAAGATCGTCGACTACCTGAAGTTCACGCGCAGCTTCAATGCGCGCTTCCCGGGTTTCGCGACCGATGTGCACGGCCTCGTGCACGAGATCGACGAGGAGACCGGGCGCGGCTTCTACTACGTGGACTGCGTGAAGGCCTGACGGCGGCTGGGTCGCCGCCGGGAGGCGCGCCGGTGGCCGCCTAGAACTAGGGTGTCGGCCAACATGACATCGGCGACGATCACTTGTGATGCGGGGCATCACAAGTCGCCGCCTTGAAGTCGGAAAGCCCAGTTAAATCAAGCGTTTGCGCAAGCTAGGGGGACCGGTTGGCATGGACCCTGCGCCAGCGTGCTCGTCCATCACTGACCGGGAGCTTCCCATGAGATCGACTTGCAACGCATTGGCGTGCGCCGCGGCGCTGGCCCTGGCCTCGGCGGCCCACGCCGTGCCGGTGACCCTGACCAAGCTGAACGGCCTGACGGGCGGTGCCGCGGCCGGCACCGCGGTCTACAAGGCCGACCTGTCCAGCATCGGGCTGTCCACCATCCTGTCCATCGGCATCCGCGACAACAGCAGCGGGCTGGGTGGCGCGGCGGGCCAGTTCTCGGGTTTCGACCTGGATGCGATCAAGCTGTCCACGACCGACTGCGCCGACGCCGCGTGTGCCGCGACGGCGGTCGGCCTGTCGGTGTTCAGCTTCACGACCGGCACGCTGTTCGGCCCCGGCGCGCAGCGCGCGCCGCTCGATCCCAAGCTGTTCGGCACGAATGGCAGTGGCGCCGCGGTCGATGATGCGGTCGCCACGCTGGGCCTGTTCGATGCCGAGTCTTCCACCGTCACGCCCGCAGGCTTCCTCAGCCTGGGTGACGACGGCAGCATCGACTTCAACCTGACCGCGGCCACATCCACGGCAGGCCTGTTCCTCTACATCGGCGAGGTGGGCGACAACGGCGAGGTGGCGGCCGGCTCCATCCTCGTGCGCGACACGCCCACCGGTCTGCCTGAGCCAGGCGGGCTGGCAGCGCTGGGCCTGGCGGCTGCCGGCTTCGCGTCCTGGCGCCGCCGCCGCCGCTGAGCGGTCAGCGTCGGCCGCTTACTCGGCGGCCATCGCGGTGTGGCTGAAGCCGCCGTCCACGTAGGTGATCTCGGCGCTGATGCCGGCCGCGAGGTCGGACAGCAGGAAGGCGGCAGTGTTGCCGACATCCTCGATGGTCACGTTGCGGCGGATGGGCGCCTGGGCCGCGAACTGGCCCAGCAGCTTGCCGAAGTCCTTGATGCCGGACGCGGCCAGCGTCTTGATCGGGCCGGCCGAGATGCCGTTGACGCGCACACCCCTGGGGCCCAGCGCCTGCGCGAGGTAGCGCACGCTGGCCTCCAGGCTGGCCTTGGCCAGGCCCATCGTGTTGTAGTTGGGCACCACGCGCATCGCACCCAGGTAGCTCAGCGTCAGCAGCGCGGCGCCCGAGCGCAGCCGGGGCGCGGCCAGCTTGGCCATGGCCGGGAAGCTGTAGGCCGAGATGTCGTGGGCGATGCGGAAGTTCTCGCGCGTCATGCCTTCCAGGAAATCGCCGGCGATCGCCTCGCGCGGGGCGAAGCCGATGGAATGCACGAAGCCGTCGAATTCGGGCCACACCTCGCCCAGCTGGTCGAACAGCGCCTGCATCTGCTCGTCGCTGGTGACGTCGCAGTCGTAGATCAGCTTGGAATCGAACTCGGCGGCGAACTCGCTGATGCGGTCCTTGAAACGTTCGCCCTGGTAGCTGAAGGCCAGCTCGGCCCCTTCGCGGTGGCAGGCGCGGGCAATGCCGTAGGCGATGGAACGGTTGGACAGCACGCCCGTGATCAGCAGCCGCTTGCCGGCGAGAAAGCCCATTCTTGTCTCCAGTGAGGTCCCAAACAGCCCGCGATTCTGGCACGTGATGGCGGGGGCAGCTTGCCGGCACGGGACTTGCACAGTACAATCCGAGCTTCACTGGAAATGACAAACCGCTTCGGACGATATCCCCCGAGGCTGGATCTGGTGAAAAGAGGTGGGCGGATTCATCCAGCCCATTTTTTTTGCTTTTCGTTTTTATTCACTCCGGATCAGGACTTCATTTCACGCATGAGTTGGCAAACCGCTGTTGAGACCACCGTCGCCGGCCTCGGCTACGAACTCGTGGACTGCGAACGCAGTGCCGGCGGATTGCTGCGCGTGACGATCGACAAGCTGGCGGCGCAAGCAGAGGCTGGTGAACTGATCACGGTGGATGACTGCGAGAAGGTGACGCGCCAGCTGCAGTATGTGCTGGAGGTCGAGGCGTTCGATTACAGCCGGCTCGAGGTGTCCTCGCCGGGGCTGGATCGTCCGCTGTGCAATGCCGGCCATTACGCGCGCTTTGCCGGCCAGGAAATCGACATCACGCTCAAGGTGCCGTTCCAGGGGCGCAAGAAGTACCGTGGCGTCGTCAGCACCCAGCCCGGCGCCGAGAACGACCAGGCCTGGCGCCTGGTGTTCGAGGCAGACGGCGCCGAGCATGCGCTCGACTTCACGCTCGACGAAGTGCGCGAGGCACGCCTGGTGCCGATGTTCAGTTTCAAGGGGCGCGGCGGCGAGCCGGCGCCCGATCGGAAGCCCGGCCAGCGGGGCGTCATCAAGCCGAAGAAAGTACCGGCGAAAAAACAAGCGGGCGAGCCCAGCGAGGCGGCGCCCGGCCAAGACAAGGTTGACGGAGGTCTCAAGCAATGAACCGCGAAATGTTGATGCTGGTGGATGCGATCTCGCGCGAGAAGAGCGTGGAGCGCGATGTCGTGTTCGGTGCGGTGGAAGCCGCGCTGGCCTCGGCCACCAAGAAAATTTACGGCGGTGAAGCCGACATCCGCGTGAGCGTGGATCGCGATTCGGGCGAGTACGAGACCTTCCGTCGCTGGCATGTCGTGCCCAACGAGGCCGGCCTGCAGAACCCGGATGCCGAGATCCTGCTGTTCGAGGCGCAGGAGCAGATCGCCGACATCGAGGTGGACGACCACATCGAGGAGCCCGTCGAGTCCGTGCCCATCGGCCGCATCGGCGCGCAGGCCGCCAAGCAGGTCATCCTGCAGAAGATCCGCGACGCCGAGCGCGAGCAGCTGCTGAACGACTTCATGTCGCGCGGCGAGAAGATCTTCGTCGGCACCGTCAAGCGCCTGGACAAGGGCGACATCATTGTCGAGTCCGGCCGCGTGGAAGGCCGCCTGAAGCGCAGCGAGATGATCTCGAAAGAGAACCTGCGCACCGGCGACCGCGTGCGTGCCGTCATCCTCGGCGTGGACCCGACGCAGCGCGGCCCGCAGATCATGCTGTCGCGCTCCAGCCCCGAGTTCATGAAGGAACTCTTCGCGCAGGAAGTGCCGGAGATCGAGCAAGGCCTGCTGGAGATCAAGAGCTGTGCTCGCGACAGCGGTTCGCGCGCCAAGATCGCCGTCGTCAGCCATGACCGCCGCGTGGACCCCATCGGCACCTGCGTCGGCGTGCGCGGCTCGCGCGTGAACGGCGTCACCAACGAGCTCGCCGGCGAGCGCGTGGACATCGTGCTGTGGAGCGAGGACCCGGCCCAGTTCGTCATCGGCGCGCTGGCCCCGGCCAACGTGCAGTCCATCGTCGTGGATGAGGAGCGCCACGCCATGGACGTGGTGGTGGACGAGGAGAACCTCGCCATCGCCATCGGCCGTGGCGGCCAGAACGTGCGCCTGGCGTCCGAGCTGACCGGCTGGCGCATCAACATCATGTCGGCCGAGGAATCGGCCGCCAAGCAGGAACAGGAAAGCGAATCGGTGCGCAAGCTCTTCGTCGAGAAGCTCGACGTGGACGCCGAAGTCGCCGACATCCTGATCGCCGAAGGCTTCACCAGCCTGGAAGAAGTCGCCTACGTCCCCATGCAGGAAATGCTGGAGATCGAGGCCTTCGACGAAGACACCGTCACCGAGCTGCGCACCCGTGCCAAGGATGCGCTGCTGACGATGGAAATCGCCAAGGAAGAGAAGGTCGAGGAGGTCTCCCAGGACCTGCGTGACCTCGAAGGCGTCACGCCCGAGCTGCTGGCCAAGCTGGCAGCCGGCGACATCAACACCCGCGACGACCTGGCCGACCTGGCCGTGGACGAATTGGTCGAACTGTCCGGCCTGGACGAGGCGGCCGCACGTGCACTGATCATGAAGGCTCGTGAACATTGGTTCAACGACTGATCGATCAACAACACAAGCCGCGCCGCACTGAAAGCAATTTGAAGGATCCCCACATGGCCGTGACTACCGTCGCCCAATTCGCTGCCGAGCTGAGCAAGCCGGCGAGCACGCTGCTGGAGCAGCTGCAAGCCGCGGGCGTCAAGAAGTCTTCCGTCGATGATTCGCTGAGCGAGTCCGACAAGGAACGCCTGCTCGACCACCTGCGCAACGCCCACGGCACCGCCGGCACGGAGCGCAAGAAGATCACCCTCGTCAAGAAGTCCACCACCGAGATCAAGCAGGCCGATGCCTCCGGCAAGGCCCGCACGATCCAGGTCCAGGTCAAGAAGACGCGCACCTTCGTCAAGCGTGACGAGGCCGGCGAAGAAGGCGCGGGCCCCGATGACGCCGAGCTGCGCCGCCGCGAGGAAGAGGCGCAAGCCCAGGCCGAGGCGCTGCGCCAGCAGGAAGAGGAGCTCGCCGCCAAGGTGAAGGCCCGCGAGGACGCCGAACGCGCTGCGCGCGAGGCTGCCGAGCGCCGCCGTGCCGAAGAGCAGGCCGCCGCCGAAGCCGCCGCGAAGGCGGCTGCCGAGGCCGCCGAAGCCGCGGCCGCCGCCGCTGCCGCCGAAGCGGCCGCTGCCAAGGCCACCGACAAGACCGGTGAGCAGGCCGCCGAGGCGCGCCAGCGCAGTGCCGCTGCCGCGGCCGCCGAGGCTGCGGCCATCAACAAGGCCGCGGCCGCCAAGCGTGCGCCCAAGGCCGCGCCGGCACCCGAAGTGGTGGCCCCGCCGCCGCCCGCGCCCGAGGTCGTTGCCCCGCCGCCGCCGGCTCCGGCCCCCGCACCCGAGGCTGCCAAGCCGGCGCTGCGCGTCGTCAAGGCCGTCGATGCCGCGGCCGAAGAGAAGCAGAAGCAGGACGACCTGGCTCGCCGCCGCAAGGCCGCCGAGGACGAGGCCGCCAAGATCCGCGCGATGATGAACGCGCCCAAGAAGGTGCTCGTCGCGAAGAAGCCCGAGGAGCCCAAGCCCGCCGAAGGCGCCGGCATCAAGGGCACCATCCACAAGAAGGCGGGCGCTCCGGCGCCGGCTGCGGCCGCCCCGGGCGCAGGCACGGGCAAGCCGGGCGACAAGAAGTCGGTCAAGTCCGAGAAGCTGTCGTCCAGCTGGGCCGACGACGCCGCCAAGAAGCGCGGCCTCAAGACCATCGGTGCCGGCCCCGCCGGCGCCGGACGCCCGGGTGGCGGTGGCAACTGGCGCGCTCCGGCGCGTGGTGGCCGCGGTGGCCGTGGTGGCCGTGACGACGGCGGCTCCAGCTTCACGCCGCCGGCCGAGCAGCAGAGCATCGAGGTCCATGTGCCCGAGACCATCTCGGTCGCCGACCTGGCGCACAAGATGTCGGTGAAGGCGGCCGAGGTCATCAAGCAGCTGATGAAGCTGGGCCAGATGGTCACCATCAACCAGCAGCTGGACCAGGAAACGGCCATGATCGTGGTCGAGGAAATGGGCCACAAGGCGATGGCCGCCAAGCTGGACGACCCGGACGCGTTCCTGGAAGAAGAGGGCGCCACGGCCGAGCAGCAGCACGAGGCGCTGCCGCGTGCGCCGGTCGTCACCGTCATGGGTCACGTCGACCACGGCAAGACCTCGCTGCTGGACTACATCCGTCGCAGCCGTGTGGCCGCGGGCGAAGCCGGCGGCATCACGCAGCACATCGGTGCGTACCACGTGGAAACGCCGCGCGGCATGATCACCTTCCTGGACACCCCGGGTCACGCGGCCTTCACGGCCATGCGCGCTCGCGGCGCCAAGGCGACGGACATCGTCATCCTGGTTTGCGCAGCTGATGACGGCGTGATGCCGCAGACCAAGGAAGCCATCCACCACGCGAAGGCAGCCGGTGTGCCCATCGTGGTCGCCATGACCAAGATCGACAAGCCCGATGCCAACGCCGAGCGCGTGAAGAGCGAGCTGGTGGCCGAGGAAGTCGTGCCGGAAGAGTTCGGCGGCGATTCGCCGTTCATCGGCGTGTCGTCCAAGACGGGCCAGGGCATCGACGACCTGCTGGAGCAGGTGCTGCTGCAGGCCGAGGTGCTGGAGCTGAAGGCGCCGGTGGAATCCATGGCCAAGGGCCTGGTCATCGAAGCCAAGCTGGACAAGGGCCGCGGCCCGGTGGCCACGGTGCTGGTGCAGAGCGGCACGCTCAAGCGCGGCGACGTGGTGCTGGCCGGCTCGACCTTCGGCCGCGTGCGCGCCATGCTGGACGAGGACGGCAAGGCCGCCACCGAGGCGGGCCCGTCCATCCCGGTGGAAATCCAGGGCCTGACCGAAGTGCCGCAAGCCGGTGACGAGTTCATGGTGCTCAGCGACGAACGGCGCGCCCGCGAAGTGGCCACCTTCCGTTCGGGCAAGTACCGCGACGTCAAGCTGGCCAAGCAGCAGGCTGCCAAGCTGGAGAACATGTTCAGCGAGATGGGTGCAGGCGACGTGCAGACGCTGCCCCTCATCATCAAGTCCGACGTGCAGGGTTCGCAGGAAGCGCTGGCCGCCTCGCTGCTCAAGCTCAGCAACGCCGAGGTCAAGGTGCAGATCGTCCACGCGGCGGTCGGCGGCATCAGCGAGAGCGACATCAACCTCGCCATCGCGTCCAAGGCGGTCATCATCGGCTTCAACGTGCGTGCCGATGCCGGCGCGCGCAAGCTGGCCGAGGGCAATGCCGTCGATCTGCGTTACTACAGCATCATCTACGACGCTGTGGACGACGTGACGAAGGCGATGTCCGGCATGCTGGCGCCCGAGCAGCGCGAGGAAGCGCTGGGCACGGCCGAGATCCGCGTCGTGTTCGTCGCTTCCAAGATCGGCACGGTGGCCGGTTCCATGGTCACCAGCGGCCTGGTGCGCCGCGGCGCGAAGTTCCGCCTGCTGCGCGACAACACCGTCGTCTACACGGGCGAGGTCGAGTCGGTGCGCCGCGAGAAGGACGACGTCCGCGAGGTCAAGGAAGGCTTCGAGTGCGGTATCAAGCTCAAGAACTACAGCGACATCAAGGAAGGTGATCAGCTCGAATTCTTCGAGATCAAGGAAGTGGCCCGCACGCTCTGAACTCCAGTACCGAGGGTGAACCCCGCCCCTCGGGGCGGGGTTCGTTCTTTCAGGAGACCGCACGATGAGACACAAACGCGCCATCCCCAACCGAGCTTTCCGCGTCGCCGACCAGATCCAGCGCGACCTGGCGGAGCTCATCCGCGAGCTGAAGGACCCACGCATCGGCATGGCGACGATCAGCGCGGTCGAGGTCACGCCCGACTACGCCCATGCCAAGGTGTTCTTCTCGGTGCTGATCGGCGACCCCGCGGAGACGCAGCAGGCGCTGAACGAGGCCGCCGGCTTCCTGCGCAACGGCCTCTTCAAGCGCCTGCAGATCCACACGGTGCCGACGCTGCACTTCCAGTTCGACCGCACCACCGAGCGCGCCGCCGAGATGAGCGCGCTGATCAGCAAGGCGAACTCGACGCGCGCCGTCGAGGACGAGGAGCCCAATGACTGAGGCCGACGTCTCGCAGGCCCGCCCGGCCCGCGCCCAGGACGACAGCCGCCCGCCCCGCGTGCGGGTGCAGCGCCGTGCGCTGCATGGCGTGTTGTTGCTCGACAAGCCGCTGGGCCTGTCGAGCAACGACGCGCTGCAGAAGGCCAAGTGGCTGCTGCGTGCCGAGAAGGCCGGCCACACCGGCACGCTGGACCCGCTGGCCACCGGCCTGCTGCCGCTGTGCTTCGGCGCGGCCACCAAGTTCAGCCAGCTCAGCCTGGACGCCGACAAGCGCTACCTGGCCACGCTGGCACTGGGCATCCGCACGACCACCGGCGATGCCGAAGGTGAGGTGCTGGAGCGGCATGACGCCGAGCACATCACGCCGGAGCAGATCGCGGCGGCCTGTGCCGCCTTCACCGGCGAGATCGACCAGATGCCGCCCATGTACTCGGCGCTCAAGCACGAGGGCAAGGCGTTGTACGAGTACGCGCGCCAGGGCATCGCGATCGAACGCAAGAGCCGCCGCGTCACGATTCACAGCATCGACATCGTCGCGATGCACCCTGGCACCGTGACCCTCGACGTCCGCTGCACCAAAGGCACCTACATCCGCACGCTGGCCGAAGACATCGGCGCGGCGCTGGGCGTGGGCGCGTCACTGGCCGCGCTGCGCCGCACGGCGTCGGGCGGGCTGACGCTGGCGGGCGCCGTCACGCTGGCGCAGATCGAGGCGCTGCCCGACGACCAGCGCGCCGGCCTGCTGACCTCGCCCGACTGCCTGCTTGCCGACGCCCCCGAACTGCGCCTGGACCTGGCGGAGGCCGTGCGCTTCCTGTCGGGCCTGCGCCGCCGCGTCGACGCGCCGGATGCCGAGCGCGTGCGCGTCTACGGCCCCGAGTCGCGCGCCTTCCTCGGCAGCGCCCACATCACCTCCGGCGAATTGATCGCCGACCGCCTGTTGACCCCGCCGGAGGTCCAGGCTCTGCTGGAGAAGCCCTCTGTGGCTTCCGCCTGATCCGGTTTTTTGAGAAGCACCACCATGACCACCCCGATCCGCAACATCGCCATCATTGCCCACGTTGACCATGGCAAGACCACCATGGTGG
>JAYSCT010000145.1:0-10500 GCA_041914785.1 Roseateles sp.
CCTCCATCTTCCCCGACCACCTCGGGTGAACAACCTCTTGGGAAACGACAGCTAGGGAATCCGGGGAGGGCTGACCTGCGTCAAGGCGCCGCTGCAGGCCGCCGCCTAGGCTCTGCGGCCATGAACGAACCCGCCCGCCCTGAGCCCTCGGTTGTCATCTGCGGGGCCGGCCCGGCCGGCCTGGCGCTGGCCTGTGCGCTGCATGACCGCGGCCTGGCCGTGCGCGTGCTGGAGCAGGCCGACGAGGCGGCGCTGGCCGCCCCGGCCAACGACGGCCGCGAGATTGCGCTGACGTACCGCTCGCGCCGCGTGCTGGAAGGCCTGGGCCTGTGGCAGCGCCTGCCCGACATCGCGCCGCTGCGCCGCGCCAGCGTGCGCTCCAGCGGCTCGGCCACGGCGCTGCCGTTCGAGGCGCCCGGGCAGGACCTGGGCTGGCTGGTGTCCAACCACCTGCTGCGCGCGGCGGCCTGGGCCGGGGCGCGCGAGCGCGGCGTGCCGGTGCTGTGCGGCCGCACCGTCACGGGTTTCGAGGCCGATGGGCAGCAGGCGCGCGTGCGCACCCGCTGCGGCGAGGTGCATGCGGCGCCGCTGGTCGTCGCGGCGGACAGTCGCTTCTCCACGCTGCGCCGGCTGGCCGGCATCGCCGCGCGCCACCGCGACTTCGGCCGCAGCGCGCTGCTGGTGCCGCTGGCGCACGAGGTGGACCACGGCGGCCTGGCGCAGGAGTGCTTTCTGCAGGGCCACACGCTGGCGCTGCTGCCGATGAACGGCCAGCGCAGCTCGGCCGTGTGGACCGTGGCCAACGCCGAGCTGCCGCGTCTGGCCGCGATGGACGACGCCGCGCTGGCCGCGGCCATCACGCACGCCGCCGACGGCCGCCTGGGGGCCATGCGGGTGGCGGGCGCGCGCCACGTCTACCCGCTGGTGGCGGTGTGGGCGGAGCGCTTCGTCGCGCCGCGCTTCGCGCTGGCGGGCGATGCGGCCGTGGGCATGCACCCGGTGACGGCGCATGGCTACAACCTCGGGCTGTACGGCATCGAGGCGTTGTCGCGCCGGCTGCATGCGGCCGGCGACGCCGGTGCGCCGGGCCCGTTGCAGGCCTACGAGGCCGAGCACCGCCGCGCGGCCGGGCCGCTGTACGCCGGCACCAATGCGCTGGTGCGCTTCTTCACGGACGACCGCGCGCCGGTGTTGGCGCTGCGGCGGGCGGTCATCGACATCGCCCGCCACGTGCCACCGCTGCGCGCGGCGATCACGCGCCGGCTGGTGGACGCCTGAGCCCGCGGGTCAGCGCCGGCGGGCTTCCAGCACGCTCAGCGTGCCGCGCAGCGTGCGCAGCGCCTGCTCGGTGCGGGTCTCGCCGGGAGCGGGCAGCAGGCGGGCTTCGGGGTTGGCCAGCACGTCCTCGCGCAGCGTGAGGCCGGCGCGGGCGAACTGCGGCTTCAGCTGGGCGGCGCGCTGGCGCAGCAGCTCGCGCGTGGCCTGGTAGGCGTGCTCCGCGAGGTGGCGGCGCTGGCGGTAGCTGAAGGTGTTGGCGAGGAAGAACTCGGCGTCACGCGGGTTGGGCTCCAGCAGCACGATGTCGGTCTGCGGGTGGCTCAGCTCGTAGCCGCGCATGCCCAGCTCCAGCCGCGAGTGGATCAGCGAGCGGAAGGTCTGCGACAGCACCAGCGGCAGGCCGCCGTCCACCAGCCGGTGGATGTGCGGCTGCAGCGCGCGGCCGGCCGGGCGGCCCAGCTTGCGGGCCAGGTCGCGGGCGCGGCGCGAGCGGTCCTCGCGGGCGGTGGAGCGGCGGTCGCTGGCGTAGGGCACCAGCGGGTTCAGGCAGATCAGCAGGTCCAGCCCGCGGTCCAGCAGCACGGAGGCGTGCAGCGTCTTCTTCAGCGCGCCGTCCACGTAGTGCCGGCCGGCGATCTCGACCGGCGGGAACAGCCCCGGCAGCGCCGCGCTGGCCTGCACGGCGCGCGAGATGGGCACGTCGTCCCAGCCGGGCGCGCCGAAGGGCACGGCCTCGCCGCTGTCCAGGTCGGTCGCGACGAGCACCAGTGGCCGGCGCAGCTCGCGGAAGTCGTTGCTGCGGCCGGGCTGCGTCAGCACGCGCGTCAGCGCCTCGCCGAAGCGTTCGCTGCTGAGCAGGCCGGTGGGCAGCGCGCGGCCCAGGCGTTCCAGCGTGGCGAGCTTGGAGCGGCCCTCCAGCAGCACCTCGCGGGCCGAGTCGGCCAGCAGGCCCGGCAGCAGCCGCAGCCGCTGGCCCAGCTCGGCCCAGGCCGGCTGCAGCAGCTCGGCGGGGTCGAAGCGGTCGGGGGCTTCGGCGCTGTTCTCGATGAAGGCGGCGCAGAGCTGGCGCGGCGTCATGCCGTTGGCCAGCCCCGCGGCGATGAAGCCGCCTGCGCTGACGCCGATGTAGCCGTCGCAGGCGGTGACGTCGAGGCCGGCGACGGCCTCTTCGAGGGCGCACAGCGCGCCCACCTCATAGATGGCGCCCAGCGGGCCGCCACCCGCCAGGGCCAGGCCGATGCGTGGCTGCTGGCTCATGGGCGGGCGGTGTCAGCCCGTGCTCAGGCCTGAGCGGCGGGCTCGGCCTTGGGCGCCGGGGCGGCCTTGGGCGCAGCGGCCTTCTTGGCGGCCGGGGCCTTCTTGGCCGGGGCGGCCTTCTTGGCAGCCGCCGCTGGCTTGGCAGCGACAGCCTTCTTCGCCGGCGTGGCGGCGGCCTTCTTGGCGGCGGGGGCGGCCTTGGTCACGGCGGCCTTGGCGGCGGGCTTCTTGGCCGCCTTCTTCGCCGGCTCCACACCGGTGGCCACGGCCAGCGCGTCGATGCGCTTGATCAGCGCGTCGATGTCGCCCTTGGTGGGCACGCCCAGGCCTTGCAGCGCCTTGGCGACGCGGGCTTCGAAGATGGATTCCAGCTTGTCCCACTGCTGGCCGGCCTTGGCGCCGACATCGCCGGCGACGCTGCTGACCTTGCTGGCCACGGCGCTGAGCTTCTCTTCGGCGGCGGATTGGGTCTTCTTCTGCAATTTCAGTCCTTCGGAGACGAGGGCCTCGAAGACCTTGGAGCCTTCGCCCTGGGCCTTGGCGAAGGAGGCGAGACCGGCGGCCCAGATCTGCTGGGCGCTGTCCTTGACGTTCTGAGCCATCGCGCTGTCGAGCAGGCCAGCCGGGAAGCCGGTGGCGGCAGTAGCCTTCTTCTTGTCAGCCATCTTCTGGAGCTTCTTGACCATGGTTGTCCTTTCGATAAGAGCGAAATGCCGATGGGACTGTAGCGGCGCCCCGGCCCGGCGGCACGGCCATTCCTAGTGAGAGGGCTCTATGCGCCCCCTCGGGAAAGTGCCCAGCGGGCGGCCTCTGGCGCTGGTGAAGAATCAGGCGAAACCCCCACAAGCAGGAGACTCCGCATGCAGTATTTCGTCACCGGTGCCACCGGCTTCATCGGCAAGCGCCTCGTCAAGAAGCTGCTGGCGCGCCGGGGCAGCACGGTCCACTTCCTGATGCGCGAGGAGAGCGCCGCCAAGCTGCCCAACCTGCTGGCCTACTGGGGCGTCAGCAAGACGCGTGCGATCCCCGTCTACGGCGACCTCACGAGCAAGAAGCTGGGCGTGGCGGCCGACGTCATCAAGGGTCTGAAGGGCCAGATCGACCACCTCTACCACCTCGCCGCCGTCTACGACCTGGGCGCCGACGAGGAGTCGCAGGTGGCGGTCAACATCGAGGGCACCCGCTCGATGGTGGAGTTCGCGCAGGCCATTGATGCCGGCCATGTGCACCATGTGTCGTCGATCGCGGCGGCCGGCCTGTACGAGGGCGTGTTCCGCGAGGACATGTTCGACGAGGCCGAGAACCTCGACCATCCGTACTTCATGACCAAGCACGAGAGCGAGAAGATCGTGCGCAAGGAGTGCAAGCGGCCCTGGACGGTGTACCGCCCGGCGCTCGTGGTGGGCGACTCGCACACCGGCGAGATGGACAAGATCGACGGGCCTTACTACTTCTTCAAGCTGATCCAGCGCATGCGCCAGATCCTGCCGCCGTGGATGCCCAGCGTGGGCCTGGAGGGCGGGCGCATCAACATCGTGCCGGTGGACTTCGTCGTCGACGCGCTGGACCACATCTCCCACAAGGTCACGAAGGGCCAGGGCTGCTACCACCTGGTGGACCCCAAGGGCTACCGCGTCGGTGACGTGCTGGACATCTTCAGCAAGGCCGCGCACGCGCCCAAGATGAACCTGTTCATCAACGCGGCGCTGATGGGCTTCATCCCCAAGAGCGTGAAGAAGGGCCTGATGGCGCTGGCGCCGGTGCGCCGCATCCGCAACGCGGTGATGAAGGACCTCGGCCTGCCCGAGGACATGTTCACCTTCATCAACTACCCGACGCGCTTCGACTGCCGCGACACCGAGGCCGCGCTGAAGGGCTCGGGCGTGGCCTGCCCCGACCTGAACGACTACGCGTGGCGGCTGTGGGACTACTGGGAGCGTCACCTCGACCCCGACCTGTTCATCGACCGCTCGCTGAAGGGCGCCACCGGCGGCAAGGTGGTGCTGGTGACGGGCGGATCCTCGGGCATCGGCCTGGCCGCGGCCATCAAGTTCGCCGAGGCCGGCGCCGTCACGCTGATCTGTGCGCGTGACCCGGTCAAGCTCGACGAGGCCGTCAAGGAGATCAAGGACAAGGCGGGCAAGGGGGCGCAGGTGCATGCCTTCGCCTGTGACATCGCCGACGAGGAAGGCGCGGCCAACCTCATCCAGTGGTGCACCGAGAACTTCGGCGGCGTGGACTTCCTCATCAACAACGCCGGCCGCTCCATCCGCCGCGCCATCGAGAGCAGCTACGACCGCTTCCACGATTTCGAGCGCACCATGCAGCTGAACTACTTCGGCTGCCTGCGCGTGACGATGGGCCTGCTGCCCGGCATGGCCGCCAAGAGGAAGGGCCACATCGTCAACATCAGCTCCATCGGCGTGCTGACGAACGCGCCGCGCTTCAGCGCCTACGTGGCCAGCAAGGCCGCGCTGGACGCGTGGACGCGCTGCGCGTCCAGCGAGTTCGCCGACACCGGCATCACGTTCACGACGATCAACATGCCGCTGGTGCGCACGCCCATGATCGCGCCCACCAAGATCTACAACAACGTGCCCACGCTGTCGCCCGAGGAAGCGGCGGACATGATCGCGCAGGCCTGCGTGGCCAAGCCCGTGCGCATCGCGACCCGCCTGGGCATGACCGGCCAGATCCTGCACGCGGTGGCGCCGCGCATCGCGCAGATCGTCATGAACACGACCTTCCGCATGTTCCCGGACAGCGACGCCGCCAAGGGCGAGAAGAAGGGCGGCGGCCTGTCGCCCGAGGCCATCGCGCTGCAGCAGATGATGCGCGGCATTCACTTCTGACGAGGCACACTGCCATGCGGCCCGGCTTCGGCCGGGCTTTTCGTTTCAGGGGGACAAAGAGATGCTCAGAGGACAACGCGTCGGCCTGCGCTACGTGACGGAGGACGACCTGCCTTGGCTCAAGCGCACGGTCGGCGACCCGCAGGTGCGCGGGCCCCACCTGGGCTCGCGCATGATGCCCCCGCACAAGGTGGACGAGCGCTGGCGCGACAACGGCTTTGCCAACGACGATGCCGAGCGGCTGCTGATCTGCCATCTGCTGGACGGTAGCGTCATCGGCGACGTGGTGCACTTCGCCGCGGCCCGCTACACGACGGCGCGCGAGATCGGCTGGACGATGGCCGACGTGGCCATGCGCGGCCAGGGCCTGGCCACGGAGGCGGCGTCGCTGCTGGTGGACTACTTGTTCGAGAACTGGCCGGTGAACCGGCTGTCCTGCGGCATGTCCGTGCACAACCATGCGTCGCGGCGTGTGGCCGAGAAGTGCGGCTTCACGCACGAGGGCATCCAGCGTGGCGTCGTCTTCGTCGCCGGCGAGTATGTGGACTGCCATTCGCTCAGCCTGCTGCGCAGCGAATGGATGGCGATGAAGGGGCGCGCGTGATGACCGCCGGCGCGCGCGAGTTCGACCTCATCGTCTTCGGTGCCACCGGCTTCACCGGCCGGCTGGTGGCCGAGTACCTGCACCTCAGCGGCGCCGGCGGTGCGCGCTGGGCCATCGCGGGCCGCAGCCTCGACAAGCTGGCCCGCGTGCGCGACGAACTGCACCTGCCGCCGTCGGTGGCGCTGCTGAAGGCCGATGCCGGCGATGCCGCCGCGCTGGCCCGCCTGGTGCGGCGCACCCGCGTCGTCATCACGACCGTGGGCCCTTACCAACTGCACGGCGAGCCGCTGGCCACCGCCTGCGCCGAGGGCGGCACCGACTACGTGGACCTGTGCGGCGAGCCGCTGTGGATGGCACGCATGATCGACAAGCTGACGCCGCTGGCCGAGGCGAGCGGCGCGCGCATCGTGTTCTCGTGCGGCTTCGACTCCATCCCGTTCGACCTCGGCGTGGTCTTCCTGCAGGCCGAGGCGCAGGCCCGCTTCGGCGCGCCGCTGCCCGAGGTCCGTGGCCGCGTCGCGCGGCTCAAGGGCGCCGCGTCCGGCGGCACGCTGGCCAGCATGATGGAGACCATCGAGGCCATCTGCCGCGACCGCTCGCTGCTCAAGGTCATGGCCAACCCGTTCTCGCTGTCCGGCGGCTTCAAGGGGTCGAAGCAGCCGAACGATCAGGACGCGGATTTCGACGACTGGGCCGATGCCTGGACCGGCCCTTTCGTCATGGCCACCATCAACACCAAGAACGTGCACCGCAGCAATGCGCTGCGCGGCCACCCGTGGGGCGAGGGCTTCGTCTACAGCGAGAAGATGCTGACCGGCAAGCCGGGGCAGGGCGACAAGGGCCGCAAGAAGGCCCACGCACTGGCCCGCTTCACGACGCTGCAGAACCTGGCGCTCGGCTTCACGCCGACGCGCGCGCTGCTGCGCCGCTTCGTGCTCACGCAACCCGGCGACGGCCCGAATGCCGCGGCGCGGGAGGCCGGGCGCTACGAGGTGTGGTTCAGCGGCAGGTCGGCCGGTGGCGAGTTGCTGCGCGCCATCGTCAAGGGCGACCGCGACCCCGGCTACGGCTCCACCTGCAAGCTCATCAGCGAAGCGGCGTTGTGCCTGGCGCAGGACATCGACCGCGACGCGACGCCTGGCGGCGTGTGGACGCCCGGCAGCGCGATGGGGCTGGCGCTCGTGCGGCGGCTGCAGGCCCGGGCCGGGCTGAGCTTCGAGATCGCCGCGTGAGCGGCGCTGCGCGGCCGTTCAGTCGCGCGTGGCGGGGCGTTCGAAGCCGTTGTCCACCCAGGCCTCGGCAGCCGACTGGGTGAAGCGGAAATTGGCGCCGACCTTGACCTTGGCCAGCGGCTCGCCGGCGGTATCGAAGGCGGCCAGCCAGGCGTAGGGGTCGTCCTCGGCGGGCACGATCTCCAGCGTCACCTTGATCCACGTGCCGTCGCGTGCGACGTGGAGCGCCTTGTTCAGCTGAGCGTGCAGCTGCTGCTCGTGGCGACGGATGACCTCGGAGGCCGTCTTCACCAGCGTGTTGAACGCGCTGGTGTCCAGCGGCTTGGGGTTCTTCTTGTCGCGGCCCATCGTCCACGGGCCCACCAGCGCCGGCTCGCTCTCGCCGGCCTTGAACATCGCGACGGCCCAGCCCTCGTCGTCCTCGTTCTTGATGACCTGGGCGGTCCAGCCGTTGTCGCGCCACAGGCGCGGCTCGTGCAGAGGTTCGTCGTCGGAAGCGGGCAGGTCGGTCATGGGAGAGGCGGGCCAAAGCCCGCCATTGTCTCCGCGGCCCGCTCGGCGGCCGTCAGCCGTTGGTGCCGGCCAGCGCGGCGGGCACGACGGCCGGGGCGCGCATCACGCGGGTCTTGCCGCCGGTGGTGGTCAGGATGACCGGATCGCCGGCGTTGAAGCTTTCCGCGCCCTTGGCCTGCACGATGGAGCGGCGTTCGCCGTTGCGCAGCTGCACGGTGATCTCCAGCGCGTCCTCGCGGGTGGTGGAGCGTTCGATGGCGTTGCCGATGACGGCGCCCGCCACGGCCCCCAGCACGCCGACGACCTGGCCTTCGCGGCGGCCGCCCACCGAGCTGCCGGCGATGGCGCCGGTCACGCCGCCCGCCACGGCGCCGACACCGCTCTGCGAGCCGTCGACGACGACCGGGCGAGACGACAGCACGGTGGCGTCCTGCACCTGCGACAGCCGCTGCGCATCGCCGCGCTGGATGACGTCGGGGCTGGTCGTCGAGCAGGCCGACAGCGCCAGCGCGGCGACGAGGGTGAGGGAAGTCATGAGCTTGGACATTCGAGTCTCCTAGGGCAGAACACACGCCCAACGTGTCGAATTGTCATCGGGTTGACCGCCGGATGCGGCGACGTACAACTCTTTACGCCGACGCTGTCAACCGTGCAAACGCGAGCTGCGCGGCACGCTGGCGAGCAGGAATTCCATCTGGTCGACCAGGATGCGCCGGCCGCGCAGGATCATGTCCTCGTGCAGGCTGGGCACGTAGGGCAGGTACAGCAGGCTCATGCGGGCCTCCTCGGGCAGGCGGTTGCCCTTGCGGCCGTTGCAGGCGCGGCAGGCGGTGATGCAGTTCATCCAGGTGTCGGCGCCGCCGCGCGACGTGGGCTGGATGTGTTCGCGCGTCAGGTCTTCCGGCAGGCAGCGGTGGCCGCAGTAGGCGCAGACGAACCGGTCGCGCACGAACAGCTTGCTGTTGGTCAGCGCCGGCGCCTGCCGCCAGGCCCGGCTGGGCACGGCGCCGCGCACGGCGATGATGGCGTGCACCTCGATGCGGGACTGCCGCCCCGTCACGCGCTGCAGGCCGCCGCGCAGCACCTGGCAGGGCTCGCCCAGCGTCCAGGCGACGCCGTCGCTGGCGTAGATCACGGCGGCTTCGCGCGTCGTGATCCAGGCCTGCGGCCGTCCGGAGACATCGAGCTGGAGAACATCCACGGGGCTTCACCTCCTGCCGGAAGCCTAGCGAGAACCGCGCCAGCGCTCAAGCGTGGGTGCATGACAGCGGCGGCCCGTGGCGCGCGGGTGTCCGGGTGGCGCCACGCCGGCCGGCGGGTGCGGCCGCTTTCAGCGGCGCGAGATCCGGCGGCGGGCTAGGGTCATCCCTAGGGTGGCGTGTGTATTAGGCACATCACCCTAGGATTTCTCTGGGGCAAGCTGGCGTTGTCACGCGAGCGACCTGCAAAATAGAACGATCGTTCGTTTTATTCTTGCCCCGTGTCCACGCTTCCCGCCCCCGCCAAGAAAGCCGCCCCGCTGCGCGCCGCCAAGCCGGTGCGCGTGGCGCGTTCCCTGCAGAAGGGCCAGCAGACCCGTGCCGCCATCCTGGACGCCGCGCTGGGCCTGGCCTCGCACATGGGCCTGGAAGGGCTGTCCATCGGCGCGCTGGCGGACGTGACGGGCATGAGCAAGTCGGGCGTCTTCGCGCACTTCGGTTCGCGCGAGGAGCTGCAGATCGCCGTCGTGACCGAGTATCACGCGAAGTTCGAAGAGGAAGTCTTCTTCACCGCGATCCGCGAGCCGCGCGGCCTGCCGCGGCTGCGCGCGATGTTCGAGCGCTGGGTGCGCCGCGTGTCTGTCGAGGTGGACTCGGGCTGCATCTACATCTCCGGCGCCGTCGAGTTCGACGACCGGCCGGGCCCCGTGCGCGACGCGCTCGTCGCCATGGTCAAGGCCTGGCATGCGGCGCTGCAGAAGGCCATCCAGCTCTCCATTGGCGAGGGCCACCTGAAGGCCGAGGCCGACGTCGAGCAGATCTGCTTCGAGCTGCACGGCCTCATCCTGTCGCTGCACCATGACGCGCGCTTCATGCGCATCCCCGGCGCGCTGACGCGGGCCGGCACCGGCTTCGACCGGACCATCCAGTTCTACGCCACGCCGTTCGGCCTGCAGGTCGACCAGGCGCGCAAGCCTTCCAAGACCGGCGCTTCGATCAAGCGCTGACCGATCCACCACCCCCACCATCGTTCCAGGAGTACCCGATGCCCCAGTACACCCCGCCCATGCGTGACATGCAGTTCGTCATGCACGAGCTGCTGAACGTCGTCGACGAGCTGAAGATGCTGCCCGGCCACGAGGACATCGATGCCGACACGATCAACGCGGTGCTCGAGGAAGGCGGCAAGTTCGCCGCCGAGGTCATCGCCCCCATCAACCTCAGCGGTGACGCCGAGGGCTGCACGCTCGACAAGGCCACGCACGAGGTGATCGCGCCCAAGGGCTTCAAGGAGGCCTACAAGCAGTACGTCGAAGGCGGCTGGCCGGCACTGTCCTGCGACCCGCAGTTCGGCGGCCAGGGCCTGCCGCACCTGGTGAACCAGTTCTTCTACGAGATGCTGAACTCGGCCAACCAGGCCTGGACGATGTACCCCGGCCTGAGCCACGGCGCCTACGAGGCCCTGCATGCCCACGGCACGCCCGAGCAGAAGGCCACCTACCTGACCAAGCTGACCAGCGGCGAGTGGACCGGCACCATGTGCCTGACCGAGCCGCACTGCGGCA
>JAYSCT010000146.1:0-10363 GCA_041914785.1 Roseateles sp.
CCTCACGATGGCCGTCGGCGCATGAGGCGTCACGAACCAATGCGCAAAGCGCCTTGAAGAATGGTTCAGTAAAGCCACGCCCGAGCAGGTCGACGAGGCGCAGTTGTCCCTCGCGACCCAGCGGCTGGAAGCCGCCGACGGTGCGCCGCTGGTGACGCAGGAGCTGCGTTTTGCGCTGGGCAGCTGCCAGACGCCACCCGACCTGTTCGACCGCGAGCCCGCGGGCCGCAGCTATGAGCAGCTGAACCGTGATTCGCTGCGTGACCGAGGTCCGCAGTTCCTGCTGCAGGTGGGCGATCAGGTCTACCTCGATGCCAGTGGCGGCCTGTTCAAGCCGGTGCTGCAGGCGAGCGCCGACGAACGCACGGGCGGGCTGAAACGCCGCGGCGAGCGGGAGATCCGCCAGTTCTACGAACGCAGCCTGCAGCTGGAACCGTTGCGGCGCACGCTGGCGCGCATGCCGGTGTATCCGCTGCTGGATGACCACGAGGTCTGGAACGACTGGCGCGGGCTGGACGATAGGGATCACCCCTGCGTCGACGTCGCGGCCGCGTTGCGCAACTACGAGACTTACCAGCATGTGCTGGTGGCGGGCTGCCAGCGCTTGCTGGAGGGGCCGCGGAACGGCTACAGCTACCGCATCGCTCCCGGCGGGCTGGACTTCTTCGTGCTGGACACGCGCAGCCGGCGCAGCCCCTCGCACATCGCGCCGCCTGCGCTGTTGCGCAGGCTCATCGCGCAGCTGCGCCGCGTGCAAGGCCCCAAGTTCATCGCGATGTCCACGCCGCTGCTGCCGCCCGAGGCGCGGCCCGACGGCTGGCGCGGTGACGGCTGGGCCGCCTTTCCCGACAGTGCCGCGCTACTGGTACAGGCCATCCGCGACCACGACATCCGCGGTGTGGTGCTGCTGTCGGGCGACTCGCATCTCAGCAGCGTCACGCGCTTCCGGTTCACCGGCGCGCGCGGCGGGGACAACGAGATCGTCAGCGTCGTGTCCTCAGGCTTCTACGCGCCGTGGCCGTTCTCCAACATGCGGCCCGATGCTGTCGCCCTGGCCGGCCCGTGCACCGTGGGCGGCGTCGCCGGTGAGCTGGTGGTGGACGCGCTGGCCACCGCCAACGGCTTTGCCGAGCTGTGCTGGCAGCGCACCAGCCCGGCGCCTTGCGGCCATCTGGGGGTGCAGCTCAAGGACGGCGAGGGCGCCGTGGTGGCACGCTGCGAGCTGGACCTTGCCTAGCCCCGCGCCGCATCGATCGCCAGCAGCCCGTCGAAGATCAGCCCTTCGACGAGCTCATGCGGCGCATCCAGCGCCGGCGCGACCTTCCAGCCGGCGCCGCCGGTCATCAGCAGCAGGGGCTCGCGGCCCTCACGCTGGCGCAGCAGGCGGTGCATGCGCTCGATGGCGCCGGTGATGGCGAAGGTGCCGCCGGTGGTCAGCGCGTCGCTGGTGTTGGTGGGAAAGTCGCGCACCTCGCCGGTGGGCACGCGCAGGCCGGCGGTGCCGCCTTCCAGCGCGCGCAGCATGATGCCGTGGCCCGGCAGGATGAGGCCGCCGAGGAACTGGCCGTCGGTGGACAGCGCGTCCACCGTCACCGCCGTGCCCACCATGACGGTCAGCACCGGGCCGTCGAAGCCGCGCTTCCTGGCGTGTGCGTGCGCGCCGATGACGGCCACCCAGCGGTCGGCGCCCAGGCGGGTGGGGTGGTCGTAGCCGTTGCGGATGCCGGCGGCCTCGGCGGACGGCACGACCCAGCGCGGCGTCAGGTCCCAGTGCTCCATCTGCTCCTCGACGCGGCGGCGCACCGCGTCGCCGGCGACGTTGCTGCCCAGCACGCGCGTCGGCGGGGGCAGGCCTTGCCAGTCCTCGTCGGCCAGGCGGTCGATGTTCTCCAGGAAGACGGCGCCATGCTGCAGCGGCGGGCTGCCGGGCGCGGCGCCGCTCGCGTAGAGGGCCCATTTGAGCCGGGTGTTGCCGATGTCGATGGCCAGAAAGCTCATGGTGGGCCGTGGCGTGAACGATGCCGCGAGCCTACCAGCAGGTTTTCCGGCCCAGCCGGGGGTTTCTGCTTCATTCGACGATTGCGCCTGCGCGCTCAGGAGACTCCCCATGCTGCGTCGCCTCCGCATCCAAGCCCGGCTCTGGCTGGCCTTCGGCTTGATCCTGTTGCTGACCGCGCTGCTGGCGGTCGTCGGCGGCTTCGGGCTCAACGTGTCGCAGAAGGCCATCCAGGGCATCACGCAGAAGCTGATCCCGGCATCCAACATCACGATGGCCGCGCGCAGCTACCTGCTGCAGAGCAAGACGGCCACGTCGACGATGGTGGCCTCCATCTTCAACAAGGAGGGCACGGCCCGCGCGCGCAAGGACTGGGACGCCATGCAGGCGGGCCTGGACAAGGCGATGGACGACTTCGGCGCCATCTCCACCGAGGAGAAGGGCAAGCAGGGGCTGGTCAAGTTCCGCGGCCTGATGGCCGACTACCGCAAGGCCGTGCTGCCGGTGGCCGAGAAGCTGGCCGCCGACGGCTACCCCGATGCGCAGGAGGCCTTCGAGGCGATGAAGGGTGCCGATGCCGCCTACGACCCCGCGCTGGCCATGCTCAACAACATCGAGCGCGACCTGAAGACGCGCGGCGACGCGGTCTTCACACAGGTCAACAGCCTGGTGGGCGGCGTCTTCGTCGGCTTCGTCGTGGCCTTCGTCGCCTGCGTGGTCATCGGCGGTGCGCTGGCGGTGCGCATCTCGCGTTCCATCATCGGGCCGCTGATGGCGGCCAAGGGCTTTGCCGAGCGCATGGCCGGCGGCGACCTGTCGCGGGCGCCCGAGGTCAGCGGCACCGACGAGTCCGCCGAGATGATGCAGGCACTGGCGGCCATGCAGCAGTCGCTGTCGCGGATCGTCGGCCAGGTGCGCGAGTCGGCGGAGAGCATCCAGGTCGCGTCCACCGAGGTGGCCACCGGCAACATGGACCTGAGCCAGCGCACCGAGCAGACGGCGTCCAACCTGCAGCAGGCGTCCAGCGCGATGAGCGAGCTGACCGGCACCGTGGGCCAAAGCGCCGACTCGGCGATGACGGCCAAGCAGCTGGCCGGGGCGGCGGCGGAGACGGCGGGGCGCGGCGGCGAGGTGGTGTCGCGCGTCGTCAGCACGATGGGCGAGATCAACGAGGCCAGCAAGAAGATCGCCGACATCATCGGCACCATCGACGGCATCGCGTTCCAGACCAACATCCTGGCGCTGAACGCGGCCGTGGAAGCGGCCCGCGCCGGCGAGCAGGGCCGCGGGTTTGCGGTCGTGGCCGGCGAGGTGCGGCTGCTGGCGCAGCGCTCGGCCGAGGCCGCGCGCGAGATCAAGGCGCTGATCGGCGCCAGCGTCGAGCGCGTCGAGGCGGGCACCCATCTCGTCAACGATGCCGGCACGACGATGACCGACATCGTCGGCTCGGTGCAGCGCGTGACGGACATGATCGGCGAGATCAGCGCGGCCGCTGCCGAGCAGAGCCAGGGCATCGCGCAGGTCAACGGCACCGTGACGGAGCTGGACCAGATGACGCAGCAGAACGCCGCGCTGGTGGAGCAGTCCGCCGCGGCCGCTCAGTCGCTGAAGGAGCAGGCGGTGCGGCTGGCGGGGCTGGTCAGCGCGTTCAAGCTGGGCTGACGCGGCCGCCGCGGCTTGCGGCACACTGCGGCGATGCCTGCCGCTGCCATCGATTCCCCGGTCCTGTTCCCGGACGCACCGGCGTTCGAGTCGTGGCTGCGCGAGCACCACGCGAGCAGCGACGGCCTATGGCTGAAGCTCGCCAAGCGCGGTGCGCGCGAGCCCGGCGTCAGCTACGCCGAGGCGGTGGACGTGGCGCTGTGCTGGGGCTGGATCGACGGGCAGAAGCAGGCGCTGGACTACCAGCACTTCCTGCAGCGCTTCACGCCGCGGCGCCCGCGCAGCCTCTGGTCCCGCATCAACGTCGACAAGGTGGCCGCGCTGACCGAGGCGGGCCGCATGCAGCCGCCGGGCCTGGCGCAGGTGGAGGCGGCCCGGGCCGACGGACGCTGGGCCCGCGCCTACGACGGTGCCCGCGTGGCAACGGTGCCCGAGGACCTGCAGGCGGCGCTGGACGCCGAGCCGCGGGCCCGGGCGTTCTTCGCGACCATCAATGCCACCAACCGCTACGCGGTGTTGTGGCGCGTACAGACGGCCGTGAAGCCCGAGACGCGCGCCCGGCGCATCGCACAGCTGGTGGCGATGCTGGCGCGTGGCGAAACCCCGCACGCGACCCAGCCCGCTGCGTGACGGCGGCGCCACCTGGCGCGCGAGTTCCGGGCCAGCGGGCCGGCTTGCCGCCCCTCGGCCCGCTCAGCCCGCGTGGCGCCAGGCCCGCTCGGCCGCGGCCCGGGCGCCGTGCGCGGCCACCTCGCCGATGACCAGCAGCGCGGGGCTCTGCAGCCCTTCGCGCTGCAGGCAGTCCGGCAGGCCGGCCAGCGTCGTCACCGCGTGCCGCTGCTGCGCCGTGTGGGCGGCGCTGACGATGGCCGCGGGCAGGTCGGGCCGCAGGCCGGCGGCCAGCAGCTGCGCGGTGATGTGCGCGGCGCGGGCCACGCCCATGTAGATGACCAGCGTCAGGCCCGTGCGCGCCAGCGCTGCCCAGTCCGGCTCCGCGCGGCCTTCGCCCGGGTGGCCGGTCACGAGGATGACGCCGGGCGACGCGCGCCGGTCGGTGGCGGGGATGCCCACGGCCGCCGGCCCGGCGATGCCGCTGGTGAGGCCGGACACCACCTCGACGTCCAGGCCGGCGGCGCGCAGCGCGTCGACCTCCTCGCCGCCGCGGCCGAACACGAAGGGGTCGCCGCCCTTGAGCCGCACGACGCGGTGGCCGGCTTTCGCCTCGCGGATCATCAGCGCGTGGATGAAGTGCTGGTCCGTCGAGATGCAGCCGCCGCGCTTGCCGACGCGCAGCAGCCGGCCGGTCACCAGCGCCAGCACGCGCGGGTCGATGAGGTCGTCGGCCAGCACCACGTCGGCCGCTTCGATGCGCCTGACGGCGCGCACGGTCAGCAGTTCCGGGTCGCCGGGACCGGCGCCAACGAGGCAGACTGGCGCCCCTCGGCCGCTGGGTACATCGGCCGATCCCCCAAGGGGAGGCGGGCCGGCTGGGGAGCGGCCCGGCGCTCGGCCCTCGATGGAGCTCATGCCGGCACCTCCTCGGGTGTCGTGGCCACCAGGCGCCGCAGCGCCGGCAGGCAGGAGCCGCATTGCGTGCCGCAGCGCTTCTCGCCCTGCAGCTGCGCCAGCCGCTCGGCCGGCGTGCCGCTGCAGCGCTGCAGCGTGAAGCGGATGACGTCCTCGCGCACGTCGAAGCAGTTGCAGACCTGCGGGCTGGCGGCCGCCGTCGTGGCGGGCGGCGCATCGGGCGACAGCAGCCAGCGGCCGGCGGCGCTGGCGGCCGTGCGCTCGCGCCACAGGTCCACCAGCCAGGCGCCTTCGTGCTGCAGGCCCACGCGCAGCAGTGCCCGCAGCGGTGCGGCCTGCGGCTCGCCGGCGTCCAGCGCCAGCAGGCGCAGGCGGCGGCGCTGCGCGTCGGCATAGCGCAGCACGTCGGCGCCGGTCAGGCCCAGCAGCGCGGCCAGTTCGTCGACCAGCGCCGGCGCGGGCGCGTCGGCGCTGGCGGCCTCGAAGGCCCAGCCGACCCGTCCATCCCCGCCCGGCTCTGGCAGGCAGTGCGCATAGCCGAACCGCGGCATCAGCGCGCGCAGCCGCTCGCGCAGGCGCGGGCCGTCCTCGGGTGCCACCCAGGCGCAGGCGCTGAGCCGCCACGGCAGCGCGGCCGCCTCGATGGCGACGGCGCTGAACTTCAGCTCGGGCTGCTTGGAATCGGGGCAGAAGGCGCCCTGCGTGACGGCGTTGATGCCCAGCTGCGCGCCGATGAACTCGTCGCCCCAGTGCATCGCGATGTCGGCGCCGCCCGGCGCGATGTTGGCGTCCAGCCGCAGCGGCAGCACGACGTCGCCGCGCTGCGAGCGCACCTGCACCAGCTCGCCGTCGGCCAGCTGGCGGCGTGCGGCGTCGTCGGGGTGGATGCGCACCAGCGGCCGGCCCTCGTGCGCGAACAGCCGCGGCACGCTGCCGCTGCGGCTCATGCCGTGCCACTGGTCGCGCAGGCGGCCGGTGGTCAGCGCGAACGGGCGCTGGGGCGACGTGGCCTCGGCGGGGGCCTCGAAGGCCCGCGCGATGAAGCGGGCGCGGCCGTCGGGCGTCGCGAAGCGGCCGTCGGTATACAGCCGCGGCGTGCTGCCGGTGACGAAGGGCCATTGCTGCGGGCCGTCCGCGTCCAGCGTGGCCCAGCTGAGGCCGGTGATGTCGAGGTCGCGCCCGCGCGTGGCGGCGCGGTGCTCCAGCCACAGGTCCTCCGGGCCGCTGGCGGCCAGGCGCGGCGTGCGGCCCAGGCCGGCGTCGATCAGCGCGGCGATGTCGCGGGCGATGCGCCAGTCGGCGCGGGCCTCGCCCGCGGCCGGCACGGCGGCGCGCACGCGGCTGATGCGGCGCTCGCTGTTCGTGACGGTGCCGTCCTTCTCGCCCCAGGTGGCGGCGGGCAACAGGTAGTCGGCGTACCGGGCCGTGGCCGTGTGGGCGAAGGCCTCCTGCAGGATGACCAGCTCGCAGCGCTCCAGCGCCGCACGCACGGTGGCCTGGTCGGGCATGGACTGCGCGGGGTTAGTGCAGGCAATCCACAGCGCCTTGATCTCCCCGCGCGCGGCGGCCTCGAACATCTCGACGGCCGTGTGGCCGCGCTTGCCGGGCAGGCCCTGCACGCCCCACAGCGCCTCGATCTCGGCCCAATCGGCCGCGTTGCCGGGGTCGCGGTGGCCGGGCAGCAGCGTGGCCATGCCGCCGCTCTCGCGCCCGCCCATCGCGTTGGGCTGGCCCGTCAGCGAGAACGGGCCGGCGCCGTTGCGGCCGATCTGCCCGGTGGCCAGGTGCAGGTTGATGAGCGCGGTGTTCTTGGCCGTGCCGGCGCTGCTCTGGTTCAGGCCCTGGCAGTACAGGCTCAGCGAGGCGGGCGAGGTGGCGAACCATTCGGCGGCCTGCCAGATGTCGGCCTCGGCCACGCCGCAGACGTCGGCCGCGCGGGCGGGCGTCCAGTCGGCCACCAGCGCCTGCAGCGCATCGAAGCCGGTGGTGGACGCGGCGATGAAGGCCTCGTCCACCCAGCCCCGCGCGATGACGGCGTGCAGCAGCGCGTGGCTCAGCGCCACGTCGGTGCCGTGGCGCAGCTGCAGGTGCAGGTCGGCCAGCTCGGCGGTCTCGGTGTGGCGCGGGTCGATGACGATGAGCTTGTGGCCCGGCTTGGCGGCGCGCGCGGCCTCCAGGCGGCGGAACAGGATGGGATGCGCCCAGGCCGGGTTGGCGCCACTGACGAGCAGGCAGTCGGCCAGCTCGATGTCTTCGTAGCTGCACGGCGGCGCGTCGGCACCCAGCGACTGCTTGTAGCCCACGACGGCCGAGCTCATGCACAGCCGCGAGTTGGAGTCGATGTGCGGCGTGCCGATGACGGCGCGGGCCAGCTTGTTGAACGCGTGGTAGTCCTCGGTCAGCAGCTGGCCGGAGATGTAGACGCCGATGGCCTCGGGGCCGTGCTGCGCGCGGATGGCCAGCAGCCGCTCGGCGATCTCGCGGTTGGCCTGGTCCCAGCCGATGACCTCGGGCGCCGCGCCGCGGGCCGGGCGCCTGGCCGGCTCGCGCAGGCGCTGGTGCTGCAGCACCACCGGCGTGGCCGTCAGGTGCAGGTTGGTGCCCTTGGTGCACAGGCGGCCGAAGTTGGCCGGGTGGTCGGGGTCGCCGCGCACGCCGGTGATCTGCGTGCCGTCATGCTCGATGACGACGCCGCAGCCGACGCCGCAGTAGGGGCAGGTGGAGCGGGTCTCGCTCATGGCCGCGCTCCCGCGGCCGGGGCCCGGCTCAGGCGGCCAGGCGCAGGCAGTGCTCGGTCATCGCGTCCATGACGGTCAGCAGCTGCTCGCTGGCGCGGAAGACCGGCACCGCGCGGCTCGTGCTGGCGCCGTCCTTCAGCGGCTCCCAGGCCGCTTCGGCCTGCGCCAGGCCGGCGCGCAGCGTGGGGCTGCCGGCGCTGCGCAGCGTCTGCAGGCCGGCCTCGAACTCGTAGATGGCCGACTGGCGCTCGCGGCGCACCGCCTCGGCCCCGGGGCTCACCAGCCCCAGCAGCGCCACGCGTTGCGACAGCAGCCGCTGGCGCGAGGCCATGCGCGCCTGCCAGGGCAGGTCGGCCCGCGAACCGTTGGCCAGCATGGCCAGCGTCAGCATCTCGTTGGCCACCGACAGCAGCGCCCGGTGCGCCTCGACGCCGGGCGTGCCGGCCAGCAGGGCCTGGTAGTCCTCGTAGCGGCGCGCCAGCGCGCGCAGGCTGCCGGCCTGCTCCGGTGTGCCCGGATTCAGGCTCATCTGCGCCAGCTGCTGCCCAAAGGCGGTGCAGCTGGCGGCCAGCGTGTCCCGTGCCGGTGCTTCCAGCGCCGGGTCGGCCATGCAGAGCCAGGCCTTGCCCATGCGCTGGCTCAGCGCGGCGAGGCTGGGGGGCGTGCGTGTGGCGGGCTGGCACAGGGCGGAGAGCGGGGTGGTGGCACCGACGGCGCTGATGGCGCAGAGGAACAGGCGACGCGAGGCTGGCATGCGGGCTGGGGTGAGCTGCGGGGGGCGAGCCGAAGGGTGTCGGCTCCTCCCTCACAAAGCAGGGTTCGTACCAGGTAGGCATCGCCGTCCTCATGCCGCCACCTCGCCGAACATCAGCCGGTCGCGGATGTCGTCGATGCGGCGGCCTTCGCGCAGCAGCCGGAAGTACCAGGGGCCGTCGGCGGTGTCGCCGTACAGGCAGGCGCCCACCAGCCGGCCGTCCTGGATCACCAGCTTCTTGTAGACCTTGGCCGGCGGGTCGCTCAGCACGATCTCCTCGGTGCCCGCGCCGCCCGTGAAGTTGCCGGCGCTGAACAGGTCGATGCCGGTCACCTTGAGCTTGGTGCTGATGTCCGAGCCGCGGTAGCGGCCGGTGCCGACCTGCGCGAGGTGCGTGGCCAGCACGCGGCCCTGCTCGAACAGCGGCGCCACCAGCCCGTAGGCCACGCCGCGGTGCGCGGCGCATTCGCCCACCGCGTAGATGCGCGGGTCGGTGACGGTCTGCATCGTGTCGGTGACGACGATGCCGCGCTGGCACAGCAGCCCGGCGCGCTCGGCCAGCGCCGTATTGGGGCGGATGCCCGCGGCCATGACGACGAGATCGGCCGGCACCTCGAAGCCGCGGCCCTGCGCGTCCTGCAGCTGCACGGCGCGCACGCGGCCGTCGTCGCCGGCCAGCAGCGCCTGCGTCTGCGCGGCCAGCTCGAAGCGCAGGCCGCGCTCCACCAGCGTCTGGCGCAGCAGGTCGCCGGCCGCGGCGTCCAGCTGGCGTTCCATCAGCGTGCCGCCCAGATGCACGACCGTGACCTGCATGCCGCGCAGCAGCAGCCCGTGGGCGGCCTCCAGGCCCAGCACGCCGCCGCCGATGACGACCGCGTGCCGGTACTTAGCCGCGGCGTCGATCATGGCCGTCGTGTCGGCGATGTCGCGGTAGCTGATGACGCCGGCCAGCGCGCGGCCCGGCACCGGCGGCACGAACGGCGTGGAGCCGGTGGCGACGAGCAGGCGGTCGTAGTCGGCCGTCACCGGGCGGCCGTCGGCGTCCGTCGCATGGACGCGGCGGTGCACGCGGTCGATGTCGGTCACCGTGGTGCCCAGGTGCAGCGTGATGCCGTGCGCCTCGTACCAGGAGCGCGGGTTCAGGATGATCTCGTCCAGCGTCTGCTCGCCCGCCAGCACCGGCGACAGCAGGATGCGGTTGTAGTTCGGGTGCGGCTCGGCGCCGAAGACGGTGATGTCGTAGAGGCCCGGGTTGATCTTCAGCAGCTCCTCGAGCGTGCGCACGCCGGCCATGCCGTTGCCCACCATCACGAGCTTCATCTTCTTCACGCGCGTCCCCTTGCTGCCAAAGCTGGTCTGACCCTTGCATCGCAAGCGATGTGCCAGCGAAGAAGCTGGCCTCCAGACGGCCGCAGCGTGAAAAAACGCCTGGCGGCGCCCCACGCCGAAGCCCAATTCAGCCCGGTGCGGGTGCACTCATCCCAAAAATGGTGCCCCTCGCTCAGCCCGCGCCTGCTGAACGCAGGCGTGCTGATCGGTCTTGCAGACCGCGCCGCGGGCGAGCCCGCGACTCTTCGGCAGGCACGGCGAGCCCACCGGGCTCACCGAGTCCGGCCTCAGCCCCCGAGGAGCGGCGATTGACCGGGCATCGAGCCCGGTCAACATCGCCAGACGGGCCGGCTTGGG
>JAYSCT010000147.1:0-10234 GCA_041914785.1 Roseateles sp.
AGCGCGGGGCAGGCGCGCGGCAATCCAGCGCTCCAGCCCTGGCGGCGCGACGGCGCCCGGTTCGGGTTCAGCCGCCGCCATGGGCGACCAGCAGGTCATCGCTCAAGCCCGGCACCAGCGAGGGGCGGCCGACGATGAGCGGGTCCACCGACCCGATGACCTTGGGGTCCTTGTTCGCGTAAGGCAGGCGCTGCAGCAGGAAGCGCATGCAGTTCAAGCGCGCGCGCTTCTTGCAGTCGCTCTTGATGACGGTCCAGGGGGCGTCGGAGGTGTCGCAGTGCAGGAACATGGCCTCCTTGGCGCGCGTGTAGTCGTCCCACTTGTCGAGCGAGGCCATGTCGATGGGGCTGAGCTTCCACTGCTTCAGCGGGTGCAGCCTGCGTTCCTTGAAGCGGCGGCGCTGCTCGGCCCGGCTGACCGAGAACCAGAACTTGAACAGGTGGATGCCGGAGCGCACCAGCTGCCGCTCGAACTCCGGTGCCTGGCGCAGGAACTCCTGGTACTCCGCCTCGGAACAGAAGCCCATGACCCGCTCGACGCCGGCGCGGTTGTACCAGCTGCGGTCGAACAGCACGATCTCGCCGGCGGTCGGCAGGTGGTTCACGTAGCGCTGGAAATACCACTGGCCGCGCTCGACCTCGCTGGGCTTCTCCAGCGCCACGACGCGCGCGCCGCGCGGGTTCAGGTGCTCCATGAAGCGCTTGATGGTGCCGCCCTTGCCGGCCGCGTCGCGCCCCTCGAACAGGATGACCACGCGGGCCCCGGTCTCCTTGACCCAGGCCTGCAGCTTCAGCAGTTCGGTCTGCAGCCGGTACTTCTCCTTCTCGTAGCGCTTGCGCGACAGCAGGTTCCTGTAGGGGTAGGCGCCCTGGCGCCAGCCGGGGTTCAGCGCGGTGTCGGCATCGGCCTCGGCGTCGGGCGTGACGGCCTCCTCGTGCTGGCGCAGCGCGCGGCGCAGGTGGCGGCGCTCGTCGGGCGAGCTGCCGTCCAGCAGCGTGGCCAGTTCCTCGGCCAGCGCCTGCGGGCTGCTCTCGCCCTGCTGGTGCCGGCGCAGCAGCTCCGCCAGCGTCTCGCTGCCAGTCACCTGCCGGCGTGTCGTGGCCCGGGCGACGCGGTGCTTCTGCAGGCTCTCGTCGTCCAGCCGCGGCGGCGTGTCGCCGGAGGCCACGCGCCGCGCGCCATGTCGTCGCGGGGCCGGCTGGTCAGGCCCGGTGCTGCGGGCGCGGGGCGTGGTGGGCATCGGCTTCACTCCTTGGCATGACAGGACGATGACGATACTGCGCGCCGGGCCGGCCGCGGGGATTGATCCCGCTCAAGGCGGCAAAGGGCATCAGACGCCGCCGCGCAGCTGCTCGACATCCTGCCGCGGCGGCGCACCGAACAGGCGCCGGTACTCGCGGCTGAACTGCGACGCGCTCTCGTAGCCGACGCGGTGGGCGGCGCTGGCGGCGTCCAGCCCGTCGCCCAGCATCAGGCGGCGCGCGTGCTGCAGCCGCAGCGACTTCTGGAACTGCAGCGGCGACAGCGTGGTCAGCTGCTTGAAGCGCAGGTGCAGCGTGGACGGGCTCATGTGCGCCAGCCCGGCGAGTTCGTCGATGGACAGCGGCTCGGCGAAGCGGCGCGTCAGCTGCTCGATGACGCGGTTGAGCCGGCGCGCCACGCCGTCGCCCTGCGCCAGCGCGCGAAGCCGCGGGCCCAGCGGGCCCGTCAGCACGCGGTAGAAGATCTCGCGCTGCACCAGCGGCGCCAGCGTCTTCAGGTGCTGCGGCGTGGCCAGCAGCTGCAGCAGGCGTTGCGCCGCATCCAGCAGCGGCGCGGTGACGGGCGCCACGTGCAGGCCGGCGTCGGCGTCCGCGGCATCGTCGATGCCGGCGCCTTCCAGCAGCAGCTCGGCCAGCGCCTGCGTCTCGCAGCTCAGCCGCAGGCAGACATAGGGCTGGTCGGCGCTGGCCTCCACGACGTGGCCGCGCGGCAGTGTCGTCACCGGCACCAGCAGGCACTGCAGGGCGTCGTAGTGCACGACGCGGTCGCCCAGCCGCGCCTGCTTGCGGCCCTGCAGCACCAGCACGAGGCCGGGTTCGTAGATGGCCGGCACCGGCAGCGCCGGCGCGCTGGCGCGGATCACGCGCAGCCAGGGCAGTGCGGTGGCGTGGTGCCCGTCGGCGGGCGCATGGGCCAGCGCCTGCGCCACGGTGCGCTGGCGCAGGGCCTGGAGGTCGTCATCGGGTGGCATGTGGGCGATTGTGCAAACGCCATGGCCCTCGCGGCGCCCGGCGGGGCCCGGGCCCGGGCCCGGAGGATCGGGCAAGCATGCGCCAGCTTTGTGCTGGGCGGCGGTGGCCGGGGTTTCCTAAGCTGTCGCCGTCCCGTTGATGATCCGTTCCAGGAGCTCCGTCATGACGCACACCGACTTTCCCCGCCGCCGCCTCGGCAGCAACGGCCCCGAGGTCTCGGCACTGGGCCTGGGCTGCATGGGCATGTCCGATTTCTACGGCCCGGCGGACGACGCGCAGTCGCTGGCCGTGCTGCACCACGCGCTGGATATCGGCATCAACTTTCTCGACACGGCCGACATGTACGGCATCGGTGCCAACGAGCGGCTGCTGTCGCCGCTGCTGCGGTCGCGCCGCAGCGAGGTGGTGCTGGCCACCAAGTTCGGCCATGTGCGCAGCGCGGACGGCGCCGTCACTCGCATCGACGGCAGCCTGGCCTATGTGCGCAAGGCCTGCGACGCCAGCCTCGGGCGCCTGGGCGTGGACCACATCGACGTCTACTACCAGCACCGCGTCGACAAGACCGTGCCCATCGAGGAGACGGTGGGCGCGATGGCCGAACTGGTGAAGGCCGGCAAGGTGCGCCACCTGGGGCTGTCCGAGGCCTCCGCCGCCACCATCCGCCGCGCGCATGCCGTGCACCCCATCGCCGCGGTGCAGACGGAGTACTCGATGTGGAGCCGCGACGTCGAGGCCGAGATCCTGCCCACCTGCCGCGAGCTGGGCATCGCGCTGGTGCCCTACAGCCCGCTGGGCCGCGGCTTCCTGACCGGCGCCATCCGCTCGGCCGACCAGCTGGCCGCGGATGACCGCCGCCGCCTCCACCCGCGCTTCCAGGGCGGGAACCTCGACCACAACCTCGCGCTGGCCGATTCGTTGGCCGCGCTGGCCGAGGCCTGGGGGCGCACGCCGGCCCAGCTCGCGCTGGCCTGGCTGCTGGACCAGGGCGACGACATCGTGCCCATCCCCGGCACGCGCAGCATCGGGCGGCTGGACGAGAACGCGCGGGCCGTTGGCGTGCCTCTCGACGACGGCCGCCGCGAGCGCATCGCGGCGCTGCTGCAGCGCCACGCCATCGCCGGCACGCGCTACCCGGCGGCGCAGATGGGTTCGGTCAACGTCTAGCCCGGCGCGGCGGCCCGATGTCCAGACCCATGAACTCCTTGCGTGGTGGGTGGCGCAGGGCGAAAAAAGGCTCTTTGCGCGTTGACTGGTGAAGTCCACAAGATGGGGTTGGGCAGCAGGCTGGGCAGGCCTGCTGCTTCGTGTCCCCCGGGCCGCTGCGCGGCCCTCCTCCTTTACCTGCGCAGCAGGCCTGCCCAGCCTGCTGCTGCGTTGCGTTTTGCCTTCGTCGAGACAAGCGGTGGTGGCATCGCCGCGGCGCACAGGTGCGCAATTGCGCAGGTAAAGGAGGAGGCCCGCGTCGCGGGCCGGGGGACACGGAGCAATTGCGCGCCTGTGCGCCGCGGCGCATCCCAAGCCGGGCGGAATTCAGGGCGCTGCAACGCGATCAACAGCCAACGCGCAAAGAGCCAAAAAAAACCGGCTCCACGGAGCCGGTCGTTCACGGGGGTGAGGGGGTCAGTAGCGACCGCCGCCGAAGCCGCCATTGCCGTAGCCGACATCCTTGCGCGAGCTGGCGGTGTAGCCGCCGCCACCGGCGCCGCGGCCGCCGGCCTCCCTGCCGCCTTCGCGCGGGCGCGCCAGCGTCACGACGATGGAGCGTCCATCGACGGACACGCCGTGCAGCGCGGCGATGGCGGCCTGGGCGACTTCGGCAGAAGCCATCTCGACGAAACCGAAGCCCTTGGAGGTGCCGGTGTCGCGGTCCATCATGACCCGGGCGGAGGACACGCTGCCGAACTCGGCGAAGTTGCTCTTCAGGCTGGCGTCGGTCACGGAGTAGGGCAGGTTGCCCACGTAAATCTTGGTGCTCATGAACGAGCCTTTCTGGAAAGAGCGCATCGAGGGATGCGACGGGGCTGTGCTGCGGAGGGCCGCCCGGCGTGCGTCGTGAGCGGCCCCACCCGGGCGCCGTCGCGGCAGCCCTGATTATATCTTTGGCGAATATTCGAACGCTTTTATATTCCCGCTGGTGTTGAATTCCGACCGAAATCAACCGACCTCGACACCCAGGAACGCCGCCAGCCGGTCGACCTCCGCCGCCAGCGCCGCCTTGAAGCCGTCGTCGCGCGGCGCCCGACCGGCCACGTAGCCGCACGCCACCTGCAGCCGCCCGCCCTTCACGCCGGCATTGGCCCAGCCGATGACGTCGTCGCGCCACAGCAGCGGCAGCGCGTAATGCCCGCGCACGCGCTTGGCCGCCGGCGTGTAGGCCTCGAAGCGGTAGGCCCAGCCCCACAGCTGCTCGAAGCGGCGGCGGTCCCAGACCACGGGGTCGAACGGCGCCAGCAGCCGCACCTGGGCCGGGACGCGCCAGCCGCGCGTCGGGTCCTCGTTGGCCGGCCAGTACCAGTCGGTGCCGTCCACGCGCGCATGGGCCAGCCGCTGCCGGGCGCGAGCGAGCGTCGTCTTGCGCAGGTCCTGCCACTGGCGGGCGCCGTTGGCCAGCATGCTGATCAGCGTGGAGAGGCTGCCCGCCGGCAGCGGCGCGTACTTCTGGATCACCACGTCGGCCAGCGCGTCCATCGCCGCCTGCGGGTCGGGGTGCGCCTGCCATGGCTGGGCGAGCCGGTAGACGCGCGTGCCGCTGTCGCGTCGCACGACGTCCAGGTGGCCGCGGAAGTGCAGCCCGTCCAGCAGCTCGGTGGACAGCCGGCTGTTGCCGCCGAACCAGTTCTTCACCGGCCCGTGGCCCAGCGCCGCGTCGACGTCGGCAGGGTGCGCCTCGCCCAGCCGCGCGACCTCGGCCAGCACCGCGTCGGCCAGCTTCCAGCGCGGCGCTTCCCACGTGCGCCGGGCCGTGCGCGGGTGCATCAGCGCGCGCAGCGAGGGCGTCACGAAGCCGTAGTTGATGAAGAAGTCCTCCTGCAGCGGCAGGCGCGGGTAGCGGCGCTCCAGGTCGCCGGCGCGGTAGTCCTTGACGCGGTGGCGCAGCGTCAGGTCCTGCGCGCGGGCCGGCGCGCGCAGCGGGTCGGCCTGCACGAAGCCGCCGAGCCGCTCGACGGCGTTCATCAGCGTGGTGGGCGCGAACAGGCTGCGCGCCACGGCGTGGCGGCGCAGCGCGGCGAGATCAATGGTCGTGGGCATGCAGATCGGCGTGGGCATGGCGCAGCAGCGCCTGGGTGTCCTGGCCGTCGTCGGGGTACAGCGCGATGCCGAAGCCGGCGCGGGGGGCGGGCGCGTCGGGCGCGTCGGCCAGGCTGGGCAGCGGCAGCCGCAGCGCGGCCTCCAGGTGGTTGCGGGCGGCCTCGGCGTCGGCGCGGTTGTCGACGGACTCCAGCAGCAGCAGGAACTCGTCGCCGCCGTAGCGGGCCACGATGTCGCCGATGCGCACGCCGGCGCGCAGCCGCTGGCCGGCCTCCTTCAGCACGGCGTCGCCCACGCCGTGGCCAAGCCGCGCGTTGATGTCGCCCAGGCCGCGCAGCGTCACGCGCATGATGGCGAACGGCCAGCGGTCGTCGCGGCGGCGCTGCTGCAGGATGCGGTCGTCGAGGCGGTGCAGGATGGCGCCGCGGTTGCACAGGCCGGTGAGCTGGTCGGTCAGCAGCCGGGCCTGCATGTCGGCCAGGCCGCGGGCCAGGTCGCCCAGCGCGTCGGTGCGGCCCGTGTCGGGCGGCTGGTCCAGCAGGCCGTCGCCCATGCGGCCGGTGGCGTCGGTCAGCCGGCGCAGCTCGCGGTTGACCAGGCCCAGCGCCGCCCCGCCCAGTGCCAGCGCTGCCAGCGCCGCGGCGCCGGCCAGCACGGCGGCCTGCATGAAGCCGCGCTGCACGCCGCCGAGGAAGCCGTCGCGCGGCGCGGCCACGATGACGCGCCAGTCCAGCCCCAGCGACGGGTCCACCGGGGCGTGGCTGACCTGCAGCGCGCCGCCGTCGGCGTCCTCGACGCTGAAGGTGCCGGCGCTGCGCGCCGTGGCATGCCGCCGCACCGCGTTGAAGCCGCCGGCCACCAGCGCGTCGCTGCTCTGCGCAGCGTTCAGCCGGCCCTGCGAGCCGTTCAGCACCGCACCGCGCGACACGGCCACGAGACCGCCGCCGCCGTCCACCACCATCGCGACGGCGTCCGGGCCCAGCGCCTGGTGTGCCAGCAGCGCGCCCAGCGGCTTGAGCGGCACGTCGGTGGCGGCCACGCCCTCGGGTTCGCCGGCCGCGTTGAGCACGCGCTTGGTGCGCGTGACCACGAGGTCCCCGGTCCTGGCGTCGGCGTAGACCGGCGTCCAGCCCAGCGCGGCGGGTGACGCCAGCGCGGCCTGGAACCAGGGCCGCGCCCGCGCGTCGAAGGCCAGCGTCTCCGCCAGCGGCGAGCGCAGCGCGCCGTCGATGCCGCTGAAGCGGTACAGCGTGCGCGGTGCACCGTCGGCGGTGCGCAGCCGCAGTTCGGCCTCCTGCTCAGAGAAGCGCCACAGCCCGATGAAGTGGCCGCGCCGGTCGCCGTAATAGACGTTGCGGGACTGCACCGGCGGCGCCGAGGTGGCCAGCCAGAAGCGCTGGCGCAGCAGGTCGCGCTCGCGCGTCAGATCGTCGGGAGCCGGCAGGCCGGTGGGCATGGCCACCTCCAGCACGGCGTCGGTGCCGCCCAGCTGGCGTTCCAGCGCCGCCGCGAGGCGGCCGGCGGCCTCGGTCATCAGCCGGCCGGACAGCTGCTCCACGCCGTCGCGCGCGACCTGCCAGCACAGCGTGCCCGCCAGCACCCCCAGTGCCAGCACCGGCAGCAGCGGCGGCAGCGTCAACAGGCTGCGCAGGCTCAGGCGGTCGGTCAACGTCCTCGGGATCAAGGGCAGGGCTCGGCGTGGGGTGGGCGGTGGCGCGGGTGCAGCGTAGCAGGCCGGGTGGGCGACGGCCCAGCCCCGGCGGCGGCGCCGGAGGCCAGAGGCGGCGCGGCACTAGAATTCAAGGTTGCTTTGCGGCGGTTCCGGCCGCCCGACCCTCAAGGAAATCATCGTGTTCATCTCCAACGCCTACGCCCAGGCCGCCCCGGCCGCCGCCAGCCCCGAATCCGGCCTCCTCGGCATGCTGCCGCTGGTGCTCATGTTCGTGGTGCTCTATTTCGTCATGATCCGGCCGCAGATGAAGCGCCAGAAGGAGCACAAGGCCATGATCGAGGCGATCGCCAAGGGCGACGAGGTGGTCACGGCCGGCGGCATCGTCGGCAAGGTCGCCAAGCTGGGCGACAGCTTCATCCACGTGGAAGTGGCCAGCGGCGTCGAGCTGCAGCTGCAGCGCAGCGCCGTCACCCAGGTTCTCCCTAAGGGCAGCATCAAGGCCGCTTGAAGTAAACGGCCGCGCGCCCATGTCCCGGGCCACCACGCCGTCCGGGCGCTGACAAGGAAGTTCCATGAACCGCTATCCGCTCTGGAAGTACGCGATCCTGCTCGTCGCGCTGCTGATCGGCACCCTCTACACGCTGCCCAACCTGTTCGGCGAGGCGCCGGCGGTGCAGGTGTCCAGCGCCAAGGTCACCGTCAAGGTGGACCAGGCGCTGCAGTCCCGCATCGAGGCCGCGCTGCAGCAGGCCGGTGTCACGGCGGACTACGTCCAGTTCGACGGCAGCTCCATCAAGGCCCGCTTCGGCGACACCGACACGCAGCTCAAGGCCAAGGACGCGATCAGCAAGGCCCTGAACCCGGATGCCGGCGACCCGGGCTACATCGTCGCGCTGAACCTGCTGTCGCGCTCGCCGCAGTGGCTGACCGCGCTGCACGCCAACCCGATGTACCTGGGCCTGGACCTGCGCGGCGGCGTGCACTTCCTGATGCAGGTGGACATGAAGGCGGCGCTCACGAAGAAGGCCGAGGCGCTGACCGGTGACGTGCGCTCCATGCTGCGCGAGAAGAACATCCGCCACGCCGGCATCAGCCGCGACGGCAACACGGTGCTGGTGGCCTTCCGCGATGCCGAGCAGCGCACCGCGGCGATCGACGTGCTGAAGACCCAGCTGCCCGACGTCACCTGGACGCCGCAGGCCGACGGCGGCCTGGCCGGCGCGCTGAGCCCGCAGGCGCAGACCGCCGTGCAGGACGCCGCCATCAAGCAGAACATCACGACGCTGCACAACCGCGTCAACGAGCTGGGCGTGGCCGAGCCGGTCATCCAGCAGCAGGGCCGCGACCGCGTCGTCGTGCAGCTCCCCGGCGTGCAGGACTCCGCCAAGGCGCAGGACATCATCGGCCGCACCGCCACGCTGGAGCTGCGCATGGTGGACGACAGCGCCGAGGCCATCGAGGCGCTCAAGGGCAACGGCCCCGTGCCGTTCGGCACCGAGCGCTTCATGGACCGGGGCTTCGGCCCCATCATCGTCAAGCGCCAGGTCATCCTGACTGGCGACAGCCTGAACGACGCGCAGTCCGGCTTCGACGAGAACCACAACCCGGCCGTGCACCTGACCGTCGACGCCAAGGGCGCACGGATCATGAAGGAGGTCTCGCGCGAGAACGTCGGCAAGCGCATGGCCATCCTGCTGTTCGAGAAGGGCAAGGGCGAGGTCGTGACCGCGCCAAAGATCAACTCCGAGCTGGGCAACCGCTTCCAGATCTCCGGCGCGATGACCGCGCAGGAAGCCAGCGACACCGCGCTGCTGCTGCGCGCCGGCTCGCTGGCCGCGCCGATGGAGATCATCGAGTCGCGCACCATCGGTCCGAGCCTGGGCAAGGAGAACATCGAGAAGGGCATCGCCAGCGTGACCTGGGGCTTCGTCGCCGTGGCCGCGTTCATGTGCGTGTACTACCTGCTGTTCGGCGTGTTCTCGTCGCTGGCGCTGGGCTTCAACGTGCTGTTGCTGGTGGCCGCGCTGTCGCTGATGCAGGCCACGCTGAGCCTGCCGGGCATCGCCGCCATGGCGCTGGCGCTGGGCATGGCCATCGACTCCAACGTGCTGATCAACGAGCGCATCCGTGAGGAACTGCGCGGCGGCGCCTCGCCGCAGCAGGCCATCCACCTCGGTTACGAGCGCGCCTTCGCCACCATCCTGGACTCCAACGTGACGACGCTGATCGCCGGTGTCGCACTGCTGGTGTTCGGCTCCGGCCCGATCAAGGGCTTCGCCGTCGTGCACTGCCTGGGCATCCTGACCTCGATGTTCTCGTCCGTCGTGTTCTCGCGCGGCCTCGTGAACCTCTGGTACGGCCGCCAGAGGAAGCTCAAGAGCGTGTCGATCGGGCAGATCTGGAAGCCCGAAGCCGAAACGACCGACGTCGCCGCGAAAGCCTGAGAAAGCTAGACCATGGAACTCTTTCGCATCAAGCGCGACCTGCCGCTGATGAAGCATGCGTTGATCTTCAACGTCATCTCCTTCGTCACCTTCGCCGCCGCCGTGTTCTTCCTGATCACGCGCGGGCTGCATTTCTCCATCGAGTTCACCGGCGGCACCGTCATCGAGGTGGCCTACCCGCAGGCGGCCGACGTCGAGAAGACCCGCCTGACCATCGAGAAGATGGGCTACGGCGAGGTGCAGGTGCAGAACTTCGGCTCGTCGCGCGACGTGATGATCCGCCTGCCGGTGCGTGCCGGCGAGAAGCAGACCGAGGTGGTCGGCAAGGTCTTCGGCGAACTGTGCCGGGCGGACGCCGGTACGGTCAGCGAGCACCAGGAGGTGACGGCCCAGGGCGAGCAGGTCAGCAAGCAGATCTGCAAGACCGCCGCCGGCGCCGAGCCCGTCACGCTGTCGCGCTCCGAGGTGGTCGGCCCGGCCGTCGGCGCCGAACTGGCTGTGGACGCCGCCAAGGCGCTGGCCATGACCATCGTCGGCATCGTCATCTACCTGGCGATCCGCTTCGAATGGAAGTTCGCGCTGGCCGGCATCATCGCCAACCTGCACGACGTGGTCATCATCCTGGGCTTCTTCGC
>JAYSCT010000148.1:0-9889 GCA_041914785.1 Roseateles sp.
GTGCGCAGGCGGTCGCGCACCAGGTGGATCATCCAGGCGATGAAGGGCAGCGGCACCAGCGTGGCCAGCGCCAGGCCCGGGTGGATGTTGAAGAGGATCGTCGAGATCATCAGCAGCATCAGCACGTCGGTGATGAAGTCCAGCGCGTGCAGGGACAGGAACACGCTGATGCGGTCGGTCTCGGAGCCGATGCGCGCCATCAGGTCGCCGGTGCGCTTGTTGCCGAAATACTCCAGCGACAGGCTCAGCAGGTGGTCGAACGTGGCGGTGCGCAGGTCGGCCGCGATGCGCTCGGACACCAGCGCCAGCAGATAGGTCTTGGCCCAGCCCAGCACCCACGACAGCAGCGCCGCGCCGAACAGCCCGCCCAGCAGCAACGCCACCAGCGTGGCGTCGATGGCCTGGCCGTTCTGAAACGGGATCAGGACCCGGTCCATCAGCGGCATCGTCAGGTAGGGCGACACCAGTGTGGCGCCGATGGAGCCCAGCATCAGCGCAAAGCCCAGCAGCAGCTGCCCCTGGTAGGGCCGGGCAAAGCGCCACAGCCGCAGCAGCACCCAGGTGCTGGGCGACGCACCGGACTCGCCGAAGTCGAAGTCGTCGGCCTCCTCTTCCGGCTCCGGCGCCGGCCGGCCGGCCAGGCGCAGCTGCTCGCGGTCGAAGGCGTCCACCAGCTTGACGGCGGCCGGGTTGCCAGCCAGCGTGAAGCGCCAGCGTGCCAGGCGCCGCTCGGCGTCGGACAGCTCCAGGAAAGCCAGGCCGCCGTGGTCGCTGAGCCTGAGCGTCTGGCCCGGCGCCAGCTCGTGGCTGTGCCAGGTGCCGCTGGCCGGCTCGTAGGCGCGCAGGTGTGAATTCGTCAACGCCAACAGCCCCTGGGCGAAGCGGCCCTGGGCGTCCAGGTCAACCTCCACGGTGGCCAGCACGTTCTCGCCAGCCAGGAGCTGCCCCTGCAGGGCGGCCGATTGCGGATGAGGTGCTGTCGCTGGAAGTTGGTCTTGCATGTTGTTGTTGGCTCTGCCGGGCTGACGCGATTCTCCCTGATGACTTCGGCGCACAATTCCGAGCGCCTGCCGCGCCTACCCACGACCTCATGAGCACAAAAGAAGACATCCGCCTGCTGCGCATCAACTACCTGCGCGGCCCCAACATGTGGACCTACCGACCGGTGCTGGAGGTCTGGCTGGACCTGGGCGAGCTGGAGGACTACCCCAGCCACCTGCTGCCCGGCTTCAACGACCGCCTGACGGCCGCGCTGCCCGCCCTCATCGAGCACCACTGCGGCGTCGGCGAGCGCGGCGGCTTCATCGAGCGGCTGCGTGAAGGCACCTGGTGCGGCCATGTGCTGGAGCACATCGTCATCGAACTGCTGAACCTGGCCGGCATGCCCACCGGCTTCGGCCAGACGCGCAGCACCAGCCAGCGCGGCGTCTACCGCATGGTGTTCCGCGCGCGTGACGAGCAGGTCGCGCGCGCCGCGCTGGCCGAGGGCCACGCGCTCATCATGGCGATGATCAACGACACGCCGTTCGACGTGCCCGCCGCCGTCGCCCGCGTGCGCGAAAAGCTGGACGACTGCTACCTGGGCCCGTCCACGGCCGCCATCGTCGCTGCCGCGACCGACCGCCGCATCCCCCACATCCGCCTGAACGACGGCAACCTCGTGCAACTCGGCCACGGCGCGCGCCAGCGCCGCATCTGGACGGCCGAGACGGACATGACCAGCGCCATCGCCGAAGGCATCGCCGGCGACAAGGACCTGACCAAGACGCTGCTGAAGGCCGTGGGCGTGCCCGTGCCCGAGGGCGAAGAGGTCAAGAGCGCCGCCGCCGCCTGGCGCGCCGCGCAGGACATCGGCCTGCCCGTGGTCATCAAACCCAGCGACGGCAACCACGGCCGCGGCGTCACGCTGGACATCGCCAACGAGGCCGACTGCGAAGCCGCCTTCAAGCTGGCCGACGCCGAGGGCTCGTCGGTGCTCGTCGAGAGCTACATCCGCGGCAACGAGCACCGCGTGCTGGTCGTCGGCGGCCAGGTCGTGGCGGCCGCGCGCGGCGAGGCGGCCTGGGTGCATGGCGACGGCCGGCAGACCATCGCCGAGCTCATCGACAGCCAGATCAACACCGACCCGCGCCGCGGCCTGACCGAGGACTTCCCGCTGAACCGCATCACGCTGGGCGAAGACCCCGTCGTGCTGCTGGACCTGCAGCGCCAGGGCTTTGCGCCCGACAGCGTGCCGCCCGCGGGCAAGAGCGTGCTGATCCAGCGCAACGGCAACGTCGCCATCGACTGCACGGCCGAGGTGCACCCCGAGGTGGCGCATGCCGTGTCGCTGGCCGCCCGCACCGTGGGGCTGGATATCGCCGGCGTGGACCTCGTGACCGAGGACATCTCCAAGCCGCTGAGCGAGACCGGCGGCGCCATCGTCGAGGTGAATGCGGGCCCGGGCCTGCTGATGCACCTGAAGCCCGCCGGCGGCGCGCCGCAGCCCGTGGGCCAGGCCATCATCGACCACCTCTTTGCCGAGGACGAGTCCGGCCGCATCCCCATCGTCGGCGTGGCCGGCTCGCGGGGCGGCCGCCACATCACGCGCCTGGTCGCCTGGCTGCTGCACCTGAACGGTCGCCATGTGGGCCTGGCCTGCCGCGACGGCCTGTTCCTGGGCACGCGCTGCGTCGAGAAGAAGGACAGCGCCCGCTGGGACGCCGCGCACCGCCTGCTGATGAACCGCGGCGTCAACGCCGTCGTCGTCGAGAACAGCCCCGCCTCCATCCTGCGCGACGGCCTGGCGTATGACCGCGCCGCGGTCGGTGTCGTCACCGACCTGGACGGCATCGAGGCGCTCGCCGAGTTCGACGTGCAGGATGTCGACCAGCTCTACAAGGTGCTGCGCACGCAGGTCGACGTGGTGCTCAGCGACGGCGCCAGCGTGCTGCACGCCGCCCACCCGCGCCTCGTGGACATGGCCGAGCTCAGCGATGGCGAGGTGGTGTTCTACGCCGAGGACGGCGGCCTGGAGGCCATCCGCCAGCACCGCGAGCGCGGCGGCCGCGCCGTCTTCCTGCGCGGCGGCGCTGCCGTGCTGGCGCAAGGCCCGGCCGAGACGCCCGGCGCCAACATCGACGCGCTGCTGCGCCGCTTCGGCGGCGAGGCGACCGACGCCGCGACGCTGCTGGCGGCCGTCGCCGCGGCCTGGGCGCTGGGCATCTCGCCCGAGCTCATCGCCGCCGGCCTCGACACCTTCGTTCCCGACCTCCACCTGGCATAAGACGACAAGACCATGGACGTTTCCCGCACCCGCGCGCTGCGCGGCCCCAACATGTGGAGCCGCCACACGACCATCGAGGCCGTCGTGCATTGCAACGAGGCCGAGCGCTCGCTGGAGCGCCTGCCCGGCTTCGAGCCGCGCCTGCGCCAGCTCTTCCCCACGATCGGCGAGCTGCGCGCCGACACCTCGCTGGCCCAGGTGCTCGAACAGGCCACGCTGGCGCTGCAGGCCCAGGCCGGCTGCCCGGTGACCTTCAGCCAGACGCACGTCACGCCCGAGGCCGGCACCTACCAGATCGTCATCGAGTACAGCGAGGAAGACGTCGGCCGGCTGGCGTTCGAGCAGGCCGTCAAGCTCGTCACCGCCGCGCTGGACGGCGGCGAGTTCGATGCCGATGCGGTCATCGCGCAGCTGCGCGAGCTGGACGAGGACATCCGCCTCGGCCCCTCCACCGGCTCCATCGTCAATGCGGCCATCGCCCGCGGCATCCCGTACCGCCGGCTGACGCAGGGCAGCCTGGTGCAGTTCGGCTGGGGCGCCAAGCAGCGCCGCATCTGGGCCGCCGAGGTGGACGCGACCAGCGCCGTCAGCGAATCCATCGCCCAGGACAAGGACCTGTGCAAGCGCCTGCTGCAGGCCGCCGGCGTGCCGGTGCCCATCGGCCGCCCGGTCGATTCGCCGGACGACGGCTGGGCCGTGGCGCAGGAGATCGGCCTGCCGGTCGTCGTGAAGCCGCAGGACGGCAACCAGGGCAAGGGCGTGACGGTCAACGTGGTGGACCGTGCGCATTTCGACATTGCCTACAAGGCCGCCGACGAGATCGGCCAGGTCATGGTCGAGAAGTTCCTGCCGGGCGGCGACTACCGCCTGCTGGTGATTGGCGACAAGCTGATCGCCGCGGCCCGCCGCGACCCGCCGCACGTCATCGGCGACGGCCAGCTGACCGTCAAGCAGCTGGTGGACAAGGTCAACAGCGACCCGCGCCGCGGTGACGGCCACGCCACGTCGCTGACCAAGATCCGCTTCGACGACATCGCCGTCGCGCGGCTCACGCAGCAGGGCCTCACGCCCGAGTCCGTGCCCGAGAAGGGCCAGCGCGTCATCCTGCGCAACAACGCCAACCTGTCCACCGGCGGCACCGCCACCGACGTGACGGACGACGTGCACCCCGAAGTGGCCGCGCGCGCCATCGCGGCGGCGCAGGTCGTGGGCCTGCATGTCTGCGGCGTGGACGTCGTCGCCGAGAGCGTGCTGCGGCCGCTGGAGGAGATCAACGGCGGCATCGTCGAGGTCAACGCCGCGCCGGGCCTGCGCATGCACCTGTCGCCCAGCTTCGGCAAGGGCCGCAACGTCGGCGAAGCCATCATCGGCCACCTGTTCGGCACCGGCAACAAGGCCGAGGACGGCCGCATCCCGGTCGTGGCCGTGACCGGCACCAACGGCAAGACGACGGTCACGCGCCTCATCGCGCACATGTTCGCCAGCTGCGGCCTGAAGGTCGGCATGACCAACACCGACGGCGTCTACGTCGACGGCCGCCAGATCGACAGCGGCGACTGCTCCGGCCCCAAGAGCGCGCGCAACGTGCTGATGCACCCCGACGTGGAAGCCGCCGTGCTGGAGACCGCCCGCGGCGGCATCCTGCGCGAGGGTCTGGGTTTCGACCGCTGCCAGGTGGCCGTCGTCACCAACATCGGCGCGGGCGACCACCTGGGCATGAACTTCCTGCACACGGCCGAGGACATCGTGCTGGTCAAGCGCGTCATCGTGCAGAACGTGGCACCCAATGGCTACGCGGTGCTGAACGCGGCCGACCCGCTGACCGCGCAGATGGCTTCGATCTGCCCCGGCCAGGTCATCTACTTCGCGGCCGACCGCCACCACCCGCTGATGGCCACGCACCGCGCGCAGGGTAAGCGCTGCGTCTACGTCGACGGCGACCAGATCGTGGCCGCCCAGGGCGTGTGGCGCGAGAGCATTCCGCTGCGCGACATCCCGCTGACGCGCGGCGGCGTCATCGGTTTCCAGGTCGAGAACGCGATGGCTGCGGTGGCCGCCGCCTGGGGCGTGGGGCTGGACTGGGACACCATCCGCCGCGGCGTGGGCAGCTTCGCCAACGATGCCGACAACGCGCCCGGCCGCTTCAACGTGATGGACTACCGCGGCGCCACCGTCATCGCCGACTACGGCCACAACGGCGACGCGATGAAGGCGCTGGTGGACGCGGTGGCGGCCATGCCGGCCAAGAAGCGCGTCGTCGTCATCAGCGGCGCGGGCGACCGGCGCGACGAGGACATCCGCATCCAGACCGAGATCCTGGGCGCCGCGTTCGATGACGTCGTGCTGTACGAGGACGCCTGCCAGCGCGGCCGCCAGGCCGGCGAGGTGGTGGCGCTGCTGCGCGCCGGCCTCGAAGGGGCGTCGCGCACGACGCACATCGAGGAGATCGTCGGCGAGTTCACGGCCATCGACCGCGCGCTGGCCCGCCTGCAGCCGGGCGACCTGTGCCTGGTGCTGGTGGACCAGGTCGAGGAGGCGCTGGCCCATCTGGCCAGGCGCATCGGCGAAGGCTAGCGGTACTTGTTGAGCAGGCGGTTCAACTCGCCGTCGGCCACCAGCCCGCGGATGGCGGCGTTCAGCGCGTCCAGCTTCACCGGGCTGGACGGTGACAGCGCGCACTGCGCCAGCACCTCCGACACCACCAGCGGCGGGTGCAGCGCCAGCTTGAACTCGCCGATGCGCTGCTGGTAGGACAGCACGCGCCGCCCCGTCAGCGCATGCTGCGTGCGGCCGCGCTCCAGCTTGCGCAGGTTGGTCACCGCGTCCGGCGCGTCGTCGCGCACGAAGCTGCTGCCCAGCAACTGCATCATCTCGGGGTAGACATAGCCGCGCACCGTGCCCACCGGCTGGCCGCTCAGCGCGGCCAGCATGGCCGGCGCCGGTGCCGACGCGGCGCTGACCAGCAGCGCCTGGTCGGGCAGGAACGGGCGGCTCCACGCGAAGTCGCCGGGCAGCCAGTCGCTCTGGTAGTCGCACAGCAGGTCACCCTCGCCGCGCTGCAGGGCCTCGGCCAGCCGCTTGCGCGGCACCGGCTGGGCCACGATCTCGCGGCCCAGCCGGCGGCCCAGCGCCTGGGCCAGGTCCAGCTGCAGCCCCTCGACGACACGGTCGTCCTCGATGCGGGCATGCGGCATCAGCCCGCTGGTCTCCACCAGCAGCACGAGCGGCCGCGGCGGCTCCGCAGCGACGCGCGCGCACGGCGACAGGCCGGCCAGTCCGGCCAGCAGTCGCCATGTCCAGGTTCTCCATCCCCGCGTCATGCCGGCATCATGCCGGGACCGCGGCGCGCGTGCCGTGCAGGGGTCGCCCACCCGCGTGAGCTGCGCACGCAAAGCCGCGCGCGGGCCGCTAGACTGGGCCGATGAAGTCGCTGATCGCCCTGGCCTTCGTGCTGGCCGCCCCGCTGGCCTCGGCACAGCCCGCGCCCCGCACCGTCGTGCCCGGCGCGGCGCCGCTGCCGGCCGACGACGTGCTCTACCAGGCGCTGGGCGGCCGCGACGCCATCCAGGCCTTCACGAACGACTTCTACAGCAGCATGCTGGCGGACCCGCGCCTCGCGCCGTTCTTCGACGGCATCAACGTGAAGCACCTGCAGCGCGCGCTGGCCGACTACTTCTGCGTCGTGGCCGGCGGCCCCTGCGTCTACGAGGGCGTCGGCATGAAGGACGCGCACGCGCACCTGGGCGTCGGCAAGGGCGACTTCAACGCGCTGGTGGAGCACCTGCAGCGCGCGATGGAACGCGCCGGCGTGCCGTTCGCGACGCAGAACCGCCTGCTGGCACGGCTGGCGCCGGCGCACCGCGACATCGTCACCCGGTGAGCCGCCCCGCCCACCACCGCGACGGCGGCTTCCAGAACAACCACGGCGACTTCGAGCCCAAGTCACTGGCCGACGTGTTGCGCTGGCGCTGGAACGCGGCGCGCCAGGGCCTGCCGCGGCGGCCGGTCGACCCCATTCCCACGCAGCCGGCGGACCTCGCCTTCGTCCATGCCAACCGGGGTGCCGCGCAGCAGCCGGCGGTGACGTGGATCGGCCACGCCACCGTGCTGGCCCAGCTGGGCGGCCTGAACCTGCTGACCGACCCGATCTTCTCGGAGCGCGCGTCGCCGGTCTCGTTCGCCGGCCCGCGGCGCGAGCAGCCGCCCGGCGTCGCGCTGGCCGAGCTGCCGCGCATCGACGCCGTGCTGGTGTCGCACAACCACTACGACCACCTGGACCTGGCCTCCTGCCGCGCACTGGCGGCGCAGCCCGGCGGCAGCCCGCTGTTCGTCGTGCCGTTGGGGCTGGCCGACTGGTTCCGCCGCCGCGGCGTCGAGCGCGTCGTCGAGCTGGACTGGTGGCAGCAGCACATGCTGGACGGCGTGGACATCGCGCTCGTGCCGGCGCAGCACTGGTCGGCGCGCGGCCTGGCCGACCGCATGAAGACGCTGTGGGGCGGCTTCGCGGTGTTCGCGCCGGACTGCCAGCTGTTCTTCGCCGGCGACACCGGCTACTCGCGCGACTTCGCCGACATCCGCGAGCGCTTCGCCGAGCGGCAGCGCGACGGCGGCTTCGACATCGCGCTGATCCCCATCGGCGCCTACGAGCCGCGCTGGTTCATGAAGGAGCAGCACGTCAACGTCGAGGAGGCGCTGAAGATCCACGCCGACCTCGGCGCCCGGCGCTCGCTGGGCGTGCACTGGGGCACCTTCGAGCTGACCGACGAGGCGCTGGACGAACCGCCGCGCCAGCTGGCCCGCCAGCGCGCCGCGCTGGGGTTGGCGGAGGACGACTTCTTCACGCTGGCCATCGGCCAGACGCACCGCCTGCCGCCGCGGCGCTGACGCCTCCGCGCAAGGCCGGCACAAGCCCGGCGACAAGCGGCGTCACACGCCGCCCCTAGGCTGGCGTGATGCGTCTGCTCCCCAACGATCTCTCCCGCCGCCTGCCGTCCTGGTGGCCGCTGGCCGCGCTTGCCGTGTGGCTGGTCGTGCTGGCCGGCTGGCGACCCGTGGCCCTGCCCGACGAGGGCCGCTACGGCGGCGTGGCCTACGAGATGCTGCGCGACGGCCACGGGCTGACGCCCACGCTGTTCGGACTGCCCTACTTCCACAAGCCGCCGCTGATGTACTGGGTCGACATGGCGGCCATTCGCCTGCTGGGCCCCGTGCCACTGGCGCTGCGCGCGGCGCCGCTGCTGGGCGCGTGGCTGCTGGGGCTGGCGCTGTGGATGGAGGCCCGCGCACGCGGCGGGCTGGCCGGCGCCGGGCAGGCCCTGGCGGTGCTGGCCGTGCTGCCGCTGTTCTACCTGGGCGGCCAGTACGCCAACCACGACATGCTGGTGGCCGGCTGGATCTCGCTGGCCATCGTCAGCGCGCGGCGCGCGTTCGACGCCGAGCGCCCGCGCCTCGCCTGGCTGTGCGCCGCCTGGGCGGCCATGGGGCTGGCGCTGCTGTCCAAGGGCCTGATCGGCGTCGTGCTGCCGGGCCTCGTCGTGGGCGGCTGGCTGCTGTGGCAGCGGCGCTGGCGGGCGCTGGCGTTCGCGCTGCACCCGCTGGCGCTGGCGGTGTTCGCCGCCGTGGCGCTGCCGTGGCTGCTGGCCATGCAGCAGCGCTTCCCGGGCTTCTTCGACTACTTCATCGTCGAGCAGCATTTCCGCCGCTACACCGAGGCGCGCTTCAACAACGCGCAGCCGTGGTGGTTCTTCCTGGCCGTGCTGCCGCTGGGCGCGCTGCCGCTGAGCCTGCGCCTGCCGGCCGCGCTGCGCCGGGCCGGCTTCGACGGCTGGTGGCTGCTGGTCATCGTCGTCTTCTTCTCGCTGCCGCGCTCGAAGCTGGTGGGCTATGTGCTGCCGGCGCTGCCGCCGCTGGCGCTGCTGCTGGCCGAGGCCTGGCGCGGCCGGCGCGGCGCGCGACTGGCCTGGGCCGCGGGCGCGCTGATCTGCGCGGCCAGCGTGCCGGCGCTGGTGCACTGGGGCAAGCCCGACCACGCCGACGTCGGCGCGGCGCTGCAGGCCCGCCTGGCGCCCGGCGACCGCGTGCTGCTGGCCGGCGAGCCCTTCTTCGACCTGCGCCTGCAGGCCCGCCTGGCCGCGCCGCCCGCGGTGCTGGCCGACTGGGACGCGCTGGCCACGCAGGGCGGCGACAACTGGCAGCGCGAGCTGCTGGACGCGGCCCGCTTCGACCCCGCGCACGGCGCGCAGGTGCTGTGGACGCCGGCCCGCCTGGCCCGCGAGCGCTGCGCGCCGGGGCGGCTGTGGCTGGTGGCCGCCGCGGCGGATGCACCGGCCGACGCCCGGCCGGCCTTCACGGGCCGGCGCGCCACGCTGTTCGAGCTGCCGCGGCCGGCCGCCTGCCCATGAGGCGGCTGGCCGGCCCGGGCCTTCAGCCGAGCGTGATGCCGGCCTCGGCCAGGTCCTGCGCGAAGGTGTCGCCCGACAGGTAGGCCATTTCGTTGGCACGCGCCGCGGCGATGGCGTCGCCCGCGTCGGGGCCGCCCAGCGCCGGGTGGCAGAACAGCAGCGCGCCATCGGGCGCGGCGCGCAGCCAGCCACGCACCAGCGCGCGGTTGTCGGCCCGGGGGTC
>JAYSCT010000149.1:0-9859 GCA_041914785.1 Roseateles sp.
CGACATGGTCGGCGAGTTCCCCGAGCTGCAGGGCATCATGGGCGGCTACTACGCCCGCCACGAGGGCCTGCGCGACGGCGTCGCCATCGCGATTGAAGACCACTACAAGCCCCGCTTCGCCGGCGACGCGCTGCCACGCAACCACACCGGCACGGTCGTCGCGCTGGCCGACAAGCTGGAGACGCTGGTGGGCCTGTTCGGCATCGGCCAGCTGCCCACCGGCGACAAGGACCCGTTCGCGCTGCGCCGCCACGCGCTGGGCGTCATCCGCATCCTCGTCGAGAAGAACCTGCCGCTGGAGCTGCCGGCCCTCGTCGACGCAGCCCTGCCGGCCTTTGGCGAGCTGATCCAGAACCCGCAGGAAACCCGCCAGGCGCTGCTGGGCTTCTTCGCCGACCGCCTGGCCGTGTCGCTTCGCGACCAGGGCTACAGCGCCCAGGAAGTCGACGCCGTGCTGGCGCTGGCGCCCACGCGCCTGGGGGATGTGCCCAAGCGCCTGCTGGCCGTGCGGGCCTTCGCCGCGCTGCCGGAAGCCGCCTCGCTGGCCGCCGCCAACAAGCGCGTCGGCAACATCCTGAAGAAGGTCGAGGGCGAGTTGCCGACCGAGGTGAAGTCGGAGCTGCTGCAGGAAGCCGCGGAGCAGGCGCTGGCGACCGCCATCGCCGACGTGCAGCCGCAGGCCGACACGCTGTTCGAGCAGCATGACTACACCGGCTCGCTGCAACGCCTGGCCGCGCTGAAGGCGCCGGTCGACGCCTTCTTCGACGGCGTCATGGTCAACGCCGAGGACCCGGCGCTGCGCGCCAACCGCCTCGCGCTGCTGGGCCGCCTGCATGCCGCGATGAACCGCGTGGCCGACCTGTCGCGCCTGGCGGCCTGACTGCCGTGCCCACGATGCGCGCCGACCACGCCCACGGCATGAAGCTCGTCATCCTGGGGCGCGACGGCACGCTCAACCGCTACCGCGACGACCACGTCAAGGCACCGGAGGAGCTGGACCCGCTGCCCGGGGCGATGGAGGCCGTTGCACGGCTCAACCACGCCGGCTGGCACACGGTGCTGGCGACCAACCAGGCCGGCATCGGCCGCGGCCTGCTGGACATGGCGTCGCTGAACGCCGTGCACCTGAGGCTGAACCAGCTGCTGGCCGAAAAGGGCGGGCGGCTGGACGCGGCCTTCTTCTGCCCGCACACGCCCGAGGAAGGCTGCGACTGCCGCAAGCCGCTGCCCGGGCTGATCCAGCAGATCGGCGAGCGCTTCGACGTGGAGCTGACCGACGTGCACATGGTGGGCGCGTCGCTGACCGACCTGCTGACGGCGCAGAACGCCGGCTGCGTGCCGCACCTCGTGCTGACCGGCCCGTTCGGCCACCTGGGCACCGATGAACTGGCCAACCTGCTGGTGCAGGTGCCCGGCGCCCGTGTGCATGACGACCTGATGAGCTTTGCCGAGACGCTGATCCAGCAAGAGCGCCGCCGCCAGGCCGAGCGGCGCGGCGAAGCCCTGCCCCCCGATACCCAGGCCGGAGACCTGAACTGATGTCCAACTTGCTGAGCGCCATCCGCTCGCTGATCTTCGTCCTCGTCCTCATCATCACCGTCATCCCGTGGGCGCTGGGCGTGCTGGTGCTGTCGCTGTTCCGCCGCGGCGACCCGATCTACTGGGCCTGTGCCAACTGGCTCAAGATCGCCATCTGGAGCGCACGCTGGATCTGCGGCATCCGCTGGCGCATCCACGGCATGGAGAACCTGCCCACCGCGTCGGACCGCACCGCCGGCGTCGTGCTGCTGTCCAAGCACCAGAGCACCTGGGAAACCTTCGCCTACCCGGCGCTGCTGAGCCACCCGCTGGCCTACGTCTTCAAGCGCGAGTTGCTGTACGTGCCGTTCTTCGGCTGGGCGATGGCGCGCATGGACATGATCCACATCGACCGCGGCCGCCGCACAGAGGCCTGGAACAAGGTGCTCACGCAGGGCAAGCGCCTGGGCGCGCAGGGCAACTGGGTCATCATGTTCCCCGAGGGCACGCGCATCGCGCGCGGCGAGGTGGGCGAATACAAGACCGGCGGCACCCGCCTGGCCATCGAGGCCGGCCTGCCCGTCGTGCCCATCGCCGCCACCGCTGCACGCTGCTGGCCGCGCAAGAGCTTCCTGCTCCGGCCCGGCGTCGTCGACATCTCCATCGGCCGGCAGATCCGCCCCGAGGGCCGCCAGCCGGGCGAGCTGATGAACGAGGTGAAGGACTGGATCGAGTCGGAAATGCGCCGCCTCGACCCGGAGGCCTACCGCAACCCTCCGCCCGCCGGCGTGGCCGGCACCGCCAACCAGCACTGAACGCCGCCATGCCGCCCAAGCGCCCGGCCCCCCTCCTGCAGGACAGCCAGCTGTCGCTGTTCGAGGCCGTGGCCGACGTCGAGCCCGCCGACCCCGGCGCGGCGCGCTCGCGGCGCGAGCTCTACCTGGGCCAGCACCGCATCGGCTACGAGCTCAAGCGCGCGCGGCGGCGCAGCATCGGCTTCGTCGTCGGCCCGCAGGGGCTGCGCGTCAGCGCGCCGCGCTGGGTGCCCATCCCCGAGATCGAACGCGCGCTGCACCACAAGGGCGACTGGATCCTGCGCAAGCTCGTCGAGCAGCGCGAGCGCCAGCAGCGCGTGCAGGCCGCCCGCATCGAATGGGTGGACGGCGGCCGCCTGCCCTACCTGGGCCAGCCGCTGACGCTGGTCATCTCACCCGGCGAGCGCGAGGTCGCGTGGGACGAGGCGACGCGCCAGCTGCGCCTGCCGCTGCCCCACGGGGCCGCGGCCGAGCAGATCCGCGACCTGACCCAGACCTGGCTGCAGGCCCGCGCCAGGGAAGACTTCCTGCCGCGCTGCCGGCATTTCGCCGCGCAGCTGGGCGTGGCGATGAAGTCGCTGCGACTGTCGTCCGCGCAGACGCGCTGGGGCAGTGCCAGCGCCGACGGCTCCATCCGGCTGAACTGGCGCCTCATCCACTTCGCGCCGGCCATCATCGACTACGTCGTCGCGCACGAACTGGCCCACCTGCGCGAGATGAACCACAGCCCGGCGTTCTGGGACACGGTGCGCTCCGTGCTGCCGGACTTCGAGCGCTCGCGCGAGGCGCTGCGCGAAGAATCCATCGTCGTTCAGTGAGCCCTCGCCCGGCCGCGCCGCGCTGAACCCGCGCCGGCGGGGGGGGCGCTGCCGGCAATGAAATGCATTGCAAGTGAATATTCCCTCGCCAACAGGGCAATGGGCCGTTCACGTTCAGCAACACTCCAGCCCATCGCTGTCACCACGGGTACCCGCTGTCTGGCCTGACGCCAGCGGCACAGAGGGAGAGAAGGTACCGGGCAAAAAAGGAACGCCGCCGCCGGAGCATCCGGGGCGGCGTTTTTCCTGAGGGGGTCACAGTGGCCGCCGATGGGCGACTCAGCCCGCCGTGAAGCGGTAGACGCCGTCATCCCCCCGCGTGCGCGTCAGCGTGCCCTGCAGCCACAGCGCATGCAGGTGGGCAATGGCCTCGCCCATCGCGAACGTGGTCTGGTGCAGGTCCAGCTTGCGCTTGAACAGCACGCCCAGCAGCCCGGCGGCATGCGTGGGCTCGGCGCGGCAGGCGGCCATCACCTCGGCCAGCCGCTCGTCATGGTGCTCGCGCAGCTGGTCAATGCGCTGGTGAAGGCCGGTGAAGGGCTTGCCGTGCGACGGCAGCACCAGCGTGTCGGCCGGCAGGTCCGCGTAGCGGGACAGCGACTGCAGGTACAGCGTCAGCGGGTCGGCCTCCGGCTCCACGTCGACGACGGACACGTTGGTCGAGATGCGCGGCAGCACCATGTCGCCGGAGATCAGCAGCTTGGCGTCGTCGCAAAACAGGCTGATGTGCTCCGGCGCGTGGCCGTAGCCGGCGATGCAGCGCCAGGCGCGCCCGCCAATCTCGACCGTCATCCCGTCCATCAGCCGCCGGTAGGCAGCCGGCACGACCGGCACCATCTTCGGGTAGTAGTCGGCGCGGGCGCGGATCTTGTCCAGCGAGTCCGGGTCGGTCAGGCCGTGGCTGCCGAAGAAGGCGGCCGCGCTGGCGCCGCCCATGCCCACGGTGGAGCTGCTGGCCAGCCGGGCGAGGTTGAAGTCCGTCGCGCTCATCCACAGACGGCAGCCCCATCGCTCGGTCAGCCAATGCGCCAACCCCAGGTGATCGGGGTGGAAATGCGTGGCCATCACGCGCAGCACCGGCAGGCCGTCCAGCCGCTCGGCGAACACCTGTTCCCAGTGGGCCCGCGTGTCGTCGCTGGCGATGCCGCAGTCGACGATGGTCCAGCCCTCCCGGCCGTCGAGGCGGTCGCGCAGCAGCCACAGGTTGATGTGGTCCAGCGCGAACGGCAGGCCCATGCGCACCCAGCGCACGCCGGGGGCCAGGTCCAGCGCCTCGCCGGGGCCGGGCAGGGTGTCGCCCAGGGGGTAATGCAGTTCGGATTCGCGGGCGTTGGCCATAAGCAGGGCTCGACTGGTTTTAGACTGACGTGGACGTCAATTCAGTGTAGCCATGGCCCCCCGCAAGTCTGTCTCCGCCGCGACCGAGCCGCAGCAGTCGACCTTCACGATCACCGAGCTCGCCGCCGAGTTCGACATCACGCCGCGGGCGATCCGCTTCTACGAGGAAGCCGGCCTGCTGGAGCCGGGCCGCAAGGGTCGCAACCGCGTCTACACGCCGCGCGACCGCACGCGGCTGAAGCTGACGCTGCGCGGCAAGCGCCTGGGGCTGGCGCTGCAGGAGATCAAGCAGCTCGTCGACATGTACGACAGCCAGGCCAGCGCCGCGCCGCAGCTGCGCGCCTTCCTGGCCATCCTGGCGCGCCACCGCGAGCAGCTGGAACAGCAGCGCGACGACATCGAGGTCACGCTCTCCGAGATCCGCCAGCACGAGAAGCGCTGCCGCGCGCTGCTCGGGCCGGCGTGACGGTTTGCCGCAAACGCGCAGGAAACTGCACGTTTCGCGGGGCAAACCCCGCTGTCACGGCGGCCAAGCTTGACTAGAGTCGGCCCCCGCCCCTCCCCCCAATTCGCCCTCGTAAATCTGCCATGCGCTCCGGACTGCGTACTGCCCTAACGCTCGAGTTGACCGCCATCGCCGCCGCCCTGCTGCTGCTGGGCCAGCCGGCCCAGGCCCAGACGCCGGAGCCGGCCAAGCCCGGCAACGGGCTGGAGCGCGCGCAGAAGGCGGCGGATGCCGTCTTCCACTGGATCAAGCTCAACGGCGACAAGGGCGCCAACCGCCAGCCGGCCAACGCGCCGCCTCCACCGCCCCCGCCGCCCCCCGCGCCGGCACCGGTGGCTCGCAAGCCCGCCGCGGCCCCGGTGGCTGCGGCGCCCAAGCCGGCTGCGCCGGCGGTCTCGGCGCCGGCCCCGGTGCAGACGGCCGCTGCACCGGCCGCCGCGCCGGCGCAGCCGGAGCCGGAACCGCCGCCGGTGCTGATGGCCGCCGCGTCACCCACGCCGGCGCCGGCCGCGCCGCTGCCCGTGGCCGCCGCCGCGGTGGAGCCGCCGCCTGCGCCGCCTCCGGCCGAGGAAGAGGAGACGCCGCTCAAGCTGGTGTCCAAGGTCAACCCCAGCATCCCGCGGGCGATGCAGCAGACCGCCTTCCGCGACGGCTATGCGCGCGTGAAGTTCACGGTGGCGCCCAACGGCACGGTCAGCAAGGCCGAGACCATCGCCGCCAGCCACAGCCGGCTGGGCATCTCGGCCGTCGACGCCGTGCGGCAGTGGCGCTTCGAGCCCATCAAGGCGCCGCGCGAGGTGGCCATCGAGTTCGCGTTCAACAACACGGACGAATAAGGGCCGGGCCGCCAACCCGCCACGCCGCTCAGGCGCCGGGTGCCGGGCAGCTGTCCAGCAGCGCCGACATCGCTTCCAGGAACACCCGGGTGCGCAGCGGCATCAGCCGCCGCTCCGGGAACACCGCCCAGCAGCTGGAGCCGGGCAGCTCCCACGCCGGCAGCAGGCGCTGCAGCCGGCCCAGCTCCACCGAGTGGCGCACCAGCAGGCGGTCCACGCCGGCAATGCCCACGCCGCTCAGCGCCATCTGCGCCAGCAGGCTGGGCGAATTGGCCAGCGTGCGCTGGGCCGGGCTGGCCACGTAGGGCTCGGCGCCGTCGCGCTGCAGATGCCAGGGCACCGGCTCGCCGGTACGGCTGCGCAGCATCAGGCCGTGCATGGCGTCCAGCGCCTGCGGCAGCAGCGGCTCGCCGACGCGGGCCAGGTAGTCGGTGGACGCGTACAGCCCCCACTGCGTCGTTGCCAGCTTGCGCGCGGCGAGCTGGCTGTCGTCGTCCAGCTGGCCCATGCGGATGGCCAGGTCGAAGCCTTCGCCGATGACGTCCACGCGCCGCGGCGTCAGGTCCAGCTCCAGCTGCACCTCGGGATAGGTCCGCACGAACTCGGCCAGCATGCCGGCGGCCACGCGCTCGGCAAAGTCCGCCGGCATGCTGACGCGCAGCCGGCCGCTGGGCTTGCGCTGGCGGTGCAGCGCCAGCGCCAGCGCGCCGTCCACCTCGGCGGCCACGACGCGCGCGTGCTCCAGCACGCCGGCGCCGAAATCGGTCAGCGCGAGGCGCCGCGTGGAGCGTTGCAGCAGCTTCTCGCCCAGCCGCGCCTCCAGCGCCGCGATGCGCCGCGACACGGTGCTCTTGGGCCAGTGCACGCGCTCGGCGGCACGGCTGAAGCTGCCGGCCTCCATGACGCGGGCAAACAGCAGCAAGTCATCGGCATCGGGTTCCATACGGCCTCATTGATCCATCAGTGGAACAATCTTATGCAAATCAACGACTTCTGGTGCTGATCAAGCAATCCTAGAGTTCATCCCATCGCAACCGACCGCTTCCCGGAGCTTCAGATGAACATCCTGCAGATCAACGCCAGCGCCCGCCGTGCCACCGATGCCGAGGGCTCCGTCTCTACCCGCCTGGCCAGCGAGCTGACCGCCGGCCTGCGCGCCGCCAACCCCGCCGCCACCGTGACCGTGCGCGACCTGACCGTGACGCCCCAGCCCGTGCTGGACGAAGCCGCGCTGGGCGCCCTCTTCACGCCGGCCGACCAGCGCACGCCCGAGCAGGCCGCCCGCGTCGCGCTGGACGATGCGCTGATCGCCGAGCTGCAGGCCGCGGACACGGTCGTCATCGGCGTGCCGATGTACAACTTCAACGTGACGGCCCAGTTCAAGAACTGGATCGACGCGGTGGCCCGCGCCGGCGTGACCTTCAAGTACACCGAGAAGGGCCCCGTCGGCCTGCTGACCGGCAAGAAGGTCTACGTCGTCACCAGCCGCGGCGGCATCCACCGCGACCAGCCCAGCGACCAGATGACGCCCTACCTGCGCACCGTGCTGGCCTTCCTGGGCATGACGGACGTCGAGTTCGTCTACGCCGAGGGCATGGCTTTCGCCGCCGAGCAAGGCCTGGCCCAGGCCCGCGCGCAGATCTCCGAACTGCTGGCGGCCTGAACCTGAAACCCCTCGTCCAAGGCAATACCTTGGTCGGCCCCCCGAGGGGACGGCGCTGTTGGTGGGGGGGTGAGCCCCCAACCAAACCCCCTTGCGGGCCCGGGGGGGGGGGGCCCCGCGGCGCGGCCCCCATAAACCCCGCGTCCACGGCAATACCTTGGGCGGCCCCCCGAGGGGCGGGGGCGATGCTTGCGGCATTGAGCCGCAAGCACATCGCCCTGGCGGGCCGGCTCGGGAGCGGCCCAGCGCTCGGCCCGAATTCAACTGAAAGGAAGCATCGTGAGCACCGTCGCCACATCCCTGTTGAACCAACCGCGCGAGGTGGAACGCCTCGTCGCCGGTCAGCCGACCAGCGACGGTGCCGGGGTCAAGCTCAACCGCGTGCTGACGAACACCCTGCAGCGCCGGCTGGACCCCTTCCTGATGCTGGACCACTTCGGCACGGACAACCCCGACGACTACATCGCCGGCTTCCCCGACCACCCGCACCGCGGCTTCGAGACCGTGACCTACATGCTCAACGGCCGCATCCGCCACCGCGACTCGGCCGGCAACGAGGGCCTGGTGTCGGACGGCGGCGTGCAGTGGATGACGGCCGGCCGCGGCGTCATCCACAGCGAGACGCCCGAGCAGACGGCGGGCCGCATGGCCGGCTTCCAGCTGTGGCTGAACCTGCCGGCCAAGGACAAGATGCGCGAGCCCTGGTACCGGGACGTGCAGGGCGCCGACGTGCCCGAGTTCCAGCGCGACGGCGTCACCGTGCGCGTCATCGCCGGCGCCAGCCACGGCGTGCCGGGCGCCGTGCAGCGCGACGTGACCGAGCCGCTGTACCTGGACGTGCACCTGCCCACCGGTGCAAGCTTCGAGCAGCCGCTGCCGGCCACGCACAACGCCTTCGTCTACGTGTACGACGGCGCGCTGAAGTACGACAGCGGCTGCCTGCAGCCCGCCGGCCGCATGGCCATCCTCGCCAACACGGCGGGCAGCGACGGCGTGCGCCTGACGGCCGGCGAGCAGCCGACGCGCGCCCTCCTCGTGGCCGGCAAGCCGCTGGGCGAGCCCATCGCGCAGTACGGGCCGTTCGTCATGAACACGGAGGCCGAACTGGTGCAGGCCGTGCGGGATTTCCAGGCGGGTCGCCTGGCGTGAAAAATCGATAAAAACGATAAATACTCGCTCTGCAATCGATGGACAACGCACGCCCCTGCAAGGGAGACTGACGCACCCCAAAGAGGAGTGCTCATGAATCCCATGCAATGGAAGATCGGGCCGCGGCTGGCGGCCGCGATGGGCGTGATGCTGGCGTTGCTGATCGTGCTGTCGGCCATCGCGATGCTGCAGATGCTGCGCATGCGGGCGCAGACGCAGGACATCACCGGCAACTGGCTGCCCAGCGTGTCGCTGGTGAACCAGATGGACACCAACACGTCGGACTACCGCATCGCCGAGACCGGCCATGTGCTGGCCACCGAAGACGCGGCGATGGCGGCCAAGGACAAGGCGATGGCCGCCGCGCTGGCCGAGTTCGACAAGAACCGCGCCGCCTACGAGAAGCTCATCAACGCGCCCGAGGAACGGCGCCTCTACGAAAGCTTCCTGGCCGACTGGAAGGCCTACCTCGCCGCCCATGACAGGCTGCTGGCGCACTCGCGCAAGAACGAGAACGACCAGGCCCGCCTCATCCTGGACGGCGAGTCGCAGAAGTACTTCGACAGCTCGTCGGACACGCTGCAGAAGCTCATCGACATGAACACCCGCGGGGCCGACCAGGCCGGTGCCGACGCCGAAACCGCGTTCGAGACCGCCCGGCTGGTGGTGCTCGTCACGCTGGCGGTCTCCATCACGATGGCGCTGCTGATGTCGCGGCTGCTGATCCGCTCCATCACCGGGCCGCTGCGCCGCGCCGTGGCGGTGGCCGACGCGGTGGCCGATGGCGACCTGCGCCACCCCGTGCACGCGCACGGCACCGACGAGGCCGCGCAGCTGATGCACGCGCTGGAGCGCATGCGGCAAGGCCTCACGACGACCGTGGCGCGCGTGCGGGCCAATGCCGAGTCTGTCTCCACCGCCAGCAGCGAGATCGCGCAGGGCAATGCCGACCTGAGCCAGCGCACCGAGGAACAGGCCTCCGCGCTGCAGCAGACGGCGGCCACCATGTCGGAGCTGTCCACGACGGTGCGCAGCAATGCCGACAACGCCCGCCAGGCCGATCAGCTCGCCCGCAGCGCCAGCGAGGCCGCACGCCAGGGCGGCAGCGCCGTGGGCGACGTCGTCGAGACGATGCGCGGCATCAGCGAGTCCAGCCGCCGCGTCGCCGACATCATCGGCACCATCGACGGCATCGCGTTCCAGACCAACATCCTGGC
>JAYSCT010000150.1:0-9507 GCA_041914785.1 Roseateles sp.
CCACGGCCTGCGCGGCCTGCTCGTGCGTCAGGCCGAACTCGTCGGTCAGGCGCTTCAGGCCCTGCGCCTCTTCCAGCGGGTTGAGGTCTTCACGCTGGATGTTCTCGATCAGCGCCATCGCGGCGGCCGATTCGTCGGGCACCGCCTTCACCAGCACCGGCACCTCGCGCAGGCCGGCCAGCCTGGCGGCACGGAAGCGGCGTTCGCCGGCGATGATTTCGTAGCGTGGCAGGTCGTTGATCGAAGTGGCCGTCGCAGGGGAGGGCCCCTGCGACTCGTCATTTCCGGCGGCTTGCCGACCTTGTTCGCCCAAGGGGCGAACAAGGATCGGCTGCATGATGCCCTGGCCCTTGATGCTCTCGGCCAGCTCGTACAGCGAGCCCTCGTCCATGCGCGTGCGCGGCTGGTACTTGCCGGCCTGCAGCTGCTCCAGCTTCAGCGTGCTGGGCGTGCCGTCGCGTTCCGCGGGCGCGGGGGTGTCGCTGACCTTGGGGCCCAGCAGGGCTTCCAGGCCGAGGCCGAGGCCTTTGGGTTTCTTCGTTGCCATGGCGTGATTCTCGCGCCCCTGCTGGCGTGGCGTCGGGCATCATCGGTTGCGGCGCAGGGAGGTGAAGCGCATGAGGGTTGCACATCTGACGGCCGCGGTGCTGCTGGCCGTGAGTCTCGAAGGGGTTCAGGCCCTGCCGCCACCGCGGCAGCCCGCGCTTGAGGCGCAGGCGCTCGAAGCGCAGGCTGCCGCGTTGCGGCCCGCGGCGCAGGCGGGCGATGCCGCCGTGCAATGGCAGCTCGGGCGCCTGTTGCGATGGGGGCAGCCGAAGGAAGCGTTGGCGTGGCTGCGCAAGGCTGCAGCGCAGGGCCATGAGGAGGCGCTGCTGTTTCTCTGCGACCTGCTGCTGTCGGGTTCGGCGGGCGAGCAGCATCCGCAGGAGGCGCTGGGGTGGCTGCGCCAGGCGGCCCAGCGGGGCAGCGCCAAGGCCCAGGTGGCGCTGGGCGACGCTCTCAGCCAGGGAGCGCCGGGCGAGGGCGACGAGCGAGAGGCCGCGGGGTGGTACCGCCGCGCCGCCGAGCAGGGCCACGCGTCCGCGCAGCAGAAATGGGGGCGTGCACTGCGCCTGGGGACGGGCGTGGGCAAGGACGAGCCTCAGGCGTTTGCATGGTTGCTGGCATCTGCCGAAGCCGGCGATGTGCTCGCCCAGCTTGAGGTGGCGGACATGCTTCAGCGGGGCGAAGGAACCGCCAGGGATGACGTCGTTGCGGTCCGGTGGTTGCAGCGGGCTGCCGACAGCGCCGTGGGGCCCGAGTTGGCGGCATACCCCCTGGGGCGCTGCTTTGAGTTGGGTCTCGGCGTGAATCGGGATGTCGACCAGGCCGCGCAGCACTACGGGCGTGGCGCGCGCGCCGGTGATGGCCGCAGCCAGCGACAGCTCGCGCGCCTTTTGCTGGCAGGCCAGCCGACGTCGCTGGACAGGCTGCAGGCCTATGCGTGGCTGTCGCTGGCCATGCGCAGCGTCTGGGCGTTCGGGTTCGACAAGGACGAACTGGCGGCGCTGGCCGTTCGGCTGACCCTGGCGGAGAAGGCACAGGCCGAGAGCCTGGCGTCGCAGTGGCGGTTGGGCGAAGGCATGGGCGTGCCGCCCGGCGAGCAGGCCGTCAGGCGCTGAGGCTGCGCAGCAGGGCCCGGCCTTCGGGCCAGTCGCCCAGGCCCGAGTCGGCATTCAGGTGGCCGCGCGGCCCGGCCATGACGACGCTGCTGCCCCAGTCCGCCGCCATCTGCGCGCTGCGCTCGGCGGCGCCGAACGGGTCGTCGCTGCTGATGACGGCGATGCTCGCGAAGGGCAGGCGCCGGCGGCGGATGGGGCGCCAGTTGTGCAGCTGCGGCGGCATGTCCTCGCGCTCGGTGTCGGGCGGGGCGACGAGCAGCGCGCCCGCCACGCGGGCCGTGTGCTGCGAGTGCTCGGCCCAGCTCGCCACCAGCTGGCAGCCCAGCGAATGCGCCACCAGCACGGCGGGCGCGTCGTCCTGCAGCAGCACCTCGTCCAGCCGCGCCATCCAGTCGCCACGACGCGGCCAGTCCCAGTCGTGCTGTTCCACGCGCTGGTCGCCATGCAGGCGCTCCCAGCGGCTTTGCCAATGCTCGGGGCCGGAGTTCTGCCAGCCCGGCAGAAGCAGTACACGCGATGGATTCATGGTTTGCCCTTATCCTTTGCGGCTCGATTTTCAGCGGTTGGAGCAGCGGCAATGACGTTCAAGGTGTTTGTGGATGGCCAGGAAGGCACGACCGGCTTGCGGATTCACGAGTACCTGGCGGCCCGCACCGACATCGAGGTGCTGAAGATCGATGCCGACAAGCGCAAGGACCCCGCCGAGCGCTCGCGCCTGCTGAACGCCGCCGACGTGGCCTTCCTGTGCCTGCCGGACGCCGCGTCGCGCGAGGCGGCCTTCATGGTCAACAACGACCGCACCTGCCTCATCGACGCCAGCACCGCCCACCGCACGGCGCCGGGCTGGGCCTTCGGCCTGCCGGAGCTGGCCCGCGGCCAGCGCGGTGCCATCCAGGCCAGCAAGCGCATCGCCAACCCGGGCTGCCACGCCAGCGCCTTCATCCTCGCCGTGCGCCCGCTGGTGGACGCCGGCCTGCTGCCGCGCGAAGCAGCTGTCAGCGCCACGTCCATCACCGGCTACTCGGGCGGCGGCAAGAGCATGATTGCCGAGTACGAGCAGCAGCCGCTGCCCGCGCACCTGCAGGCGCCGCGTCCCTACGGCCTGGGCCTGAAGCACAAGCACCTGCCGGAAATGATGGCGCACACCGGGCTGGCCGCGCCGCCGGTGTTCATGCCCATCGTCAGCAGCTTCTACAAGGGCCTGGCCGTCAGCGTGCCGCTGCAGCTGAGCCAGCTGAAGGCCGGCACCACGCCCGAGGCGGTGCACGCCGCGCTGGCCGCGCATTACGCGGGGGAGCGCTTCATCCGCGTCATGCCGCTGCGCGACGCGGCGACGCTGGAGACCGGCTTCTTCGACGTGCAGGCCTGCAACGACACCAACCGCGTGGACCTCTTCGTGTTCGCATCCGACACGCAGGCGCTGGTCATCGCGCGGCTGGACAACCTCGGCAAGGGTGCCAGCGGCGCCGCCGTGCAGAGCATGAACGTGCACCTGGGGCTGGAAGAGAGCATCGGCCTGGTCTGACCCCTGAACGGTGACGTTGCGCGGGAGCGCGGCGTCGCGATACTGCGGCCTCCCAACCTGGAGGACCGCCCGTGGGCAAGACCCGACCGCCGCTGGCGCATGAGCAGCTGCTGGCCACCGTGCACATCGCCGGCGCGGCCGACCCGCTGGGCCTGCCGCTGGCCGCCGTGGACGCGCAGTCGCGCCAGAGCATGGCGCAGCAGGCGCTGCGCTGGACCTATGTGCTGCGCTCCCGCCAGCGCTGGCTGCGCGATGCCAAGGTGCGCGAGCAGCACCAGGCCGATGCCACCGCGACGCTGGCCCGGCTGGGCCTGGATGCCGACGGCCTGCAGGCGCTGGGCGACGCGGACCGGCTGGTGGTGCGCGTGCCCTACCAGCACGAGGCGCTGTGCTGGGAAGGGCGCGTGTTCCCGTGGGAGTACGTGCTGGCCGCCGCCACGCGCGAGCAGCGCCGCGCCGCGCCCGGCGGCCCGAAGCCGCTGACCGTCATCCGCGAGCTGCAGGTGCAGCACGAGGTGGAGGGGCGCTGGCAGCCGGTGCCGCGCGAGGCGGTCGTGTTCCCCGCCTGGCCGGACTTCCGCGTGCTGTTTGTCAACACGCTGCCCAGCGAGCTGGGCGAGCGCTGGACGGTGGAGGCCGAGCTGGCCAACCTGGCGCGGGCGCTGCCGGCCGGCGTGCCCGCGCCACGCGTGCTCAGCCACCCCAGCCTGGACGAGCTGGTGGCCGAGCTGGTGGCGCGGCCGCCGCAGCTGCTGCACTTCGCCGGCATGGACAGCCACCAGGGCCTGCGCGAGCTGGTGGCCGCCCAGGGTGATGCGGCGGTGGTGGAGGTGGCCGGCGTGGTGTGCCGCGCGGCCGACGTGATGGCCGACCGGCAGCGCCTCGTCGACGGGCTGCTGCTGCGCGGCAGCCACGGCGTGCCGCAGCTGGTGCCGGCGCACCAGCTGGCCCAGCGCCTGGCGGCCGCGGGCGTGCCGGTCTACCTGGCCACGTTCAACGTCTGGAACAGCGCGGCGCGGCTGGCGCCCATGCTGGTGGCCGAGGGCGCGGCGCGGGCCGCGCTGGGCTTCCAGGACGCCTTCGACGACTCGCTGGCCGAGTACGTGCTGACGCAGCTGCTGCGCCAGCTGTTCGACGGCGGCTTCGACCTGCCCGACGCCTTCGCCCGCGTGTGGGGCGAGGTGAGGGCGCTGCCCGAGTCGGTGGACGCGACCGGCGTGACGCTGTGGCTGGACGGCCCCGTGTTCGTCGACCCGGCGACGCGCGCGGCCCACGAGGCGCAGGGCCGGCGGCTGGCGGCTCAGGCGGCCGAGATCGCGCGGCCGGCGCCGGCCTCGGCCGCGGTGCGCTGCGAGATCGAGCCCTTCGCCGAGCTGAACTACGCGGTGCTGCACAACGCGCAGCCGCTGTTCAGGCGCTTCGTGCTGAGCTGCGAGCGCTTCCAGGAGGCGGCGCCGCTGGACGTCAGCGTGGCCGTGCACATGGGGGCGGAGGTGGCGCGCTTCCAGCGCCGCGTGACGCTGCGCCAGGTGCGCGAGAAGCTGACCGACAAGATCCACGTGCCGCTGACCGCCGAGGTGGCGCGCAGCGTGCACGAGGCCATCAACACCAGCCTGCATGTCTGCGTGCGCCAGGGCGGCGACGTGCTCTACGACGACAGCCACCGGCTGCGCCTGCTGCCGGTGGACCAGTGGCGCGACAACCGCCGCGACGGCCGCTGGCTGCCGTCGTTCGTGCTGCCGCGGGACCCGGCCGTCGTGGGCGCCGTGGCCCGGGCGCAGCGCTACAACCGCGTGCTGCGCGACGACCCGTCGGCCGGCTTCGAGGGCTACCAGTGCGTGCCCGAGAACGCCATCGACGAGGACGCACTGCGCGGCGTGGACCGCCAGGTCGAGGCGATCTGGGCCACGCTGCTGCACGACTGGCAGCTGGGCTACGTGAACCCGCCGCCCAGCTACAGCGGCGAGCTGGACTCGCAGCGCCTGCGCGTGCCGTCCACCGTGCTGGCTGAGCGCGCAGGCACCTGCATCGACCTGGCGCTGCTGTTCGCGGCCTGCCTGGAGCTGGTGGACATCTACCCCGTCGTCTTCCTGCTCGACGGCCATGCGCTGCCCGGCTGGTGGCGGCACCGCAGCTTCCAGCAGGAGTACCAGCAGATGGGCGCGGCCAGCTATGGCGACGCGGTGCAGGGCGATGCCGGCGGCAGCGCGGCGGCCAATGCGCAGGCCGTCAGCTGGCACGCCGGCAAGGCCAGCTGGGCCGAGGTGCGGCGCTGGATACGCGAGCGCAAGCTGGTGCCCATCGAGACCGTGCGCCTCACCGAGCATTGCGGCTTCATTGAGGCCATCGAGGCCGGCGTGCAGGCGCTCGCCGAGCGGGCCGACTACGACTCGATGCTGGACATCGTGACGGCCCGCCAGGCGCAGGTCACGCCGCTGCCGTTGCTCCGGGAGGCGCCATGAGTTCGCACACCTTGTGGGCGCAGGCGAGAGACCTGTTCACCGCGCCGGCCGCCGCACCTGCCGAGACGGCCAGGGCCTCGCTGCAGCAGCGCCGCCGCCGTGGCTTCGACGCCGGGGACGGGCGTGCCGCCGTGCGCCTGCTGCGCGACGACGACGGCCTGCTGCACTGGGTCTACGAGCCGCCCGCGGCGCCACGGGGTGGCGGCGCGACGCGGCGCAGCTGGCGCGCCGTCGGCGTGGATGCGAACGACACGGTCGAGCGCATCGCCTTCCCCGAGCTGGGGCGCAACGCCGTCACCGACGCGCTGCAGAAGCTGGACGTGCGGCTGAACCCGTCGCTGGCCGGCCTGCGCCCCGCCGACGGCCTGCGCCGCTGGGACGGCGCGCAGTGGGCGCCGCTGGCTGCCGGGGAACTGGCCGCGCTGCGGGGCCGCGTGCTGGTGCTGGTGCACGGCACCTTCAGCCAGAGCGCCATGTACGCGAAGGAGTTCGCCGCCACGGCCGACGGCCAGGCGCTGTTCGAGCGGCTGACGCGTGCCGGCGGCGCCTATGCCGCGGTGCTGGCGTTCGACCACCCGACGCTGTCTGTCGCACCGTGGCTGAACGCGCTGGCCCTCAGCGACGCGCTGGCCGGCTGCGCCGCCGAGCTGGACTTCGTGGGCCACAGCCGCGGCGGCCTCGTCATCTCGTGGCTGCTGCGGCTGGCGCCCGCGCTGCCGGTGCGCCAGGCGCTGTTCGTCGGCTCGCCGCTGGCCGGCACGTCGCTGGCCGCGCCGGACAAGCTGCGCCAGGCGCTGGACCTGCTGGCCAGCTTCGCCGATGCCGTGGCCGAGACCGCACTCCGGGCCGGCAAGGCCGCGCCGCCGGGCCTGCAGCCGCTGGCGCTGGGCGTGAGTGGCCTGGCCTGCGTGCTGGGCAAGGTGCTGGCGCTGGGCGCGCGCACGCCGCTGGCCGATGCCGCCGTGGGCCTGGTGCCCGGGCTGCTCGCGCAGGGCCGCGTGGCCAACAACCTGGAGCTGGCCCAGCTCTATCCGCTGCCCGGCGGGGCGGACGTGCGCGCCATCGGCGGCAGCTTCATGCCGGCGGAGGTCAACCAGCCGCTGTGGAAGCTGTGGCAGCGGGTGACGAACCTGAAGGGCCAGGCGATGTACTACGGCGCGGACCTGATCTTCGACCAGCCCAACGACCTCGTCGTCGACAGCGCGTCGATGAACCAGCTGGGCGACCGGGCGCTGGCCGCGCCTCAGTGGGAGGACCTGGGCACCAGCGCCGAGACCCACCACACGAACTACTTCCAGGACCTGCGGGTGCTGAACTGGCTGGACCGGCGGCTGCGGTGAATCGTGACGTCAGGGCGGCGTGGCCGGGCGGGTAAGCTGGCTGCGCGCGGCCGTGTGCCGCCGACCAAACGCGGATATTCATGCACATCGTCAAGCATCTCATTGCATCCATCGCTATCGTCGCGCTGCCCGGCGCCGCGCTCGCGCAGCCGGCGCCGTCCAGCGAGGTGTTGTTCACCCAGCTGAAGGCGCTGGCGCCCGCCGGCAATGCCGAGGTGCAGTACCACCTGGGCATGTTCCTGAACAACGGCATCGGCACCGCGCGGGACAACGCCGCCGCGTTCCAGCAGTTCTCCGCCGCCGCCGCGGCCGGTCACCCGCTGGCGGCCTACAAGGTGGGCTGCTACCTGGCCGGCCAGTTCCCGGGCGTCGTGCCGCTGGACCCGGACGAGGCGCTGAAGTTCAAGCTGCGCGCTGCCGAGGCCGGCTACGAGCTGGCCCAGCAGGACGTGGGCATCGCGTACGCCAAGCGGGGCGACGCCGCGAACGCCCGGCTGTGGCTGGAGCGCGCGTCCCGGCAGGGCAGCCTGCCGGCCACCGCCTACCTGGCACGCGAGCTGTCCGGAGACTTGTCGGCCGACAAGACCAAGGGCTACGCGCTGCTGCAGCTGCTGAAGGCGCGCATGCCCGCACCGTCGCCGGAGGTGACCGCGCGCATCGCGAAGCTGGACGCGCAGCTGTCCGACGGCGAGAAGGCCGTGGCGGCCACGCTGCGGGCCAGCTGGTTGACCGGCGAGACGCCGCTGACGCAGCAGGCCCGCAGCGGGACCCGCGCGTTGCCGGCGCTGATCGCGTCGCTGGAGCGGTAGGCCCGCCGGCCGTGGTGACGCTGCACATCATCTACCTGCGGCAGGGCGGTACGCTGCTGTCTCGCAAGGCGTATGAATGCTGGCGCGACATCCAGGCGGAGTTGGCGGACTACATGGCGTCGCTGGGGCCCTGGACGGAGGACGAGGTCGTGGCGTACCTGGCCTGAGGCCCGCCGCCGCGGAGCAGGTCCGCGCGCTGGTCGATGGCGGCGCGGAGCAGGCCCGGCTGACGTGGCGCGAGCCCCGCTGAGCGGTTACTGCGCCACCAGCTCCACGCGCCGGTTCTTCGCCCGCCCGGCCTCGTCGCCATTGCCCGCCACCGGCGCCAGCGAGGCCAGGCCGCGGGCCGTCAGCCGCCTGGCGTCGACCTGGTACGGCGCCGCGGTCAGCGCCGCGACGACGGCCTGGGCGCGGGCCAGGCTGAGCTTCTCGTTGGCCTCGAAGCCGCCGACGTTGTCGGTGTGGCCGACGATCCAGGCCTTCAGCGCGGGCTGGCTCTTCAGCAGCTCGGCCATCGCGTCGAGCTGGGCCTGGGACTCGGGCTTGAGCTCGGTCCTGCCGGTGTCGAAGAACAGCCCCGTCAGCGTGACGCGGCCCTCCGCCGCCAGGCCGGCCTGCAGGGCGGCGGGGTCGACCGTGACCTGGCCGGTGGCCATGGCCTTGGGTTCGATGACCTGCACGTAGGTGGCGACCAGGCCGGTCGTCGCGTTGGCGGCCAGCGAGGTGTAGAGCAGCACGGTGGCCTGCTGGCCCGGCTTGCCCAGCGTGCCGACGAGCATGCGGCCGTCATCGTGCGCCAGTGCCGAGTTCAGGCCGTAGCGGCTGCCGGTGGGCGTGTCGACGTCGCCCTTGGCCCAGACGAAGCCCTTGGTGGGTTGCAGCTGGCGGGTCCAGGCGAAGTAGAGGTCGCTGCAGTCGCGCTCGCAGACGAAGCGCGGCTTGAACCCGGCGGCGTTGAGCGCCTGCTGGTAGTTGCGCCAGACCTCCAGCGCCGCCTTGCCGCGCGGCGCGATGTAGACGGTCTGCGTGACCTTGCCTTCGAGCTCGACCAGCTCCTTGAACTTGTACTTGTCGGCCTTCTGGTATTCGGGCGCGGCGGGCACGGCGGCGGCGTCCCAGTCGGCCACGCGCTGGCCGGCCAGCCAGGAGCCGGCGAAGCGCTTGATCAGCGGGTGGTCGGCGGCGCCGGGCAGGTCGGCGCCCGGCGCGGCGTGGGCGGTGAAGGCGGCCAGCAGCAGGGCGGCCAGCAGCGAGCGGTGAAGCATGGGCATCCTCGGGGCGACGGGGTTACTGCAGGACCATCTCGACACGGCGGTTCTTCGCACGCCCGTCTTCGGCGGCGTTGGACGCCAGCGGTGCGAAGTTGGCGACGCCGCGCGCCTGCAGCCGGGCGGCCGCGATGCCGCGCTGCGTGAGCGCCGCCACCACGGCCTTGGCGCGGCCCTCGCTGAGCGAGAGGTTGGCGTCGATGGCGCCGACGTTGTCGGTGTGGCCGACGATGAGCACCTTGAGCGCCGGCTGGGCCTTCAGCAGCGCGGCCATCTGGTCCAGCTGCGTGGCGCTGTCGGGCTTGACGTCGGTCTTGCCGGTGTCGAAGAACAGGCCGTACAGGGCCACCTTGCCCTCGGCCTGCAGGCCTTGGCCGATGGCCTTGGCGTCCACCGTGACCTGGCCCGTGGGCATGGCCTTGGGCTCGACGATCTCGACGTA
>JAYSCT010000151.1:0-9403 GCA_041914785.1 Roseateles sp.
ACCTGATGAAGGTCAGCGACCAGCTGCCGCCGGTGCTGATGCGCGAGTACCAGGGCCCGCACGACCTGATGGCCGTGTTCACGCGGCCTGCCACTGCGAGCATGCTCGCGCCGGCCGACTTCCAGTTCGTCAACGACGACCTCGACCTGCTCAAGGGCCTGCTGCGCCAGGCCGTTGCCACGCATGCCACCGGCGTCAACGTGCTGCTGTACGGCCCGCCGGGCACCGGCAAGACGGAGCTGGCCAAGGTGGCCGCCGCGGCCGCCGGGCTGGACCTGTACGAGGTGGAGTACGCCGACCGTGACGGCAATTCCCTGTCCGGCCGCGACCGCTACCGCTCGCTGCAGATCAGCCAGGTGTTCCTGAAGGCCAGCGCCAATGTCGCGCTGCTGTTCGACGAGGTGGAGGACGTGTTCCCGCCGCTGTCCAGCGACACCGCGTCGCTGCTGAGCCGGCTGGACGCCAGCGTGGACGGCGGCGCCGGCAACTCCGTCAGCGGCAAGGCCTGGGTCAACCAGATCCTGGAGACCAACCCGGTGCCCGTCATCTGGGTCACCAACCGCATCGAGCAGATCGACCCGGCGTTCCGGCGCCGCTTCCAGTACCACCTGGAGCTGAAGTCGCCGCCGCCCGGCGCGCGCCGTGGCCTGGTGGCCAAGGCGCTGGGCGAGGTGGCCGTCAGCGACGGCTTCATCGCCAAGCTGGCCGAACGGCCGGGCCTGACGCCGGCGCAGATCCGCACCGCGGTGCGCTTCGCGCAGCTGGCCGGCTCGGCAGGCGATGCCGAAAAGCTCATCGAGCGCCAGCTGCAGAACGCCGACAAGGCACTGGGCCGCGACGATGGCAGCAGCCTCGCGCGGCCCTGCGTCACGCAGTACGCGCTGGACCTGCTGAACTGCGAGAGCCGCTTTGAGATCCCGCGCATCGTTGAGGCGCTGCGCCGCACCGGCCGCGGCCAGCTGTGCTTCTACGGCCCGCCGGGCAGCGGCAAGACGGCGCTGGCCGAACACATCGCGCAGCGCTTAAGCCGGCCGCTGATGGTCAGGCGCGCCAGCGATATCGCCAGCAAGTTCGTCGGCGAGACCGAGCAGAACATGGCCCGCATGTTCGAGATGGCGCAGAGCGAAGGCGCCGTGCTGCTGCTGGACGAGGCCGACAGCTTCCTGCGCAGCCGCAAGCACGCGGAGCGCAACTACGAGGTGTCCGAGGTCAACGAGATGCTGGCCGGCATGGAGCGCTTCAACGGGCTGTTCATCTGCACCACCAACCTGTTCGACGACCTCGACGAGGCCGCGCTGCGGCGCTTCGCGTTCAAGATCCGCTTCAAGGCGCTCAAGCCTGAGCAGCGGCTGGCGATGTTCGTGCGCGAGGCGGGCGCGGCGCCCACCGACGAGCAACGCTCACGACTGGTGGCGATGGACTGCCTCGCTCATGGCGACTTCGCGGCCGTGCGGCATCAGGTCGAGATCCTGGGGGAGGCGTTCACGCCGGACGAGTTCCTGGCGCAGCTGGAGGCGGAGCACCGGGCGAAGCCGGAGGTACGGGAGCGGCGGGGGATGGGGTTCCGAGCGGCTTGAAGTAATAGGTCGTCGAACAGAGAGGCCCATCCGGCATCAGCGCGTAGTTCGGGATGTCTCCCGCGCGCTGCCACCCCAGCCGCTCGTAGAGCCGCGACGCGTCGCTGCCCGTGACGGTGTCCAGCACCAGCGTCGTCTTGCCCAGCTCACGCGCCTTGGCCTCCGACGCCTTCAGCAGCTGCCCGGCCACGCCCTGCCGGCGCGCGCGGCGGTGCACCAGCATCTTGGACACATCGGCGCGATGCGGCTGGTTGTCGGGCATGTCGATGACCAGCGACACCGTGCCGCAGATCCGGCCGGTCTCGTCTTCGGCGACGAACAGGTGGCGCTCGCCCGCGGCGACGCCGGCGGCCACGCGGCGCCAGAAGGCCTCGGGCCGGCCCTCGGCCAGCGGCAACATGAAGCCCACCGACGCGCCGCCTTCGACGCAGTCGCGCAGCACGTCGGCCAGTTCGCCCACGCGGGCCAGCGCCTCGGCGCCATCGAGTTCACGGATGCTCATGGCCGGGCTCCGGTCAATGCGACGAGGTAGCGGGCCGGCCGGGTGCCGGGGTTGAAGAAGCGGATGGGGGCGTTCAGCTGCACCGCCAGGCAGTCGCCGGCGGCCAGCTGCCACTGCGTATCGCCGTGGGTGATGTCCATCGCGCCGTCGATCATCCAGATCAGCTGATGGATGTCGCTGTCGCGCTCGGCAGTCTCGAAGGCGACGCGCTGGCCGGGCGGGAAGACGACGTCCACCAGCTGCAGCGGCGACGCGCCGGGCGGAGACACGTTGCGGCGCACATAGCCCGAGGCCGGGTCGCGCCACACCGGCTGGTCGGCCACGCGCGCCAGCGGCGACGGTGCGGCCGGCGCCTCGCCAGCCTCGAACAGCGAGGCGACGCTGACGCCCAGCGCCGACGACAGCTTGTCCAGCACCACGGCCGTGGGGCTGCTCTGGCCGCGCTCGATCAGCGAGATGTTGGAACGGCTGACGCCGCTCTTGCGGGCCAGCGCGTCCAGCGACAGGCCGGCGGCGGCGCGCAGCTCGTGCAGGCGGCGGCCAATGCGTTGGGAGATGTCCATGCGTCCAGCATACTGGAATTTGTTCTCCATCAAAGTGGAATTGCACGTTCCACGGCGCGGCGCCAGGCGGGGTCGGGCCAGCGCCGACCCAGGCGCCAGGCGGCGTGCGTGAGCTTGATGACGTGCGCGTCGTCCTGTTCGCAGGCCGCGGCGATGAGCGCCGGCCAGGGGCGGCAGGGTGGATGGTCCAGCGCGAGGGCCGGAACGGCGCCGCTGGCGAGCAGGCCGGCTGCAGCGGCGACGCTGAAGCCGCGCGGCAGCCCGGGCGCGGGCCACCAGGGCTGCAGCACGCTCATGGCGTGGCTGGCGGTCAGCAGGTGCAGCACGGTGAAGTTGCCGGTGGCCGCGTAGGTGCGGGCGGCCAGCAGCGCGAGGTCGCGCAGCGTGTCGGGCCCGTGCTGCAGCCGTCCGGCGATGGCCGCGAAGCCGGGCGTGTCGCCGCAGGCCCGCATGCGGTCGGTGATGAAGCTGCCGGCCGGGTAGGCGGGGCGGGGCAGCGACGTCAGCGCCTGCAGCCAGTCGGCCAGCGCCAGCGGCGCCTCATCGGTGATGGGCAGCGGCATGAAGTGCGACGCCCAGTGCGCCAGCCCCGCGGCCAGTTCGCCGTCATGCCCGGCCAGCACGGCGTGGCCCGTGCGGATCAGGCCGTGGAAGGCGATCGCACCGGCGCCTGGCAGCAGCAGCGCCAACGCCTCGCGCAGCGCGGCGGGTGAGCCGAGCGTCGCGATGCGGCCGGCAAAGTGCGCGCGCCAGGCGGCGTCGCTGTCTGGCCGGCCGAGATCGCGTGCGACGTCGATACGCGCCGGCCGCGCAGGCGCCCGCGGTTCGAGATGCACCTCCTCCGCCTCGGTCGCGGCCTGCAACCGTCCGGCCGATGCGCCCAGCTCCAGCAGCGCCTGCTGGGCCATCGGCAGGTGGTTGCTCATCCGGCCGCGGTAGGTGGCGGACCACACCTGGCCGGCATCGAGCAGGTGGTGCAGCTGGGCCAGCGTGGCGGGCGTTTCACGCGTGGGCGGGACGGTCTTCATCAGCATGGGCAACTCCATTCGTGGGAACATGGCCGCCATGCTCGAAGTTGAAGTGGACTTGAAGTCAAGCGATCCGTCGCCGAACGCGCCGCTGACCATCGGCCAGCTGGCCCGGCGCGCGGGTGTCGCGACGAGTGCGTTGCGCTTCTACGAAGCCGAGGGGTTGCTGGCCGGCACGCGCAGCGCGGGCGGCCACCGCCAGTACCCGCGCCATGCGCTGCGCCGCGTGGCCTTCATCCGCGCGGCGCAGACCGTGGGGCTGAGCTTGCCGCAGATCAAGGCGGCGCTGGCCACGCTGCCCGACAGTCGGACACCGACCAAGGCCGACTGGGCGCGCCTGTCCGCCAGCTGGGCGCCGCTGCTGGATGCCCGCATCGCCGCACTGCAGGCGCTGCGCCAGAAGCTCACCGGCTGCATCGGCTGCGGCTGCCTGTCGCTGAAGGCCTGTGCGCTCTACAACCCGGCGGACAAGGTCAGCGACGACGGCGCCGGCGCGAGGCTTCTGCGCATAGAAACACCCCGTTGACCCTTAGCCGACGACCGAATATCACTTCCGGGAGAAAATCCCGGGGTTAACCCCGTCCAGAACACCGCCCCCATGAGTGCCTTCCACGAAGAGACCGTCCTGACCGTCCATCACTGGACCGACCGCCTGTTCAGCTTCACGACGACGCGCGACCAGGCGCTGCGCTTCTCCAACGGCCACTTCACGATGATCGGCCTCAAGGGCGACAACGGGAAGCCGCTGCTGCGCGCGTACTCCATCGTCAGCGCCAACTACGAGGAGAACCTGGAGTTCCTCAGCATCAAGGTGCCGGACGGCCCGCTGACGTCCAAGCTGCAGCACATCAAGCCGGGCGACAAGATCATCGTCGGCCGCAAGCCCACCGGCACGCTGCTCATCGACTACCTGCTGCCGGGCAAGACCCTGTACCTGCTGGGCAGCGGCACGGGCCTGGCGCCGTTCATCAGCATCGTGCGCGACCCCGAGACCTACGAGCGCTTCGAGAAGGTCGTCATCGTGCACGGCGTGCGCGAGGTGGCCGAGCTGGCCTATCACGACCACCTGACCGTGGACCTGCCCAAGCACGAGTTCCTGGGCGAGTACGCGGCCGAGCAGCTGCTGTACTACCCCACCGTCACGCGCGAGCCCTACAAGAACATGGGCCGCATCACCGACCTGATCCAGACTGGCAAGCTGCAGGCCGACCTGGGCCTGCCGGCACTGGACCCCGAGAACGACCGCATCATGCTGTGCGGCAGCCCGGCGCTGCTGAAGGACATGCAGGAGATGCTGGAGATCCGCGGCTTCAAGGAAGGCAGCACGACGACGCCGGGCGACTACGTCATCGAGCGCGCATTCGTCGAGAAGTGACCGCCACGGCTGCCGCGCGCGCGGCGGCCTGGCAAGCGCGTCCCGCATGAGGGACGCTCAGGCGGCGCCTCAGGTGATTCCTGACGTCGCCTGACTTTTGGCTGTGCCCCGGGAGGCGGCACACTCCGCACCTGTCGACATGGCAGGAGGCGAGAAAAGCCAGATGAACAACCCCAAGCGCATCGCCGGCACGCTGGTCGTGCTGGCTGTGTTCGGCAGCGCGCTGTTCTGGGCGCTGCGCAGCAACCAGCAGACCCAGGCGCTCGAGCACGAGCAGACCGTCATCGCGCAGACCGCGCCGCTGAAGGGCCTGATCGCCGTGGACGTGGAGCCGTTCTTCAAGGACGAGCGCGTCGCCCGGCTGCTGGCCGGCCAGCGCCTGCCGGTGCAGGCGGTGCGCGTGGGCAGCCGCGACATGGCGGGCAAGCTGGACGAGGCGCCGGACTTCTTCCTGGCCAGCGGCGTCGTCGCCGCCAACATGATCCTGGACGCCGCGCGCAAGGCCAACAAGCCGGCCACGCAAAGCTCGCCCTTCCACACGCCGCTGGTCGTCGCGTCGTGGGAGCCGGTCGCCAAGATCCTCGTCGCCAACCAGATGGCCAGGCCCATCGCGCCCAAGGTCTACGGCCTGGACATGGAGAAGCTCACCGAGGCCATGCTCGCCAAGAAGCGCTGGCGCGACCTGAAGGACAGCGGCGACTACGCCGTGTCGCGCAGCGTGCTGGTGTCGACGACGGACATCCGCCGCAGCAACTCGGCGGCCATGTACCTGGCGCTGACGTCGCAGGCGCTGAACGGCGAGGTCGTCAGCGACCGCGCGCAGGGCCAGGCGCTGGCGCTGAAGTTGGCGGAGCTGTTCAAGCGCCAGGGCTTCCAGGAGAACTACGTCAACGGCGCGTTCGACGACTACCTCGCCATCGGCATGGGCAAGACGCCGCTGGCCTTCATCTACGAGAACCAGATGCTGGCGCAGGCGCAGAAGGCCGGCGGCGGGCTGCGACCGGAGATGGTGCTGCTGTACCCGCAGCCCACCATCGTCAACAAGCTGGTTGTCGTGGCGATGACCGAGCGCGGCAAGAAGCTGGCCGAGCTGCTGGCGACGGACAAGGCGCTGCAGGCCATCGCGCTGGAGCAGGGTTTCCGCACCGGCGACCCGGCCGCCTTCGCCGCCACCGCCAAGCAGGCCGGCCTGGCCGTGGACACGCAGCTGCGCCAGGTGGTGGACCCGCCGGGGTTCGATTTGATGTTCGACATGATCGACACCGTCAGCCGGGAGATGAATCAATGATGCGACGCCTCGCCCTTGCTCTCGCCCTGCTGGCCGCCGCGGCACTGACCGCCTGCGGCAAGCGCGACGACCGCGCCCCCGCGCAGACCCCGCCCGCCGCGGCGAAGGCCACGCTGCAGGTGCTGGCCACCAGCGACCTGAAGGACATCGAGCCGCTGGCCGCGCAGATCGAGGCGGCCACCGGCGTGGCCGTGAAGTTCCGCTTCGGCGGCACGATGGAGAGCACGCAGGAGGTGCTGAGCGGCTCGACCGCCGACGCCGCCTGGTTCGCCAACGCCAAGTACCTGCTCAGCGACGCCGCCGGCCAGGGCCGCGTGAAGCTGCAGGAAAAGATCATGCTGTCGCCCATTGCCGTGGGTGTCAGCGAGAGCGACGCGGCCCGCTTCGGCTGGAACAAGCCCGACGCGCGGCTCACCTGGGCCGACATCACCAAGGCCGCCAAGCGCGGCGAGCTGCGCTACGCGCTCAGCAACCCGGCGACGAGCAACCAGGGCTTCATGGCGCTGCTGGGCGTCGTCGCGGCCGCGGGCGGCAAGGGCGAGGCGCTCACCGCCGCGGACGTGGACCGCCAGGCCATTGCCGACTTCCTGACCGGCTACAAGATCGTGGGCGACAACTCCACGTATCTCGCCGAGCAGTTCGCCAAGCAGCAGGGCACGCGCGCCAACGCCTTCATCAACTACGAGAGCTGGCTGCTCAGCCTGAACGCCAGCGGCAAGCTGCGCGAGAAGCTGCACCTGATCTACCCGTTCGAGGGCGTGTCCACGGCGGACTACCCGTTCATGCTGTTGAACGACGCCAAGCGCGCCGACTACCTGAAGGTCGTCGAGTACCTGAAGGGCGACACGGCCCAGCTGTGGCTGGCGCGCCAGACGCTGCGCCGGCCGATGAAGGCCGAGCTGGCCGCCCAGGTGGCCGACCTGCTGCCCGCGCGCGGCGTGCAGGTGGAGCTGCCGTTCTCGCCCGACCGGCAGCTGGCCGACGGCCTCATCGACGCCTACCTGAACGAGTTCCGCAAGCCCATCGCGAGCACCTTCGTGCTGGACACCAGCGGCAGCATGCAGGGCCAGCGGCGCGAGCAGCTGGTGGAGGCCATCCACTACCTGGCCGGCGCCGACGTGTCGCTGACCGGCCGCGTCGCCAAGCTGACCAACCGCGAGAAGCTGTGGTTCCTGCCGTTCAGCGACCGGCCGCGCGAGCCGGTGCTGTTCGAGATCCCGGCCGGCACGCGCGTCGCCAAGGGCGTCGCGCCGCAGGCCGACACCGACGCCAAGAAGGCCGAGCTGCAACGCGTGCGCGACGCCGCCGACGCGCTGCGCATGAACGGCGGCACGGCGCTGTACGACTCGGTGCTGGCCGCGCTGAACCACATGCTGGAGCAGCGCAAGCTCCACCCGGACTACCAGTACTCGGTGGTGGCCTTCACCGACGGCAAGAACACCGTGGGCCGCAACCTGGAGGCCTTCAAGCAGGCCTACGAGCAGCTGCCCGAGGACGTGCGCGGCATCCCCGTCTTCATGGTGTTGTACGGCGACGCGGCCGAGGCCGACCTGAAGCAGCTCGTGAGCATCACCGGCGGCCGCGTGTTCGATGCGCGCAAGACGCCGCTGTACGCGGTGTTCAAAGACATTCGCAGCTACCAATGAGCGCCTTGTTCCGATGGCTCAACGCACCGGCCAACTGGTGCGGCCTGCTCGCCGCCACCGGCGTGCTGGTGCTGAAGGCGCTGGGCCTGCTCGGCGGCCTGGGCCTCGGCGTGGCCGCGCTGGGCTACGCGGGCGGCCTCGTCGTCGGCGCAATGTGGTGGGGCTGGCCCAGTACCAAGGAAGCCGAATGGGAGGCGCTGCAGTTCAAGGACGAAGGCGACGCCCGCGAGGCGATGGGCCGCGCCTTGAGCGGCGTGCGCCGGCTCACCGAGCACAACCCCGGCAACCGCATCCCGGGCCCGCTGGCCACGCGCATCCAGCACCTGTGCGCCAAGCTCGAAGGCCTGCTGGACCAGTGGGAGCGCAGCCAGGGCCAGCTGCCGCTGCAGGAAAGCTTCCATGCGCGCCACATCGCCATCAGCTACCTGCCCGATGCACTGAACACCTACCTCAGCATCCCGCCGCAGTTCGCGACGAAGAAGCTGCTCAGCAACGGCATGACGGCGCAGGCCACCTTCGAGGGCGTGCTGACGGAGCTGGAGGCCAAGGTCGAGCAGCTGGGCGACGACCTGGCCGGGCAGGACGCCCAGGCCTTCCTGCGCCACAGCGAATTCCTCAAACAGAAGTTCGGAGCCAAGCAACCATGAGCGACACCACGACGACCACCCAACCCGCCTTCACGCTGACGCCACCGGAGGTCATCACCCCGGTCGAGGCGCCGCAGGCCGTCGAGGCCGTGCCGCTGAAGCCCGAACTCGCCACGCAGGTGGACGAGCAGGTGCGCCGCTTCATCGACGCACTGGAGAAGGAAGACCTGCACAGCGAGCCGTTCAAGCAGAAGCTCGACAGCGCCTTCCAGCTCGGCCGGCAGGAGATCAGCCTCGCCGCCAGCCTGATGCAGGGCAGCCTGATGCAGCGCAACTTCGTCGGCGCGACGGACACGCCGGCCTACCAGGCCATCAACGCCATCCGCGCGCAGCTCGACGAGCTGAACCCCGGCAAGGACGGCGACCTGCTGCAGCCGCGCAAGCTGCTGGGGCTGATCCCGTTCGGCAACAAGCTGGAAGCCTACTTCCGCAAGTTCGAGAGCGCCGCCAGCCAGCTGCAGACCAGCATGACGCAGCTCTACGCGGCCAAGGACGGCATCCAGAAGGACGTCATCGACATCGAGGCCACGCGCACCAAGCTGTGGGACGCGATGCAGTCCCTCGCCGCCGCCGCACGCTTCGCCCGCACGCTGGACACGCGGCTGGCCGAGCGCGTCGAGCAGCTGAAAGGCACGGACCCGCTGAAGGCCAAGGCACTGGAGCAGGAGGTGCTGTTCTACGCGCGCCAGAACCTCGCCGACATCCAGACCCAGCAAGCCGTCTGCGTGAACGGCTACCTGGCGCTGGACGTGCTGAAGAAGACCGGCCGCGAAATGA
>JAYSCT010000152.1:0-9357 GCA_041914785.1 Roseateles sp.
ACGAGACCTCCAGCCCGTCGATGGACATCTCCAAGGCCAGCAACTTCGAGCGCTTCGTGTTTGACCTGCTGGGCCGCGACGGTGCGCGCGTGAAGCAGATCTTCAGCAGCCCGCAGTTCGCGTTGGCGGGCGGTGAGCATGACGCGATCGCCGGCTTCGGCTTCAGCTCGGGCCGCAGCACGCATGCGGACCGCCTCGCAACCATCCGCCGCTGCCATGCGGAGCACGGCATCGTCATCGACCCGCACACGGCCGACGGCCTGAAGGTCGCGCTGGAGCAGCACGACCCGGCCGTGACCATGCTGGTGCTGGAGACGGCGCTGCCGGCCAAGTTCGCCGCCACCATCCACGAGGCGCTGGGCATCGAGCCGCCGCGGCCCGCGGGCCTGGAAGGCATCGAAGACCTGCCCAAACGCGTCCAGGTCATGCCGGTCGATGTGGAGCAGGTCAAGGCCTACATCCACGCCCATGTCTGAACCCCGCAAGCCGCTGATGCCGCTGGACGACGCACTCGCGTCGCTGCTGGCGCAGGTCACGCCGCTGGCCGGCACGCAGACGCTCGCCACCGCCGAGGCCCGCGGCCGCGTGCTGGCGGCCGACCTCGTGTCGCCGGTCGACGTCCCGCCGGCCGACAACTCGGCGATGGATGGCTACGCCTTGCGCGCGGCCGATGCCGGCACGCTGCTGCCGGTCACGCAGCGCGTTCCCGCCGGCAGCGTGCCTGCGCCGCTGGCCGCCGGCGAGGCGGCACGCATCTTCACCGGGGCCCAGGTGCCGCCCGGCGCCGACACCGTCGTCATGCAGGAGCACACCGAGCTGGTCGACGGCCAGGTGCGCGTGACGCAGCCCGTCACCGCCGGCGCCAACGTGCGCCTGCGCGGCGAGGACGTGCGCGCCGGTGCCGTCGTGCTGCCGGCCGGCACGCGGCTGGACGCCGTATCGCTGGGCCTCGCGGCCACGGCCGGCGCGGCGCAGCTGACCGTCACGCGTCGCCCGCGCGTGGCCGTGTTCTCGACCGGCGACGAGCTGGTCATGCCCGGCGAGCCGCTGCCGCCCGGCGCCATCTACAACTCCAACCGTTTCACGCTGCGTGCGCTGCTGGAAGGCCTGGGCTGCGAGGTCGTCGACCTCGGCATCGTGCCCGACAAGCTCGACGCGACCCGCGCCGCCTTGCGTGATGCCGCCTCGAAGGCCGACGTCATCCTGACCTCCGGCGGCGTCTCCGTCGGCGAGGAAGACCACCTGCGCCCCGCCGTGCAGGCCGAGGGCCGGCTGGACCTGTGGGCCATCGCCATCAAGCCCGGCAAGCCCTTCGCCTATGGCCGCGTCGGCAAATCGCATTTCATCGGCCTGCCGGGCAACCCGGTGTCCAGCCTCGTGGCCTTCCTGGTGCTGGTGCGGCCCTTCCTGCTGAAGCTGCAGGGCGCCACGCGCCTGGCGCCGCGGGGCTACCGCATTCCCGCCGGCTTCGACTGGCCCAAGCCTGACAAGCGCCGCGAGTTCCTGCGCGTGCGGCTGGACGAGGACAGCGGCCTCGCGCTGTTCGGCAACCAGAGCAGCGGCGTGCTGACCTCGGCGTTTTGGGCCGATGGCCTGCTGGACAACCCGGCCGGCCGGGCCTTCGCCGCCGGCGACGCGGTGCGCTTCATCCCGTTCGCGGAGCTGCTGTCGTGACGATCACCGTGCGCCTGAAGTTCTTCGCGTCGCTGCGCGAGAAGCTGGGTGAGAGCGAGGCGCTGGCGCTGCCCGAAGGTGCGACGGTGGGTTCGGCGCGCGAGGCGTTGCGCGCCCGCGGCGGCTTGCATGCCGAGGCGCTGGCGCCTGGCCGTGCGGTGCGTTCGGCGCTGAACCAGAAGATGTGCGCCGACACCGCGGCGTTGGCGGACGGCGACGAGCTGGCCTTCTTCCCTCCCGTCACCGGCGGTTGATCTCTTGGACGGCCTGCACCTGACGGCGGATCTCCGCGGTGTCGACCCCGGGCTGCCGGTGATGCGCGATGCGCAGGCGCTGTCGGCGCTGTGCCGCGACGCCGTGGCGCAGTCGGGCCTCAGCGGCGTCGCCGAGCTCTTCCACCGCTTCGGCCCTGCGGACGCGCAGAGCGGCATCACCGGCGTCGTGCTGCTGGCCGAGTCCCACCTGGCCATCCACACCTGGCCCGAGCTGGGCGGCGTGACGCTGGACGTCTACGTCTGCAACTACGGGGCGGACAACAGCGGCAAGGCCGAGGCGCTGATGGCGTCACTGATCGCCGCGTTTGCGCCGGGCTCGATCAGCCGTCAGCGCTTGATCCGCGCCGCTGCCAACACGCCGGCCGTGTAGGCCTCCTCGAACACGGAGTACCCCGCCAGGTCGCTGTGCGCGAACACGACGCGGCCGCGGGCTTCGTTCAGCGCGGCCAGCGTCGCGGAGCCGCGCAGGCCCGGCGTCGGGATGCTCATCGCGTGGCCGAAGCGGCACAGGTCGATGCGCTCGACCTTGGCCGGCAGGTCGGGGTGTGCCTGCGCCAGCTCGTCGGTGACGACCTTCGCCCAGTGCTGCCACGGCTGGGCCAGCAACTCGCCGCGCTGCGCGGCGGGCAGCGCGAAGTAGGCCGTCAGCAGCGGCGCGCGCGGCGTCGGGTCCAGCGATTGGTGACGCGCGTCGACGTAGCCCAGCGCCGTCGTGCCGTAGCGCACGTTGTCCCAGGCCGGCGGCGCGCCGGGGCGGGCCAGCAGTGGCTCACGCAGCGCGAGGTTGGCCGTCAGCCACGGCGCGTAGCGGAGCTGACCCGCGGCCTGGCGCAGCGCGTCGGGTGGCGCGGCCAGCAGCCGCGCGGCGATGAACAGCGGCGTGGCCATGACGACGGCGCGGGCCTGCCAGCGCTCGGGCGCGCCGCTGGCTTCGTTCCAGGCCAGCAGTTCGACACCATGCTTGCCCTCCGTCACGCGCAGCACGACGCGGCCCAGGTGCAGGCGCTCGCGCAGCGGCTCGGCGACGCGGGCAGACAGCCAGCCGTTGCCCTCGGGCCAGGTCAGCACCGGCTCGCGCTCGCCGGCCTCGTCGCCCGGCGCATGGAAGCCGTGGCGGCTGGCGAAGTAGTGCAGGCCGGCCCAGGCCGACACGCCGTCCGCGTTGGCGCCAAAGTCGTCGCGGCAGCAGTAGTCCAGGTACCAGCGCAGCCGCGTGTCGGTCAGGCCGGCGCGGTCGAGCCAGGCGGAGAAGGTCTGGGCGTCGAGCTCGGCGTGGGCCGCCGTCCAGCGCGCGCGCCGGGTCGGCATCGCGAAGCCGGTGTCGCGCTGGGCCTGGCCGACGAGCGTGGCGAAGCGCCGGTACTGCTCGCGCGTCATGCCGTCCTCGGCCGGCGGCAGCAGGCCCTCGTGCCATTCGCCGTCGATGAACAGCCGCTCCTGCGGGCTGTGGCACAGGTGGCGCTCGTCCCACTCGGTGCGGCCCAGCACCTGGCGCGACAGGCCCAGCTCGGCCAGCAGCTGCTGCACCTCGTGCGCATCCGGCCCGGGCAGCGGCAGGTAGTGGGCGCCCAGCGGGCAGGGCAGGCCGTTCACGCGGTGGCCGCGGCTGTTGCCGCCCGCCTGGTCTTCGAGGTCCAGCACGGCGACGTCCACGCCGCGCCCGGCCAGTGCACGCGCCGCCGCCAGCCCGGCGATGCCGGCGCCGACGATGACGACATCCGCCTGCTTCAACGGGCCATCGCCACGGGGCAGCTCACCGCGCAGCCGGTGGCCGCGCTCCGGGTGGGTGCCGACCCAGCCGCCTTGTAGCGCTGGCGCGCCGGGCGTGCAGCCGGCGGCGGCCAGCCCGGCCAGCAGGACGTCACGCCGCTTCAATGCACCTTGCCCCACTCGGCTTCGAACTCCTGCACCAGCACTTGATTCGACAGCCGGTTCACCTCGGTCGGCACGCGCGCCATGTCGGGCGGGAAGTCCAGCAGCGCCGGCAGGCTCTGCACGCTGACGAAGCGCAGGCCGGGCGGGAACTGCGTGGGCAGCCGGAACGGCCGGCGCGACGCGAGGATGAAGCCCCATTCGCCGAACGACGGCACGTGGGCGTGGTACGGCGTCGTCGTCAGGCCGACCGACTCGAGGGTCGTCGCCACCGTCCAGAAGCTGCGCCGCGCAATCAGCGGCGACGTCGTCTGCACGACGGCGTAGCCGCCGGCGCTGAGGTGGTGGTCCACCAGCTCGTAGAAGCTGGCCGTGTAGAGCTTGCCGAGTGCGAAGTTGGACGGGTCGGGGAAGTCGATGATGATGACGTCGAACACGTCCTGCTGCTGTTCCAGCCAGCCGAAGGCGTCGGCGTTGACGATGCGCAGCTTGGGCGACGACAGCGAGTGGCCGTTCAGCGCGGCGAGCTTGGGGTTGTCGCGGAACAGCGTCGTCATCAGCGGGTCCAGCTCCACCAGCGTGACCTGCTCGACGCTCGCGTACTTCAGGATTTCGCGCACGGCCATGCCGTCGCCGCCGCCCAGCACCAGCACGCGCTTCGGGGCGCCGTGCGCGGCCATCGCGGGTTGCACCAGCGCCTCGTGGTACCGGTACTCGTCCTTGGAATGGAACTGCAGGTTGCCGTTCAGGAACAGCCGCGTGCCGGCGCGGCCGTCGGTGACGACGATGCGCTGGTAGGCGCTGCTCTGCTTGAAGACGATGTGCTCGCCGTAGAAGCGGTCCTCGGCCCAGGTGGTCAGCTGCTCGGCGCCCAGCAGCGCGCCCAGCAGCAGCGCGGCTGACAGCGCACAGGCCGCGGCCATGGCCGTGCGCGCGCGCAGTTCGGCGCGGAACAGCCACAGCGCCCACACCGCGACGGCCACGTTCAACAGCCCGAAGGCCACGCCGGTGCGCACCAGCCCCAGGTGCGGCACCAGCACCAGCGGGAAGGCCAGCGCCACCAACAGCGCGCCGAGGTAGTCGAAGGTCAGCACCTGCGAGACCAGGTCCTTGAGCCCGTAGCGCGCGCTGAAGTGGCGCCGCAGGATGCGCATGACCAGCGGGATCTCCAGCCCCACCAGCGTGCCCACCAGCAGCACCAGCGCATACAGCAGCACGCGGAAGACCGTGGCCTCGCCCGGCGGCAGCAGGCTGTGAACGGCGAACAGCGCCGCCGGCATCAGCCCGCCGACGACGCCCACCAGCAACTCCACCTGCAGGAACACGCCGACGAGCTGGCGCTCGACGAAGCGCGACAGCCACGAGCCCAGCCCCATCGCGAACAGGTAGACGCCGATGACGGTGGAGAACTGCAGCACCGAGTCGCCCAGCAGGTAGCTCGCGAGTGCGCCGGCGGCGAGCTCGTAGACCAGGCCGCAGGCGGCGATGAGGAACACGCTGGCGAGCAGCAGCACCTCGGCCAGCGAGACGCGGGCGGCGGCGGGGGTGTCGGCGGGCGTGTCGGTCAAGGCGCGGGCGGCGTCAGCGTGACGGAGAAGGCCAGCCGCTTGCCGTCCGGGCTGGCCGCGATGTTGCGCACCGCGCCGCCCAGTTCGGGCAGGTCGGCGAAGGGCTGGAAGCTGCTGCCGGGCTTGCCGTCCCAGCGCAGGAACAGGTGGCCGCGCGCCATCAGCAGCGAGCCGTCGGGCAGCCAGGCGAAGTACTGCGGGCGGTTGGCGGGCTTGTCACCGTCGGGCAGCGGCGGCGTCTCGACGAGCACCCGCGGCTGGTCGTCGCCCACGCCCATCGCGGCGATGACCCAGCGCTTCGCGTCGGTCTGGTCGACGAAGCTGGCACTGCCATCGGGCGCGCGGCCCAGCGAGCGGCCGGGCTTGGCGGTCAGCAGCGTCTGCCGGCCGGTCCTGCGGTCGATGAGCACGGCGCGGTGGTCGTTGCGGTCCGGCACGTCGTCGACGAGGAAGGCGGCGACGACGTCGGGCGTGATCCACGCGTGGTAGCCGATGCGCTTCGTCGGCACGACGGGCGCGACCGGCTTGCCGTCCCAGCCGAAGCGCCACAGCGACGGCTCGTTCATCTCGATGCCGTAGGCCGGGTCCGCGGTGACGACGCGGATGGCCGAGAAGCCGCTGCCGTCGGCCAGCGGCGTGGGCGAGTAGAGGTTCTCGGTGGTGGCCGTGACGGCCGTCGTCTGGCCGCTGGCGAGGTCGTGGCGGTAGATGTTGTTGGAGCCGGTCCGGCCCGACGTGTAGACGACGGCGCCGCCATCGGGCGTGAAGGCCGGCTGGAAGTTGCTGCCCTTGCCCGGCGTGATGTTACGGGCGTCGGTGATCTTGCCGGCGGCGAGGTCCAGCCGGACGACGAAGACGGCGATATCGGGTGGGGCGTCGGCGGCCTGGCTGGGCAGCGCGAGGGCCAGGAGCAAGGCCTGGGCGAGGCGGCGGGCGGTAGAAGTCATGGCGGGCCGGTGCAGTCGTGCGGCGGGCCGCGAGTGTCGGTCAGAACGACACCGGCTCTGGCAGCGCCTTGCTCCAGTGGAAGATGTCCCAGCCGGCGCGCAGGCCGCCGGTGGTGGAGGGGTCGGTCGCGATCAGCGCCTCGACGGCGGCCTTGTCGGGTGCGCGCACCACCCACAGCGCCCCGACGGGCGTGGCCTCGGGCGTCTCGCGCAGCGAGCCCGCCACGCGCACCGCCTCACGGTGCGCGGCCACCCATTCGAGATGGGCCTGCAGCAGCGCGCGTCTCAGCTCCCCGGTGCCGGGCCGGTCGTGGAAGCGGATCGCGAACAGCGTCCAGTCTTCGTGGGCGTTGCTGGTCAGCGCCGCGAAGTCGTGTTCAGCCATGGATGGCCGCGGCCACGATGTTGCCGATGGAGATGCACATCGCCCCGACGACGATGGCCAGCGCCAGGTTCTTGTGCTCCACCAGCTCCTCCCACAGCTTGTAGGGGGTGATCTTGTCCACGACGATGAAGGAGATCCAGAAGATGACGACGCCGATGACGGCGTACATCGTCGTGCCGAGGATGACTTCGGGCTTGAGCCAGTCGAGGGTCATGTTGTTCTCCTGAGTTGTCGCGTCACTTGTGGCCGCCGCCACCGCTGCTGTAGCCGCCGTAGCTGCCGCCGCTGTTGCCGATGTAGCTGCCGCCGCCGCTGCGCGCGGTGGCGCGGCATTGTCGGTATTCGTTGCTGGTTTCGCCGAAGCTGTCCTTGTAGCGCTGGCAGTCGTCGCTGCTGCAGGCGCGCAGCAGCGCGAACAGCAGCACGATGAGGAACAGGCCGATGACGATGTTGCGCAGCAGCGTGCCGCCGCTGTTCTTGAAGGCCGACGCATCGCGCGTGAACTGCGCGGCCGGCGCGCTCAGGCCGAAGGCCTTCTGCACCGTCGCGGCGTCCAGCGTCTGCCCGGCGCTCCAGGTGACCTCGCGGCCCTGCTGCTCGCGGCTCAGCAGGTACTGGCCGTCCTTGCTGGCGTAGTCGGTCACGCGGACGCGGTCGTCCAGCTTCACGGGCCAGTAGAACTCGCCCAGCACATGCATGGTCTTGGCCTGGTAGGTCCAGCGCTCGTCGTAGGCGCGGCTCTGCCAGCTGGCGCCGCCGCGAGAGAGCGCCGGCGCACCGGTCAGCGTGCGCACCAGGCTCCAGCCCTCGCGCGTGTCCACGAGGAAGGCGAAGCCGGCCATCCGGTTGTAGAGCAGGTACTCGCGCCAGAAGCTCTGTTCGTCGTCGCCGTCCTCGGGCAGGTCGCAGCGCTCCTGGTAGCCGACGACGGTCCAGCCCTGCGGCTTCTCGCCGGCCAGCGCCAGCGTGCCGGTGCGGCCCAGCGGGATCAGCGGCGGCAGGCCTTGCGGCTGGGGCGTGAAGCCCAGCGCCTTGGCGTCGCCCTCCGGCAGCTCGACGACCGCCTGGCACTGCGCGCAGGCCATGCTCCGGCTCTCGGCGAGCTTGGGTTCCAGCGGCGCGCCGCAGCTGGGGCAGGCGATGGACCGGCCCTTGAACTTGGCTTCGGCGACGGACTCGCCCTCGGCCGTCGTGCGCAGCCCCTGCAGCGCCAGGTCGGCCAGCTGCACGCGGCGGCCCACGGACCAGACGACGCTCCGGTCCTGCCGGTACTCCAGCGAGCCGACCTCGTCGCGTTCGTTACGCAACTCGACGACGCGGCCGTCCTGCGGTGCGCGCGGCAGCTCGCCCTCGGCGGCGCGCACGGCGGCCTCGACGACGGCGGCCACCTGCCAGCGCTGGCCCGCCAGCGTCAGCGGCAGGCCGACCTGGGGCTCGGGTGGCGGCAGTTCCGTCAGCGGTGCTTCCAGGCTGAGGACGAACTGGCCGTTGTCTTCGCTGAGCCAGCCCACGCGCTGCTGCTCGCCGGCCTCGAACAGCAGATGCCATTCGTTCCAGTTGCCCAGCTCGGAGCCGCGCTGCACGCGGCCGACGACGGCGAAGCCGGTGCCTGCCCAGCGCCCGGTGGCGCCGAGCTGCAGCGGCGAATAGTCGTCAAAGATCTCGGCGCTCTGGCCGATGCGCGAGAGCGTGTCGCCGTCGCGCAGCAGCGTGCTGCGGCAGAAGCTGCAGACGGCCGTCGTCGACGCCGCGCTGGCGAATTCGACCGGCGCGCCGCAGTTGGGGCAGGCCGCCCGCCAGCGGCGCTGTGACTCAGCCAAGTTTCTTCAGGAGATCCGCCTTCTTCGCGGCGAATTCCTCGTCGGTCAGGATGCCCTTGGCCTTGAGGTCGCCGAGCTTCTCCAGCAGCGCGACGATGTCGTCGGGCTTGCTGGCGGCCGGCGCGGGGGCGGCGGCGCCGACACCGGCCAGGCCCTGGCCCAGCGTCTGCGCCAGCGTCTGGCCCAGCGCCACGCCGGCCCCCAGGCCGATGGCCTCGCCCGCGATGCCGCTGCCGCCACCGGCGGCGCCCTTGGCCATCTCGGGCAGGGCCTGCGCGGCCTGGTACTGCATGAACTGGCCCATGTTCTGGCCGATGATGCCCATGCCGATGCGCTGGTCGAGGATCTTCTGCAGCTCTTCGGGCAGCGACACGTTCTGCATCGTCACCGACAGCAGCTCCAGCCCCAGCGCCGCGAAGGCGGTGGACGTGGCGTTCTTCAGCGCGTTGGCGAACTCGATCTGGTTGGCCGCCAGGTCCAGGAACGGCGTGCCGCTGCCGGCGACGGCGTCGCTGATGTGCTGCAGCATCAGGCCGCGCAGCTGGCCCTCCAGCTCCTGCACCGTGTAGCGCTCGCGCGTGCCGGAGATCTGGCTGTGGAAGGTCTTGGGGTCCTGGATGCGATAGGCGTAGTTGCCGAATGCGCGCAGGCGCACGGCGCCGAAGTCCTTGTCGCGGATCGTGATGGGCTGGCTGGTGCCCCAGCGCTGGTCGATCTGCTGGCGGGTGCTGAAGAAGTAGACGTCGCTCTTGAAGGGCGACTCGAACAGCTTGTCCCAGTTCTTCAGATAGGTCAGCACCGGCAGCGTCTGCGTCG
>JAYSCT010000153.1:0-9313 GCA_041914785.1 Roseateles sp.
GCGCCAGCGCCGAGTTCTTGCCGTAGTGGTAGGCCACCACGCCGTGGCCGCCGTCCAGCGTGCCCTTGTTGACGGCTTCCAGCAGCTGGAAGGCCGGCACCACGCTGCCGGCCGGCAGCACCTCGATCTTGAGCCGGCCCCCCGCCATGTCGTTGACCTTCTTGGCGAAGTCCTGCGCGTACTCGTGGAAGATGTCTTTCGCGGGCCAGGTCGACTGGAAGCGCAGGCTGGTCGTCTGCGCCGTCGAGATCATCGGCGCGGCAAGCGCGCCGGCGCCGACGGTGGTGGCTGCAGCCCGCTTCATGAAGCGGCGGCGCGCGGCGGGTTTCTGGGTCATGGGCTGTCTCCAAATGGATGTGTTTTGACTGCGCCTCGAACAGAACCTGCGGCCTGGGCGCCTGGCCGCCGTGCCCGACTGTCTGGCCGCGGCCCGGCGGGGCGCAACTGGGTCAAACCCACGGACGGCGCCCGGCGCGCGCGCAACCTTCAAAATCGCTGAACAATGGCGTCAAGGCGCATGAACCTCCCGCCTCCCTGCGAGGAACACACTGCCAACCCATGATGACCCCTGCCACCCGCTACACCCCTGTCGCCATCGTGCTGCACTGGCTGATGGCCCTGGCCATCGTTGGCGCCTTCGGCGTGGGCCTGTACATGAGCGACCTGCCGTTCTCGCTGACGCGGGTCAAGCTCTACAACTGGCACAAGTGGGCCGGCGTCACCATCCTGGCGCTGGCCGCGCTGCGGCTGCTGTGGCGCCTCATGCACCGCCCGCCGGCTGACCCGCCGATGTCCGCCTGGCAGGCCCGTGCCGCCCATGCCGTGCACTGGCTGCTGTACGCCGCGTTCTTCGCCGTGCCGCTGACCGGCTGGGCCATGAGCTCGGCTAAGGGCTTCCCCATCGTCTGGTTCGGCGTGCTGCCGCTGCCCGACTTCGTGCCCAAGGACCATGACCTGGGCGAACTGCTGGAAGAAGTGCACGCCGCGCTGGCCTGGGGCCTGGCCGCGCTGGTGCTGGCCCACCTGGGCGGCGCGCTCAAGCACCATTTCATCGACCGCGACGGTCTGCTGGCCCGCATGTCGCTGCGCCGCCCCTGAACAGGATCACCCCATGACCAAGCTTCTCTCCGCACTGCTGCTGGCCGCCGCCCTCGCGCCGGCTCAGGCCGCCACGCTGCAGGCCGACAAGAGCGATCTCAGCTTCACGTTCAAGCAGATGGGCGTCGCCAGCGACGGCAAGTTCAAGAAGTTCGACGCCCAGCTGGACTTCGACCCCAAGAAGCCCGAGGCCGGCAAGATCGCCTTCACGGTGGACCTGGGCAGCGTGTCGCTGGGCGACGCCAGCTTCGACGCCGAGCTGGCCAAGGTGCCCTGGTTCGACACCAAGCGCAACGGCAAGGCCACGTTCGTGTCCACCGCCATCAAGCCCACCGGCCCGGGCAAGTACGACGTGGCCGGCAAGCTGACCATCAAGGGTGCCGTGCGCGACGTCGTCGTGCCCATCACGCTGGCGGGCGGCGTGGCGCAAGGGTCCGTGCCCATCAAGCGCCTGGACTTCAAGATCGGCGACGGCGAATGGGCCGACACCTCGGTCGTCGCCAACGACGTCGTCGTCAAGTTCAAGTTGTCCTTCGCCGGCCTCTGAGCCGATCCATCACCCCCGTTCTTCCCCACCCCCCCCGGAGACCTTCCCGATGAAACACGCCCTGCTGATCACCGCCCTGCTGGCCGCCGCCGGCGCCGCCCAGGCCCAGAGCGCCACCTACGCCATCGACCCGACGCACACCCAGGTGTTCTTCGAGGCCAAGCACTTCGGCGTCAGCAGCAACCGCGGCCGCTGGGACAAGAAGGAAGGCACCGTCACGCTGGACAAGGCGGCCAAGACCGGCAAGGTCGAGCTGACCCTGGACATGGCCTCCGTCTCCACCGGCATCGGCCCGTTCGACGGCCATCTGAAGAGCAAGGACTTCTTCGCCGTCGAGCAGTTCCCCACGGCCAAGTTCGTCGGCGAGCAGTTCACGTTCAACGGCGACAAGGTGGCGAGCGTGGCCGGCACGCTGACGCTGCTGGGCAAGACCAACCCCGTCACGCTGACGGCCAGCAGCTTCGGCTGCTACGAGAACCCGCGCCTGAAGCGCGAGGTCTGCGGTGGCGACTTCGAGACCACCATCCAGCGCAGCCAGTGGGGCATGTCCTACGGCCTGCCAGGCATTCCGGACAGCGTGCGCCTGCTGATCCAGGTCGAGGCGATCAAGCAGTAATCGCTGCCGGCCCCTCCCCAGAAGCCCGCCCTCCGGCGGGCTTTTTGCTGCCTGGGCGTGACGGATTCACGGCGGCTTCACGGGCCGGTCACGCCGGGCCTGACGGCCTGTCGCGCACCCATGCAGTTCGTCATCCGTGCTGGCCGGCGTGTCGCTCGGGCACCACGCCTCCCGGAGCCCCTGCGTACAGTGGCTCCCAACGACGAAAAACGGCCATGACTCCCTCCTTCACCCCCAGCCCCCAGCAGAAGCTCTGGTTCGAGCGCTGGCAGCGCTTTTCCGCCAGCGTGGTGCGCTACTTCCACGTCTACGCCGGCTGGCTGGTGGGCATCAGCTGGAAGCGCTTCGTGCTGCTGGCGCTGGCGCTGCTGATCGGCGTCAACGTGATGAAGAACCTGCCGCCGTTCACGTGGCGCATCAGCCAGGAGTTCGAGGAGCAGGACGTCGCCGCCGCCCAGCGCCGCCAGGCCAAGGCTGAGGCCGACGCCAAGAAGGCCGCCGAGCGCGCCCGCAAGGCCGCCGAGAAGGATGTGGGCCGCAACAACCCCGTCGACACCGGCCTGAAGTACGAGATCAGGATCGACGAGCGCGGCGTGCGGCTGCAGCCGGTGCGCCCGGCGGCGTCGGCCGCCAGCGAGGCGCGCGATGCCAGCGGCGAGCCCATCGCCCCGCCGGCCGATGCGGCCGCGTCGGCGCCGTCCATCTCGCTGGACTTCCCCAAGAGCACCCGCCCCGAGGACATCCGCGCCGCCGTCGAGCAGGCCAAGGAGCAGCTGGGCCAGCTGCGCGAGCAGGCGCAGGAGGTCAAGGAAGCCCAGGAGGCCGCCGCCGAGGCCCAGGCCGCGCTGAAGGAGGCCATCGAGGAGACCAAGGACGCCCAGAGCCACCGGCGCGTCACCGTCGTGCGCCTGGGCGACTCGCTGGTGGACGTCGCCATCCTGTGGATCCTGGCCTCCGCCGTCATCAAGGCCATGTACAAGGGCCGCATCCAGGCCGAGGTCAAGGCCGCGCAGGCCACCGAGAACGCCGAGGCCGAGGCGCTGAAGCGCCAGGTCGTCGAGGCCCGCATGGCCGCGATGCAGGCGCAGGTCGAGCCGCACTTCCTGTTCAACACGCTGGCCAGCATCGACCACCTCATCGAGGTCGACCCGCCCACCGCCAGCAAGATGCAGAAGAACCTCATCGCGCTGCTGCGGGCCTCCATGCCCACCATGCGCGAGGCCAACGCCAGCGGCGCCGTGCGCGACCTGGGCCGCGAGCTGGCCGTCATCCGCCCCTACCTCGAGATCCTGAAGATGCGCATGGAAGAGCGCCTGCAGACCGAGATCGACGTGCCCGAGGGCCTGATGTCCGCCGAGTTCCCGCCCATGATGATCCAGGGCCTGGTGGAGAACGCCATCAAGCACGGCCTGGAGCCCAAGGCCGAGGGTGGCCTGCTGAAGGTCAAGGCCGAGATCCTGCACGGCAAGCTGGCCGTCACGGTCGCTGACACGGGCCTGGGCTTCGGCCGCGCCGCCACCAGCGGCACCGGCGTGGGCCTGGCCAACATCCGCGAACGGCTGCAGCTGCTGCACGGCAGCAAGGCCAGCGTCACCGTCACCGAGAACCAACCCTCGGGCACCGTGGTCACCATCACCGTGCCTTACCGCAGCCGCAACGACGAAGGAGTCGCAGCATGAAGACCTTGTTCAAGATCCTGTTCATCGGCAGTGCGCTGATGGTGCTGCTGGCCATGCTGGGCGGCTTCGCGCTGCTGAACCACCACGGCCCCGACATGCACATCGTGCTGGACGACGGCGAGTTCTTCCTCGGCAACGGCCTGGGTGACTGGCTGGGCGCGTCGCTGGGCCTGTTCATCGCCGGCATCGTGTGCCTGTTCGTCGTGCCGCTGGTGCTGCTGCTGGGTGTGGCGCTGCCGCTGCTCATCGTCGGCGGCGTCGTGGCGGTCATCCTCGCCGCGCTGCTGGGTGCGGGTGCCGTGCTGGGCTCGCCGCTGATCCTGCTGGGCCTGCTGCTGTTCGTCGTGCTGCGCAACCGCAGCCGCGCCAACGCGGCCGCTGCCGCAACGCGCACCGAACCCGTCTGAGCCAGTAGCATCGCCGGCCATGAGCAACACACCCATCCGCGCCGTTCTGGCCGACGACGAACGACTGATGCGCGAGCAGCTGCGCGCCCGGCTCACCGAGGTCTGGCCCGAGCTGGACATCGTGGCCGAGGGCAAGAACGGCCTGGAGGCCGTCGAGCTGGTGAAGCAGCACAAGCCTGACCTCGTGTTCCTGGACATCCGCATGCCCGGCCTCACCGGCGTGGAAGCCGCGCGCCAGATCGCGCAGCTGCCCGGTGACCTGCCGCAGGACGACGACTGGGAAGTGCCCGAGATCGTCTTCATCACCGCCTACGACCAGTACGCGGTGGAGGCGTTCGAGCAGGGCGTGGCCGACTACGTGCTGAAGCCCGCCGAGCGCGAGCGCCTGCAGCTGACCGTGGCGCGCATCAAGAAGCGCCTGGCCCAGCGCGAGGCGCCGACCCCCGACTTCAGCGACAGCGCCCCGATGCCGCTGCAGCAGCTGCTGCACAAGCTGTCCGCCGGCATGAGCCCGGCCGCCGCGAAGCCGCAATACCTGCAGTGGATCCAGGCCACGGTGGGCCAGGCCATCCAGATGATCCCGGTGGAGGACGTGCTGTTCTTCATCAGCGACGAGAAGTACACCCGCGTGCAGACGGCCAAGGTCGAGGCGCTGATCCGCAAGCCCATCAAGGAGCTGGTGGACGAGCTGGACCCGCAGCTGTTCTGGCAGATCCACCGCTCCACGCTGGTCAACGCGCGCGCCATCGACGGCATCACGCGCGACTTCCGCGGCCGCCAGCTGGTGGGCGTGAAGGGCCTGACCGAGAAGCTCGAAGTCAGCCGCAGCTACACGCACCTGTTCAAGGGGATGTAGGGCCTGTTGCCGCCACGGCAACGGGTCGCGTTGAGACCAGAAAGGGCGCGAGCAAGGCGCAAAGCGGAGCCGGGTTGAACACCCGGCGAGCATTTGCAACGCCGCGCGCGCCCTTTCTGGCCTCAACCCGAAGGGAAGGCCCGCTGGCAGGGGGCACTCTGCGTTGCATCGCTTGCCCGCACATCAGTGCGGGCGGCGCGCCGCGCCTTGATTGACCCCTGCCAGCGGGCCTTCGCGACCCATTGCCGTGGCGGCAACAGGCCCTACCACCGCGGCGACGAGGTCCCACAGCCGCTGGGCGGCCGGGGACAGCGACCGCTGCCGGCGCCGCGCCAGCACCACCTGCCGGCTCAGCGCGGCCTCCAGCGGCACCGCGCGCAGCGCCTTCGCGTCCGGCAGCGGCAGCGACAGTGCCGGCAGCACCGACACGCCCAGCCCCGCCTGCACCATCCGGAACGCCGTGGCCGGGTGGCCCACATCGATGGCCACCTGCGGCACGAGGCCCGCGCGCGCGAACGCGCGGTCGATCAGCGGGCGGCTGCCGGAGCTGTGGTCCAGCAGCACCAGCGGCTGGCCGGCCAGATCGGCCAGCGTCAGCTCCTTCTTCGCGGCCAGGGCGTGGCCGGCGGGGCAGACCAGCACGAAGCGCTCGTTCACCAGCGGCTGCTGCTCGATCAGCGGGTCGGCCTCGTCCATGCCGACGAGCACGGCGAAGTCCACCGCGCCGCTGCGCACGCCCTCGATGGCGAGCTGCTGGGCCTGATCGCTCAAGCGCACCTGCAGCTCCGGGTAGCGCTGGCGCGCGGCGGCCAGCACCTGCGGCATCAGCCCGCCGGAGATCGTCGGCGCGCTGGCCACGTGGACGATGCCGCGCGCCGCCGCGCCCAGGCCGCGCGCCTCGTCCAGCACGCCGTCCAGCTCGCCCAGCACGCGCTTCAGCGGCGCGACGAGCGACTGGCCGGCCGCCGTCAGCACCACCTCGCGCGTTGTGCGGTCCAGCAGCTTCACGCCCAGCTCCGCCTCCAGGCTGCGCACGGCCTGGCTGACGGCCGGCTGCGACAGGCCGATGTCGTCGCCCGCCCGCGCGAAGCCGCCCTGCTCGGCAACGGCCAGCAGCACGCGCAACTGGCGCAGCGTGACGTGAGGGGCGGGCATCGGGAATTGGCAATTGATTGACTGGATGGATTAAATCATCCGATCTATCCATTTCACAGAAGAGGCCGGTTTCGCTCCAATCCGCAGCCATGAAACGTCCCGGCTGGCTCCCCGACAAACTCGTCCTGCTGCTCATCGCCGTGGTCGTGCTGGCCACGCTGCTGCCCGTGCACGGCCGCGGCGTCGCGGTGCTGGACGCGCTGACGCAGGCGGCCGTCGCGCTGCTGTTCTTCCTGCAGGGCAGCAAGCTGTCGCGGCGCGCGGTGTGGGAAGGGCTGCTGCACTGGCGGCTGCACGCCCTCGTGTTTGCGGCCACCTTCGTGCTGTTCCCGCTGCTGGGCCTGGCGCTGCGCCCGTGGCTGGAGCCGCTGGTGGGGCCGACGCTGTACCTGGGCGTGCTGTTCATCTGCGCGCTGCCGTCCACCGTGCAGTCGTCCATCGCCTTCACGTCGCTGGCGCGTGGCAACGTCGCCGCGGCGATGTGCAGCGCGTCCACGTCCAACATCCTCGGCATGGCGTTGACGCCGCTGTTGATGGCGGCACTCGGCCACTGGGTCGGCGCGCAGGCCGGCTCGGGCGCGGCGCAGCTGTCGTGGCACACGTTCGAGGGCATCGTCACGACGCTGCTGCTGCCCTTCGTCGCCGGCCAGGCGCTGCAGCGCTGGACGGGCCCGTGGGTCGCCGCGCACAAGGCCTGGGTGCGCGTCAGCGACCAGAGCACCATCCTGCTGGTCGTCTACGGCGCCTTCAGCGCGGCCACGGTGCAGAGCCTGTACCAGCACCTGCCGCCCGCCACGCTGGCGGCGCTGCTGGGCATCTGCGCGCTGCTGCTGGCCATCGTCATGCCGCTGCTGACGTGGCTGAGCCGGGCCCTGGGCTTCTCCCGCGAGGATGAGATCGCCATCGTCTTCTGCGGCTCGAAGAAGACGCTGGCCAGCGGCGTGCCGATGGCGCAGATCCTGTTCGCCGGCCAGGCCGTGGGCCTGCTGGTGCTGCCGCTGATGATCTTTCACCAGTTGCAGCTGATGGTGTGTGCGTCGCTGGCCAGGCGGTATGCGCGGGGGCCGCAGGGGCATCGGTAGCTTGGGGTGAGCTTGCGAACCCCAACGTCGTTGAACCAGGCGTCAGGCTCCGACGCGCGACGCCCAGTAACCGGGCTTCTTGCTGTGCGGCGCGACGGCCACGACGAGCACCTCCGCGGCGCCAGCCCGGTAGACGAGACTGAATGGGAAACCCTTGACTCGAAAAGTCCGGGTTCCCCTGTACGAAGGCGCTCCGCCCTGAGGATGATGCGCAGCCATCTTGGTAGCGGACTCGACCGCTGCTTCGAACTTGGCCGCCGATCCCGGCCTGGCCTTCGAGTAGTACGTGAGCTCCCGGAGGAATTCGATCTCTGCGGCAGGCAGGAACCGGACCTTCATCCGTTGACGAGCTTGCGCGCCTTGGCGAACACGGCTTCGGCGTCGATGGCGTGAACGTCACCTCTGTCGTACTCGGCCAGACGCTTCTCGATCTCGGCTTCCCAGGCGGGATCGATCGCAGCGGACGCTGCTTCGTTCAGCGACTCCAGCAGGCCATCGACAAGACGCTCACGCTCCTCCGGCGGCAGCAGGCGCCCCTTCTGAACCAGCTCGGCGACTTGATCTTGCATGGCAGCAGCTCCTTGTGCTCGTGAAGTCTACGTCGGTGGTCGCGCCCGACAGGTTCAACGTTGACTGGTCCGCTGAATGCTGGGGTTGCAAACCCAACCTGCCGAGCTGAGGTGATGGATTTGTTGGGGGCGCTGCTAGCGCGTTTTTGGATGGGCGCAGGAGGCCGGGCAGGCCTGATGCTCCGTGTCCTCCGGCCCGCTGCGCGGGCCTCCCCCTTTACCTGCGCATCAGGCCTGCCCGGCCTCCTGCTTGCGCTGCATTTGTTTCGTCGAAGAAAGCCGCTGGTGGATGGGTCGGGACGTGGCTGCGCGCAATTGCGCAGGTAAAGGAGGAGGTCCGCGTAGCGGGCCGGGGGACACGGAGCAATTGCGTGCAGCCGCGTCTCGGCGTGCAGCACGACTCGGCCGGTCGGCGTTGGGGTTGTCACCCTATTAACCTACCGTGCTGACGACGAGGGTTGATCGGGCGCTTTAATTTTTTTGCGAATTATCCCGCTTGTTTTCATTTCATTCAGCAGCGTGCTTATGAAGTCTCGAATGGCGGAATTGTGAAAATCGCTAAACATTGCTAGTTCAGCGGGCGTAAGTGTGTTCGTGCTGGAGCCGGCAATCCAGACGATTTTATTCTTTCGAATATCAATCAACGATACACGGAAATCTCGGGATGTTGAAGAGTAGTTTTCAGTGGCAGGTGTTTGATACGTATAGGCATTCCCGCGACTATCCATGCCGTTGGCCAGTTGTGTTCCATTGAGTGCGTACTGACTTTTGCTTTCGCCACCGTTTTCGATGAGCAGGATTGCATCAACTCCGGAACTCAGTATTGCGTCAGTAGTCGCCTCTCTGCTTGCTCCAGGCAAAATTATTCTATAGCTCGGAATGGCTTTAATTCCTTCCGCTTGCATGGCGATAAAGAATTCATCCTCTACAGCTTTCTTTTTAAGAAAATTTCCGCCGGAGGTAAAGGCAACAATCAATTCGCTATAGGGTCGCTCGACTTTTTCGAATGTATGGCTCGATATTTTCGTTGTCGTGCAGCCAGCAAAGAAAATGCAGGTCGAAATCCAACACGCTATCAGTTGCTTGTTGAAGGTGTAAATTTTTTGGTGTAGTGGACGCTCGGCTGTCGACATTCAGAGTCCTCTTTGATGTAAACGTGTTCAACGGCAATTGAGTGCAATTCCTCAACCAAGTCGGATCTAGGCTAGCTGGCCGGTCAGAGTTTCACCGGCCCCGCCACACCCCCACCCGCCACCGCCTCCCTCGCCTGCTGCTGCCGCGTCCGGTCCACGTAGCTATCGGCA
>JAYSCT010000154.1:0-9283 GCA_041914785.1 Roseateles sp.
TTTTTGGTCGCTCAAAAAGAAGGTCGCCCGCCGGGGCGACGTCCCGGCATGGGCCGTGGCGCCAAGCCAAACTCACGACAAAGCCCCCCTCACCACCTCCGCCGTGATCGGCAACGACCGAAAGCGACGCCCCGTCGCATGCGCCACCGCATTGCCGATGGCCGGCGCGATCGGGCACAGCACCGCTTCGGCAATGCCCTTCGCCGTCGGCTCGTCCGAAGGCAGCGTCGTGATGTTCAGCCGCGCCAGCGGCACGTCGCCGCTCAGCGCCACGTGGTATCGGTCCAGGTTCCAGCGCCCGTCGCCGGCGCCGCCCGCCTCCAGCGGCAGGTTCTCCAGCAGCGCGTAGCCGATGCCCATCGCAACCCCGCCCTGGGCCTGGCCCAGCAGCAGGTCCGGCTGCAGCACCTTGCCCGCGTCCACCCACAGCTCGACGGCGACGACGCGCGGCGCGAAGTCCTGCGGCCCGATCTCCACCGCCACCAGGGCGCCCGATGGCGCGTACAGGCTGCGGCCGTACAGGCCGGCCTCGGGTTTGGGCGGCACGACGTTCTGGCGCAGCACCGGCGCCCACGTCGACGCGCCGCCCGCGCGCAGCGACAGCCCGTCGATGGGCAACGTCAGCGCCGGCCCGGCCGGCACCGCATAGGTGGCCGACACCCAGGCCGCCTCGTACAGCCCGTGCACCATCGCCGCCGTCGTCAGCCCGGCCTGATGCACCTTGGCCGCCAGCATCGCCAGCGGCAGCGGCGACAGCCCCGGCGCCACCAGCCGGCCGGCATCCCAGCGCGTCTTGCCCTGCACCTGCGCCAGCGGCACACCCCACAGCGCCGCGGCCGCCGGCAGCAGGCCGGCCTCGAACAGCACGCGGCTGGCCTGCTCGGTCACGTGGACCTGGTGGAAGGCCGTCAGGCAGGCACTGCTGGACATCGCGAAGCCGGCCGTCCAGCGCGGGTCGGCCCAGCTGCCCTTGGCGTCGCTGTGCAGGTCCAGCGCGTTGAACGAGCCGACGTCGCCCATGACCACGTCCTGCGCGTTGCGGCCCAGCCAGCCGGCGGTGGAGATGGCCAGCGTCGTTGCCGAGCCGTTGCCCATGTCCACGCAGTTGGTGCGCACGGTCAGCCGCCCGGCGGCGTCCATCGCCACCTCGGCCATGACGCCGTCCTTGCCGGTGCCATAGGCCTGGTTGGCCAGCGCAAAGCCCACGCCATAGCGCACGCCCTCGCGCGCCTTGCGCGCCTTCACCGCCTCGCGGTCCCGCCACAGCACATGGCCGCGGGCCAGCCGGCAGATCTCGCGCAGCCGCATGGGCTGCGCCAGCGGCGCACCGGTGATCGTGCGGTCGCCCTCGCGCAAGGCATTGGCCTCACGCAGCGCGATGGCGTCGCGCTTGAGCGCCACGGCCACCTCGTCCACCAGCGTCTCGACGGCCCAGCTGGCCTGCGGCCCGCCAAATCCGCGCATGGAGCCGGCCACGACGCCGCTGCTGGGCTGCGCGATGGCATCCACGTAGGCCTGGCCGATGTTGTAGCCGCTGAGGCCGCAGTAGGCGGCCAGCATCGCGACGAACTGGCTGTAGTTGTTCTGCCCGCCGGAGGGCAGCACCTGCTCGCTGCCGAAGGCGAGGAACTGCCCGGTCTTGGCGTCCACCGCAATGCGCTGCGTGATGCGGCTGGCCAGTTGCTTCAACCCGCCCTGGAACTGCTCGTAGCGGTCCTGCGCGATGCGCACGGGCCCGTCGGCCAGCGCGGCCGTCACGGCCAGCAGCGGCGGGAAGGTGGACACATCCCGCCCGCCGAAGCCGCCGCCGGGGTAGCAGGAGTTCAGCACGATGGTCTTGACCTGGATGGGGCAATTGGTGCCGAACAGCGCCAGGCTGTCGCCCGCGTCGCCGTTGGTCGCCTGCGTGCCCAGCACCAGGTTCAGCGTGCCGCTGCCCGAGCGGTCCAGCCAGGCCAGGCCGGCCTCGGGTTCCATGAACATCGGGTCCAGCACCTGCGTGCTGTAGGTGCCGCCCAGCTGCATCAGGCCGGCGCTCTGCGTCTGCAGCGTCGCGTCGATGCGCTGGCGCAGCGCGCGAGCCGTGCTGTTGTAGGGCTGGCTGGACGAATCGGGCTGGTAGGGGTTGGATTCAAAGCCCACCTGCACCTGCGAGAACGGCTTGACGCCGTCGCCGTCATAACGCGTCAGGTAGTTGACCGGGCTGTAGGCCAGCGCCCAGGGCTGCTTGGGCGGCGGCGGCAGGCCGCCCATCTGCACCACGCCGGGCTGGAACTGCAGCGCCCGCCTGGCGCGGCGGTACGCGTGGGCATCCGCAAACATCAGGATGGCCACCGGCTGGCCGAAGAACTGCGGCGCGCTGCCCACCGGCACCAGCAGCTGGCTGACGCCGTCGGCCCCCTGGCTGGAGAAGGGCAGCGTCAGGTTGAGCGAGGCCAGGTCACGCTGCGGGCCGGTGTAGTTGCCCAGCGGCGTCTGCGTGATGACGGTCAGCGGCTGTGCGTCCACGCCGGCCAGGGCCGACAGGTCCAGCCCCGTGAAGACGCGGCCCGGGTCGGTCGCGCGCAGGATCATCGCCATGCGCTCGGTGGCCGGCCAGCCGGGCATGTCGGCGGCACGGAAGTCGCGCGCATAGATCTTCTGCCCCGTCACCTTGGCCAGGCCGTCGATGCGAAAACGCGCCTTGCCGGGGCCGCCGGACCAGTCCGGCGCGCCGGGCGGTGCATGGCCGCCGATGTGGGGCTGCGTCGGCACGCCATCAGGCTGCGGCCGTGCGCCGGGCAGGCGCGGCGTGGGCGGCTTGAAGGCCAGCGCCAGGTCGTGCACCAGCAGCGTCACGGCGGCGGCACCGCTGCCGAGGATGCGGCGCCGGGTCAGCTGGAATAGCCCGTTCGGGGTTGGCGACACGCTCGTCTCCCTCTTTCTCGAATGGGGAGCGAGTTTGTCACCGCGCGGGCCGCGCCGGTCGGCCGAAGTGGCCCGGTCAGCCCCGGGAACTCTACGGGGTCACGCCGCCGGCCGCGTCTTGTAGAACGTCATCGGCTCCGACTTCAGCTGCTTCAGCACGTTCCTGCGCATCGCGCCCACCACGTGCATCTCGCAGGGCTTGCAGTCGAAGCGCAGCGTCAGCGTGTCGTCGCCATGCCTGAGCGTCAGCGGTTCGGCGCGCACGGTGCCCTGCACGCCGGTGACGCCTTTGGCTTGCTTGGGGCACAGGCTCAGGCTCCAGCGCACGCAGTGCTTGGTGATCATCAGCGGCACTTCGCCCAGCTCCTCGTGGCTTTCGTAGGCGGCGCCGATGACCTTGACGCCGTGCCGCGCATAGAACGCGGCGGCGCGGGTGTTGTAGACGTTGGCGAGGTAGGTCAGCGTGTCGTCGGGGTAGGGCGCGGGCGGGTCCACCGGGGCGTGCCGGGGCAGCCGCTCGAAGGCCGCGTCGCGGGCCGCCTCCAGCGCGGCCACGGCATCGCGGCGCAGCGCGTTGAGCTTGCTGGCGGGCAGGAACAGCGGCTCGCCGCGCATCGCCAGCCGCACGCGGCGGGCCTCGAAGATCGTGTCGCCCAGCTTGGCCAGCGCGTCCTTCATCTGCGCATCCGCCTGCTTGCCGTCGCGGGCGGCCTCGTGCGCGCCTGGCAGCCGCACCGATGCCTTGACGCCGGTCTCGTCCTTCAGCGTCAGCTCGAAGCCGTCGTTCACCTGCGCCAGCGTCACGTCCACCGCGATGCGGCGCTCGGCGCTGGGCTTGGCCAGCAGCCGCTCCCAGGCCATGTCGCGGTTGCGGCTGATGGCCGTACCGGGGAACAAGTCCTTCAGGTCGGCAAAGGTCTGGTCCTTGCCGAGGTTGGGCGTGATGCGCCACGCCGTACCAAGCTGTTTGCCCCCAGTCGGCAGCCCTTGGCTGCCGCCGCCCCCCGAGGGGGTTGAATCGCCTCGGGAGCGGCCCGTCGGCGATTCCAGCGGCGTCGCCACGTTGACCGGCACGCCCTGCAGCTCGCCCTGGCGGTCCCACCAGGTCAGCGCGTCGCCGTTGTTGACGACGCGCGTGGCGTCGCCCGTGTCGATGTCGAAGTCCTCGGGCCCGACGCGCTTCACTTCTCCCAGCGGCATGCCGGCATGCTTGGGGCTGTCGAACGCGCCGATGTCGATCTGGCGGCCGTTGACGAAGTAGTCGGTGCCGCCGCGGTTGAAGGCCTGCTCGGGCTCGGGCGTGAAGGTGAACGTGCAGCGGCCGTGGCCGGTGCGGCCCAGCTCGGGGCGGCGGTCGAGGATCGCGTCCAGCAGCGTGCGGTAGTGGGCCGTCACGTTCTTGACGGTGGCCATGTCCTTGTAGCGGCCCTCGATCTTGAAGCTGCGGATGCCGGCATCGATGAGCGCTTCCAGGTTGGCACTCTGGTCGTTGTCCTTCAGGCTCAGCACATGCTTGTCGTGCGCGACGACGCGGCCGGCCGCGTCGGTCACCGTGTAGGGCAGGCGGCACTCCTGGCTGCAGCTGCCGCGGTTGGCGCTGCGGCCGGTGTGCGCGTGACTGATGAAGCACTGGCCGCTGTAGGCCACGCACAGCGCGCCGTGCACGAAGAACTCCAGCGTGGCGCGCTCCACCTGCGCGGCGATGCCGAGGATCTGCGGCAGCGTGAGCTCGCGCGCCAGCACCATCTGCGAGAAGCCCGCGTCCTGCAGGAAGCGCGCCTTCTCCGGCGTGCGGATGTCGGTCTGCGTGCTGGCGTGCAGCTGGATGGGCGGCAGGTCCAGCTCCAGCAGGCCCATGTCCTGCACGATGAGCGCGTCCACGCCCGCATCAAACAGCTGCCAGGCCTGCTGCCGCGCGCCTTCCAGCTCGTCGTCGCGCAGGATGGTGTTCATCGTCACGAAGATGCGCGCGTTGAAGCGGTGCGCATGCCTGGCCAGCCGCGCGATGTCCTCGATGCTGTTGGGCGCCTTGTCGCGCGCGCCGAAGCCGGGGCCGCCGATGTAGACAGCATCGGCGCCATGGTTGACGGCCTCGATGCCGATGTCGGCATCGCGGGCGGGGGCGAGCAATTCGAGCAGGGTGCGGGCAGCCATGGCCGCATTCTAGAAATGGGGCCGGTCTGCGGGCGTGACGAGCGGCAGGGCGCGGGCGGCTCGGGTAGCGTGCCGCCTGTCCTCGAATGCCCCGGAGCCGCCATGCATCGCCGCCTGCTGCTGACCCTGCCCCTGATGCCCTGGCTGCCGGCCCGGGCGGCGCCGTCCACCGCGCTGCCGAGCGTGCAGGTACTGGCGCCGCCGCTGGCCATGCCCGGGCTGAACCGCCAGCGCACGCTGCGGCTGTGCCTGCCACCCAGCTACGACCGCGAGCCCGACCGGCACCACCCCGTCATCTACATGCACGACGGCCAGAACCTGTTCGACGCGGCCACCAGCTATGCCGGCGAGTGGGGCGTGGACGAGACGCTGCAGCAGCTGGCGCAGGCCCACGGCTTCGAGGCGATCGTCGTGGGCATCGACAACGGCGGCGACAAGCGCAACACCGAGATGGCGCCCTACGACCACCCGGCGCTGGGCCAGGCCGAGGGCCGCGCCTACCTCGACTTCATCGCCCGCACCGTCAAGCCCTTCATCGACGCCGGCTGGCGCACCCGGCCCGAGCGCGAGCACACGGCGCTGATCGGCAGCTCGCTGGGCGGGCTGATCAGCCACGCGGCCCTGCTGTGGCACGGCGACGTGTTCGGCCGCTACGGGCTGTTCAGCCCGTCGTACTGGGCGGCCCCGCAGCTGTTCGACGCCACCGCCCAGGCCGCGCTGCCGGCGGGCACCCAGGTGCACGTCTACTGCGGCGGCCGCGAAGGCGACATGGCCCGGGACGCGCGGCGCATGCACCAGGTGCTGGCCCGCCAGCTGCCGCCCGCGCAGCTCAGCCTGCACATCGCCGAGCAGGCCGGGCACAACGAGGCCGCGTGGCGCGCCGAACTGCCGTCGGCGCTGCGCTCGCTGTTCAGGCTGGCGTGACGCCGGCGTCCGCGCTGCAGGCCACCTCCAGCCGCGTCTCGGCCCGCCACGCGGCCAGGCCGTCAGGCGCGTCGCGTGGGCTCAGGCCATTGGCGCGGACGGCGCCCACGTAGCCGTCGCGGCCCTGCGCCTTGGCGGCGTACAGCGCCGAGTCCGCCAGGCCCAGGCAGGCGCGCCAGTCCCACAGCCGCGGGTGGCGCGGGTCCAGCGGGAAGGCGCAGAAGCCGATGGACACGCTGACATGCACGGTCTCGCCGGGGCCGATGTCGAACGGCCGCTCGCGCACGGCGGCGCACACGCGCGCGGCCAGCTCGGCGGCGTCGCGGCGCTCGGTCTCGCGGGCCAGCACCAGCACCTCCTCGCCGCCCCAGCGCACCAGCGAGTCGGTCTCGCGGAACATGCCACGCAGCCGCTGCGCCAGCTGCACCAGCACCGCGTCGCCGGCCGCGTGGCCGTGCGTGTCGTTGATGCGCTTGAAGTGGTCCAGGTCCAGCAGCATCAGCAGCAGGTCGGCGTCCGGGCCGGGGCCGGCGTCGTCAGGCGTCTCGAAGCGGCGCAGGCACAGCGCCAGGTCGTCGTCGCGGCGCAGCTCCAGGTAACGGCGGTTGCGCAGGCCGGTCAGCGCGTCGGTGAGGCTGAGCTCGCGCAGCTCGGCGGTGCGCTCGTCCACCAGCGCCTTCAGCACGGCCTCCTTGTGGCGCAGCTGGCGCGTGCGCCAGCGCACCCAGGCCCAGATGCCCATCAGCACGGCCAGCACGCCGGCGGCGCGGGCCGTGCCGGTCTCCCACCAGGCGGGCTGCAGCTCGACGGGCAGCTGCAGCATCTCGCCACCCCACAGCGCGTGGTGCGCGGTCGCGCGCACCTGCAGCGTGTAGCGGCCCGGCCGCAGCGGCCCGAAGCTGGGGTTGCGGCCGGCGGCGTCGACGCGCGTCCAGTCGTCGTCCAGGCCCTGCAGCCGGTACTCGTAGCGCAGGCGTGCGGGGTCGGCGTAGTCCAGCGCGGCGAACTCGACGGACAGCGTGCGCTTGCCCGGCGGCAGCACCAGCTCGCCGGCGGGCGGCACCCACGGCTGGCCGTTCACGCGCAACCCGCTGACGACCAGCGGCGGGCTCAGCCGCTCGGGCTGCCAGGCCTGGGGCTGCACGCGCAGCAGGCCGCGGCTGCCGCCGAACAGCAGGCCGCCACCGGGCAGCTCGGCGCTGGCGAAGAACCAGAAGCTGCCGAAGTTGGCACCCTCGGCGCCGCCGAAGCCGTCGAGCCGGTCGGTGGCGGGGTCGTAGACGTACTGCTGGCTCCAGATGCGGCCCTGCGCGTCTTCGTGCAGGTGGCCGCCGAACACGCCCTCCACGCCCAGCCGCTCGCTGATGCGCTCGAAGCGCGCGCGGCCCTGGGCGTCCCAGCCGCGCAGGCGGTGCAGGCCGGCGGCGGTGGTGTCCACCCACAGCCGGCCGTCGCGCGTCCACAGCAGCGCCATGACGGCCGGGCTGCCTAGTGTCTCGCCGGGCGCCTGAGGCACCGGCTGCAATGCGCCGTCACCGGCCTCGCGTTCGCGCAGCAGGCCGCCCTGCCCGCCCACCCACAGCCGGCCGTCCGGTGCCTCGCGCAGCACGTAGACGCCGCCATGCAGCCGCGCGTCGCCCAGCGGGTGCACGCGCGCCAACGTCTCGGCGCCGACGCCGGCGAGCCGGTACAGGCCTTCCTGCATGCCCAGCCAGACGCTGCCGTCGCGGCGCAGCAGAAGCTGCTGGGCGCGGCCCCCGTCCAGCGGCCAGTCGCGCAGCAGCCGGCCGTCGGCGGCGCGGTGCTCCAGCCGGCCGGCCGCCGCCATCCACCGGCTGGCGTCGCCGGCCTCGGCCATGATCTCGACCACCGTATGCCGCTCGCGCGGCCAGGTGCCCAGCGTGGCGAGGTCGCCGCCCACGCGGCCGTCCAGACGCACCACCTGGCCCAGCTGCGTGGCGCCCAGCACCTCGCCATTCTTCAGCGCCAGCACGGCGCGCACGTCGGCCTCGGCCAGCGGGCCGGCGGGGTCGGCATCGGGCCCGCGCACCGCCAGTGCCGGGTGGCTGAGATGGCGCTGCACGCCCAGCCCGTAGCCGCTGACCCACATCGCACCACTGGCGTCGCGCAACAGGCCGCTGATGTCGTTGCCGCCCAGGCCCATCGCGCGGCGCGGGTCCTGGCGCAGCCGCGCCTGGATGGCGCCGCTGGCGGGGTCCACCCAGTACACGCCGTTCTTGCTGCCCACCCACAGCCGGCCGTCGGCGCCTTCCGCCAGCGCCTGCACGGGCAGGCCCAGCGCCTGCACCCAGCGCACGCCGCCGGGCTCGACGACGCCCAGGTGGCCGTCCTGCGTGCCCAGCCACAGGCGCCCGTCGCGGCCTTCCAGCAGCGCCTGCACCGGGTTGCCGTCGTCCAGGCCCGGCAGCGGCTGGTTGTGCCAGCGGCCGTCAGCGCCGCGGCGGGCAAGGCCGCGCCAATGGCCGGCCCACACGGTGCCGTCACGCCCCGCGCACAGTGCCAGCACGCGGGTCTCGGCCTCGTCTCGCCACGGCAAGGTCTGCGGCTCGACGCGCCGGCTGCGCGGGTCGTAGCGATACAGGCCCTGGCCCACGGTGCCCACCCAGACGGCACCGTCGCGGCCCTCCGCCACGGCGCGGATGGGCGCCTGCGGCGCGCCCGGCGCGTGGCGCTCCACGCGGTCCTGCGCGGGGTCGTAGGCCACCAGGCCGAGGAATTCAGTGCCTATCCACATGCGGCCGTCGGCCGCCGGCGCCATCGCGCGCACCCAGCCCAGGCCACGCCGCGTGCTGCCGTCGCCATCGGCGGGCAGCTCGATGGGGCGCAACCGGTAGCCGTCATAGCGGGTCAGGCCCTTGGCGGTGGCGATCCACATCAGCCCGGCGCGGTCCTGCGCGATGGCGGGCACTGAGTTCTGCGGCACAGCCACGCTGCGGAACTGCACCTCCAGCGCCCCGGCGCCGGCATCGGCCCGGGCCACGCCCACGGCCAAGGCCGCCAGCAGGCCGGCAAGACGACGAACGAGGGGGTGCATGGGCGCGCATCGTAAAGGCGCTGCCCGGGGGTGCTTGGCGCGCGGGCGTCGCCGGTGGAGCGGGGCTGTGGGAGTGTTGAAAATTCCCGCATAGCGGTCGAGGAGGAAGTCCGACTGGCGTTGAGGCACTGCGTTTCAGGCCGGTGACGTGCCGGGATTTCGCCCCGGCGGGCGACCTACTTTCTGGGCCGCCAGAAAGTAGGCAAAGAGCTCCCCCCGACCGCACCGCCCTCGCTGCGCTCG
>JAYSCT010000155.1:0-9213 GCA_041914785.1 Roseateles sp.
GGTTTGCGCCTTGCTCGCGGGCTTTTTGGCCTCAACGCGGCCTGCTCCCGTCGTGCTAACAGGCCCTAGTCCTGGCGCCAGCCGCGCTGCGCCATGCAGCGCTTCTGCACCGCCACGGCGCCGGCCGTGGCCTGCAGGCGCTGCTGCTCCTCCTGGGCCGCGCAGTGCGCGCCGGCGCAGCCGCCGGGCAGCGTCATGCGCTGCTCCAGCCGCGCGGTGCGCATCACGTCCTTCTCGCACGCCGCCAGGTCGGCCTGCAGGTCGGCGCCCGGCGTCTTGGGATTCGTCCACTGGGGCGACGCGCAGGCGGCCAGGGCAACACAGGTCAGCAGGGACAGGACTTTCAACGACGGCAGGCGGGTCATGGCACGCATCTTAGAAGCCCGCACCGCGGCGGCGGCCCGGCCGGGCGGGTTCCTCACCCGCGGTGCCGGGCCGTGCCACCGGTCAACGGGCCGGCACCACCTTTTCCACGGCGCTCCACGGCACCAGCTTGAAGTTCTGCGGCCCGTGCGGCAGGCGCTTGTGGCCGTCCTGCACCACGAGCACGCCCTGCGCGTAAGGCCCGCCGAGGTTGGCCGGCGTCAGGTCCAGCCCGTCGGTCTCCGACACGCCGTCGATGCCCAGCGCCGCGTTGGTGCCGATCGCAAACGTGCCGCGCTGCGCGAACGGCGGCTTGATGTCGTAGACGGCGTAGGAATCACTGCCCTGCGACGACACCACCAGCCAGCCGCGGCCCGGGTGGATGGCCAGGCCTTCGACGTCGGGCGTCAGACCCGGGCCGGCCTCGATGACCAGCTGCGGCGCGCTGCCCGGCGTGGCCAGGTCGCGGCGCCAGATGCCGCGCTTCTCCTCGCCGACGAACAGCGCGCGGTTCGCCTCGTCGACGACGCAGCCCTCGGGCTGGCTGGCGAGGCGGAACTCGTCCACCGCGTCGGCGCGCCAGGCCTTGCCGGCCTGGCGCAGGCGCAGCTGCTGCACGCGGCCGTCCTTGTCGTTGGGAAAGACGTCCAGCCCGCCGTCCGCGTTGCGGCTCACGCAGACGCCGTAGATGTCGTCCAGCGTCGTCTTCAGCCGCGCCAGCTCGCTGACCTTGCCGGCCGGCGAGACGGCGAACAGCACCAGGCCCGCCTCGTCGCGCTGCGTGGCGACGGCCAGGTCCAGCTTGCGCCCGCCGTAGATCAGGCCTTGGCGCAGGTCCACGTTGTTGATGCGGCCCACGGGCAGGAACTGGCGCTCGCGGCCATCCAGCCCGTAGACGGCCAGGCCACGCTTCTTGTCGGTGGCCAGGATGAGGCTGCGCGCGCCCTGCCCCGGGTGCACCCAGATGGCCGGGTCGTCGGCCGCATCGCCGGCCTCACGCACCGGCTGCGTCTGGCCGGTGGGCAACACGACGGCGGGCCGTGCGGTCGGCGCAGCCGCCGGGTGCTCCGCCAACCAGGCGTCCAGCCGCGCGGTCAGTGCCTTGCCGCCCGAGGCGGCATCGGCCAGCAGCAGGCGGCGGCCCACGCGCTCGGCGTTGGCGGACAGCGCCCACAGCCCCACGTCCGGCTCGGCCACGTACAGCAAGCCCTCGGCATCGCGCACGCGGCAGGCGCTGGGGTCCAGCGGCGTGGCCAGGCGCTGCACCGGCACGGCCTTGTCGGCGTGGATCAGCCATTGCTCCGACAGCCCTTCCTTGCCGAGCAGGAACAGCTGCAGCAGCCCTTGCGGGTCGCGGTAAAGGCACAGCTGCGCGACGTCCACCGCCGGCGCGGGCCAGGCGGCGGTGCGCGCGAGCCTGCCGGCGTCGGCACGCCACAGCTGGATCTGGCCGCTGTCGGCGTCCTGCAGCACGGCAAACACGCCATCGTCCGCGCGCTGGTCCATGTGCTTGGCGCGGATGGCATGCCGCGCCAGCGTGCGGCCGGCGTCGTCGTGCAGCTCCAGCGCGGTCTTGGCCAGCGCAAAGCGCTCGGCATGCGCGCCGGCGGCGGCGGCCGCGAGGGCCAGGGTCAGCAACAGGCCGCGCATCAGTTCAGGCTCCACTTCAGGCCCAGCTTGACGCTGCGGCCATACCGCTCGTACTGCGCGTTCTGCGCCGGCGTGGCCTGGTAGACGTAGTAGGCCTGGTTGGTCAGGTTGGCGGCGTCGACGGCGATCTCCAGCTGCTGGCTGACGGTGTATTTGAATGAGAAGTCCAGCCGCCTCTGGCCGTCCACACGCAGGTCGCGGGCGGGGTCGAACACGCTGCCCACCTCGATCAGGTAGGACGACTGCTGGTTCAGCGCCAGCCGCGTGTTCACGCCGTGGCCCTCCCAGCCCAGGCTGAGGTTGATGCTGCGGTCCGACTGGCTGGGCAGGCTGATCTCGCGGCTCTTCCACACGCCGCCGTCGTAGCCGCCGATGCGCGCCTTCGAGCTGACGAAGGTGGCGTTGGCGCCGACGATGAGGCCGTTGAGGGGCGCCGGCAGGCTGCGCAGCGCCTGCGCGTAGGCCAGCTCCACGCCATGAAGCTTGGCGCTGCTGCCGTTGGCAAAGGTGTTGACCTGGCCGAAGCTCTCCCAGCCGGCGCTGCCGGCCAGGTCGGTCTGGAAGGCGAAGTCGCGGATGCGCTTGGCGAAGACATAGGCCGACAGCGTGCCGTCGCGGCCCAGGCCCTGCTCGATGCCGACATCCAGGTTGCGCGAGCGCAGCGGCTTCAGGCGCGGGTTGCCCAGCTCGGCCTCGTCGCCGTCCACCACCATGCCGGGCGACAGCTGCTCGAAGCTGGGCCGCACCAGCGAGTTCGTGAACGCGGCGCGCGCCAGCAGCTGGCCGCCCAGGTCCTGGCGCAGCAGCAGCGCCGGCAGCCAGTGCGTGCTGCGCGTGTCCACGGCCACGGGCGACGGTGCGCCGTCCTTCAGCGCCATGCCGCGGGCGTGGAAGCCGATGCGCTCCACGCGCACGCCGCCCAGCAGCTGCAGACCGCCGCGCTCCCAGGTGGCCTGGGCGTAGGCGGCGTCGACGTCTTCCTTCATGTCGAAGTCGCCGGCGACCGAGTCGGCCGCGTCGCGCGAGCCGGCGAGGTCCACGCCCTGCCACAGCGCGCGCGCCTTGCCGGCGTCGCCGGCCGGGCCGATGGCGCTCCACGGGTAGTCCACGACGTCATTGCCGGAGATGGCCGAGAACGTCGGCGTGCCGATGGTCTTGCCCTTGAGCTTCCAGGTTTCCTGCTGGTTGTCCTTGTGGCGGCGCGTGGCCTTGGCGCCCAGCTTGAATTCCAGCTCGTCACCGCCGCCCAGCTCGACGCCGCGCTTCACATCCAGCTTCAGGTGCTCGACGCGGTCGCGCGCCTCGCTGTCGCCGATCTTGAAGTTGTTGAGCTTGTAGAGCGCGGCGTCCTGCAGCGTGGCCGGGCCTTGCAGCACGGGGCGCTCGCCATCGGTGAAGCCCAGGCCCGTGAACTTGGCGTCGAAGGCCGCGGAGGCCAGCGCGTTGGGCGTGCTCTCCCCGGCACGGCCCACGCCGGTCTCGGCGCTGGCCTGCCAGCCGGCCACATCCAGCTCGCCGCCCAGCGCCAGCGAGTGGGTGCGGGCCACCTCGCGGCGGTCCTTCAGCCCGCGCGACACCGTGCCGCCGCCCGTGCTGCCGGCCGCCTGCGGCGCCGAGAACGCGACCTTCATCGACTGGCGCGTCTCCTCGTCCGTGAAGCGGCTGCTGAAGCCGCGCAGGTAGAGCTGCCGGCCGGTCGCGGGCCGCCAGTCCAGGCTGGCCGCGGCGCCGACGCGCGAGCGCAGGATGGTGTAGCGGCGCAGCTCGAACGATTCGAGCTTGCCCGCGTCCCACGCGCCGCCGGTCTCGACGTTGTCGCTGGCGAAGCGGCGCTGATCGCTGGACAGCGCCACGGCCAGGCCCAGCGTGCCGTCGGCAAAGCGGTCGGCAAACGTCAGGCCGGCGCGCGGGCGGGTGCGGCCCAGGTTGGTGTCGTGGTTGGCGCCCAGCTCCGCGCTGAGCAGCCGGCCCTTCACGTCGAAGGCCGTCAGCGTGTTGACGCGCACGCTGCCGCCCAGGCTGCTGGCGTCCACGTCGGGCGTCAGCGTCTTGTTCACTTCGAGCGAGCGGATCAACCCGGCCGGCACCACGTCCAGCCCCGGCGCGCGGCGGCCGGCCTCGGAGGCGGGCACGGTGGCGCCGTTGATGCTGATGGTGTTGTAGTCCGACCCCAGGCCGCGCACGCGCACGAAGCGGCCCTCGCCCTGGTCGCGCTCCACGGTCACGCCCGGCAGGCGGGCCAGCGCCTCGGCGGCGTTGTCGTCAGGCAGCTGGCCGATGCCGTCGGCATGCACGACGCTGAGCACGCCCTGTGCGGCGCGCTGCTTGTCCAGCGCGGACTGCAGGCTGGCGCGCTGGCCGGTGACGACGATGGTGTCCAGCTGCTGCGGCGCTGTCGTCTGCGTTTGCGCCTGGGCCGAGAAGGCCAGGCCCAGCGACAGGGCCAGCAGGCTGGGGCGGGGAAGGTGTATGTGATGCATGGCGGAGGCCTGATGGGGAATGGCCGCGATGCTCGCGAGCCGCCATGGCGCGCGTTTGAAACCACCGTCACAAAAGCCGGTTGGCGCAGCGGCGGCCCCGGCGGTGAGCCGATCCGACTCCCCCGCCGCCGCGTCCCAACGCTGTCACACGCCGTTCATACGATGGCCGCATGACCCGCCTCGCCCTGCCCGCCCCGCTCACCGGCCAGCCCCTGCGGCTGCTGGCCCGCGAACTGTTCTACCCGCTGCTGGTGCTGCTGCTGGTCGGCCTCACGCTGGCCTTCGCGACGCTGGGCGAGCTCAAGCCGGTGGCGCAGTGGCACTGGACCGACGTCGTCAGCGAAGGCGGCATGGCGCTGATGGTGGCCGTGTGGCTGGTGTACGTGCGCGGCAGCCGCCCCGCCGGCCGCGTGACGACCTGGCTGGTGCTGGGCCTGGCGGCCATGCTGGTGGGCGAGTGGGTGGACGCGCTGGACGAGGTCTGGCGCCTGCCCAAGGCCATGCTGTGGGACAACGCGCTGGAAGGCCTGACACCCGTGGGCATGCTGCTGCTGACCGTGGGCCTGCACCACTGGCGCCAGGAGCAACGCGTGCTGGGCCGGCAGCTCGCGCAGCGCGAGCGCTTCCTGCGCGACCACCGCGCCGTGGACCGCGTCACGCAACTGGCCGATGCCGGCTACATGGCCCAGCAGATCGAGCTCGAACGCGCGCTGGACCGGCCCGGCTGCGTGCTGATGCTGGGCTTCGACGGCTTCGGCGAGCTGGCCCGCGAACAGGGGCTGCGCGGCGCCGACCACGCGCTGGAAGCCGCCAGCCTGACGCTGCTGCTGAACCTGCGCCCCGCCGACCTGCTGTGCCGCTACGCCGGCGACCGCTTCGTCGTGCTGCTGCCGGGCTGCAGCACTGCCGACGGCGAACGCCTGGCCGGCGAGCTGACGGCCGCGCTCGCCGCACTGAGCTTCAACGGCCCCGACGGCCGGCGCCAACGCCTGCCGGTGCAGGCTGCGCTGCGCGCCACCACCGGCACGCAGCCGCCCGAGCAGCTGCTGCTGGACCTGCTGCAAGCGCTATGACGCTGCCCGCCCAGCTCGCGATGCTGCGGCCCGCCGAGGCGGCCGGCCTGCCGCCCTACGAGCTCGACACCGCCTGCCTGCCGGCCACCGACCACGCCGCGCTGCTGGCCGAGTTCGCGCACCACCGCGGCGTGCCGCTGGCCTGGCCGGCGCAGCCGCTGATCTCGCCGCGCGAACTGCTGGCGCTGCTGGCGCCGCTGCGCGATGCCGGCGCCGACAGCGCCTTCGCGCTAGGCCAGCTGCTGCTGCCCGGCCACTACGGCCTGGCCAGCCAGGCGCTGCTGCAGGCCGGCAGCCTTGTCGAGATGCTGCAGGGGCTGTGCCGGCATGCCGGCCGGCTCACGCCGCTATTGACGCCGCGACTGCTGGTGGACGAGCAGGAACTCATCCTCGTCTGGACCGACGCCTGCGGCCTGCCGCCGGGGCTGCGCGGCTTCGTCGTGGACCTGCACATGAGCGCCGTGACCAGCGTTTGCGCGTGGCGCGCCGGGCGGCGGCTGCCGTGGCGTTTCAGCTTCGACCGCACCGCGCCGCGCGATCGCGCCCAGCATGCCGTGCACCTGGGCACGGCGCTGCACTTCGGCTGCCAGGTGGACGCGATGCGCCTGCCGCTGGCCGACGCGCAACAGGCCTGGCCCGCCGCGCCTGGCCTGGCCGCCGCCGCGCTGGCCCGCCAGGCCGACCCGCAGGCGCTGCGCCGCGGCCTGCTGGCCGACGTGGCCGACCGCCTGCTGCACGACCCGGCCCAGCCGCTCAGCCTGGACGCGCTGGCCGCCGGGTACGGCCAGAGCCCGGCCACGTTCAAGCGCCGGTTGGCCCGCCACGGCACGCACTACCAGGCCGAGGTGGACAGGCTGCGCGCGCATGTCGCCGTCTACCTGCTGGGCCCGCGCGGCCAAGGCCGCGACACGGTGGCGCAGGCGCTGGGCTACTTCGACGGCGCCAACTTCCGCCGCTCCTTCAAGCGCTGGACCGGCCTGGCGCCGGGCTCGTGGGCGCCAGGCTGAAAAAAAGAAACCCCGGCCCATCGGACCGGGGTTGAACCCGTCTGTCGCTGTCACGACGAGACGCCTGCTCAGGGAGGAACAGCAGGGGGCTTGCGCCCGCCATCAATGTAGCGCGACCGCCACGTCGCCCACGTAGGACGACAGGCCATCGTGCCGGCTCGCCAGCGGCGCACGCGCAAAAAAGAACCCCGGCACGAGGCCGGGGCAGCAATACCCGCGCTTGACCGGCGGGTGCCTGCCCAGGGAGGGAGAAGCAGGCAAGGACAGGTTAAGGCCGGCCGGCGGCGCAGCGCGTAGGACGAGGCCGCGTGATGCGGCACGCGCCGCCGCGGGCGGCACGGCACGCGGCGTGTGCGAAATGTCATAGCCCAGTCGCAGGCGGTGTATCGGTCTGTGAGATCGTCACCACGGCCTGTCTGGCATCTCTAGACTTCGTGCTGTTCAGGCCTCGCGCCAGCAGGAAGTCGTCAATGGTCCCCTCCCGTCCAGCTTTCCACAGCCCAGCGCTGCCACCTCACGGTGAGGCGACGCTGCAGCTCGAGAGCGGCTTCGGCGGGCTGGACGGCGAGGCCCGGGGCCTGGTCGAGCGCCGCTATGGCGACCGCGGGCTCAGCATCGGCCCGGAGCGCTACAGCTGCCGCGACCAGAACGGCGACATTGTCTGCACCGCGCGTACCGAGGGCCGCGTCGTCGGCACGCTGTCCGTGCGCTTCGACGGGACGGGCGGTCTGCATGCCGACCTGCTGTTCGGCGCGGAGCTGAACGAGTGGCGCGCTGAAGGCCTCAAGCTCTGCGAGTTCGGTGGCCTGGCCGTGGACAAGCACTCCCACGAGGCCAAGCGGGTGCTGGCGCAGATCTTCCACCTGGGCTATCTACACGCGCACCGGCGCGCCGGCTGTGACCGGCTCATCATCGAAGTGAACCCGCGACACGTCGGCTTCTACCGCCGCTGCCTGGGCCTGGTGCCGCGCACCGAGGAGCGCCACAACCCGCGCGTCAACGCGCCGGCCGTGCTGATGAGCGTGGACCTGGCCGAGGTGCGCGAGCAGATCGCACGCTGGGGCGGGCAGCCGGAGCTGATGGCCACGGCGCGCAGCCTGTACCCGCTGGCCTGGGGCCGCGCCGCCGAGGCCACCATGCTGGCCCGGCTGGCCAACGGCTGACCAGGCCTGCCGGCCGCTCGCTCAGAGCAGGCCGAGGAAGCGGTCCAGCATGTGGAAGTGGTCGTCGTAGAACTGCGACTCCATCGCCGCCAGCTCGCCCACCGGCACCCAGCGCGCGAGCGCCGCGTCGTCGGCGCCCTGCACCTCGGGCAGCTCACGGTCGCCGAGGTCGAAGTGGTGGGCATGCGTGATGGTGCGGCCGCGCTGGCTGCGGTCGGGGTGGTCGAACACGGCCACGCCGCGCAGCGCCCGCTGCAGCGCGTCGGGCAGCAGGCGCAGGCCGGTCTCCTCCTCCAGCTCGCGCACGGCCGACTGGTACAGCGTGTCGCGCGGCTCGACGAAGCCGCCGGGCAGCGCCCACAGGCCCTGGCCGGGGTCCTTGGCGCGCTGGATCAACAGCACATGGCCGGCGCACTGCAGCACCAGGTCCACGGTCACGAACACCGGCGCGTAGGGCGCCGCCGCCCAGGCCTGCCGATAAGCCTTCAGCATGGCCCACTCGCGCCGCAGCGGCGCGAGATAGGGCAGCCGCGCCCAGGCCTGCACGAAGGCCCGTGTGCCCGGCGGCACCTGGTCCACCCAACTGGCGAGCACGCCGTCGACGTCGTCCGGTGCGGCCTCGAACAACGCAGCGCGCAGGTGCGTCGCATCCACGCGGTGCTGGCGCGGCAGGCTCAGCAGCTTCCACGGCGAGAAGCGGCGCAGGTAGTCGCTGGTGGCGTCCTTGAAGTGGCCCACCAGCGTGACGTCGCCGCTGCCCGCGCGCTGCTGCACGGCGTCCCGCACGGCCTGCACCCAGCGGGCCTCGTCGTAGAGGTCGCGCAGCGGCACGATCTCCACGCGCTCGCGCTCGGCGTCGGTGAGCACCAGGCGCAGCATCTCGGCGCGTTCCGTCCAGCTGAACGGGTGGCGCGGCGAGCGCGCCTGGTGGGCCGAGCCCAGCAGCACGATGACGCGCGGCGCCTCGGCCAGCGCCTCGCGCAGCAGCGCGACGTGACCGTTGTGGACGGGCTGGAAACGGCCGATGAGGACGGCGGCTGAGGTCATGACAAAACTCCCGGATAGACCGCAGCGATCGGCATCTGCCGCCCCTGGCCGAAGGCCCGCGCGCGCAGGCGGATCAGCGGCGGCGCCTGGCGGCGCTTGTATTCGCTGCGCTGGATCAGGCGGGCGACGCGCTCGATGAGCGCCCGGCCCTCGGCCGTCTCGCGCAGCGCGGCCAGGCGGGCCTCGGCGGGCTCGCGTTCGCCAGCGGCCAGGCGGTGGCCCTCGACGAGCAGCTTGAGCAGGTCGTCCAGCACGGGGTACGGCGGCAGGCTGTCGCTGTCGCGCTGGCCCGGCGCCAGTTCGGCGGACGGCTCTTTCTCGATGATGGCCTGCGGGATCAGCTCGCGCCCCGCCACGTCGTTGAGGTGGCGGCTCAGCGCGAAGACCTCGGTCTTGTAGAGGTCGCCGATCAGGCCCAGGCCGCCGTTGG
>JAYSCT010000156.1:0-9180 GCA_041914785.1 Roseateles sp.
CCGCTCGCGCAGCGGCGGCACGCGGATCTGGATGACGTTGAGCCGGTAGAACAGGTCCTGCCGGAACCGCCCGGCGGCCACCTCGGCGGAAAGATCCTTGTGCGTGGCGCTCAGGATGCGCACGTTGATCGGCGTCTCGGCCGTGGCGCCGACCGGCCGCACCGAGCGCTCCTGGATGACGCGCAACAGCTTGCTCTGCATCGCCAGCGGCAGGTCGCCGATCTCGTCCAGGAACAGCGTGCCGCCGTCGGCTGCCTGGAAGAAACCCTCGCGGTCCTCGTTGGCGCCGGTGAACGCGCCCTTGCGGTAGCCGAAGAACTCGGCCTCCAGCAGGTTCTCGGGAATGGCGCCGCAGTTGACGGCGATGAAGCGCTGGTCCGCGCGCGTGCCGTGGTCGTGGATGGCGCGCGCCACCAGCTCCTTGCCGGTGCCGGACTCGCCCTGCACCAGCACCGGCGCCATGCTGCGGCCCACCTTGTCGATGAGCGCGCGCACCGCGCGGATGGCCGGCGACTCGCCCACCAGGCGCAGCGCCGTCGCCGGGCCCACGGACTCCGCCGCGGGCTCGGGCGCCTTCGCGGCGGCCGGCTGGCGGCCCAGCGCCGAGCCGACGACGAGGCGGAACTGGCGCAGGTCCACCGGCTTGGTCAGGTAGTCGAACGCGCCGGCCTTCAGCGCCTCGACGGCGTTCTCGGCCGAGCCGAAGGCCGTGATGACGATGGCCTTCTCCGGCCGCCCGGCCTGCTCCAGCCAGCGCAGCACCGCCAGGCCCGAGCCGTCGGGCAGCCGCATGTCGGTGATGACGGCACTGTAGGTGGCGGCCTGCAGCTGGGCCAGCGCCTCGGCCACCGAGCCGGCGCTGTCGATCTCGTAGCCCTCACGCAGCAGCGTCAGCTCGTAGAGCGTGCGCAGGTCGGGCTCGTCGTCGACAACCAGCAGGCGCGCAGTGGGGGCGTTGGTCATGCGGAGGGCGTGCGCAGGCGCACGCTGAATTCGTTGGCCGCGGCGTCGGCGGCGCGGCGGAAGTCGATGCGACCGCCGTGGCGCTCGCACAGCTCGCGACAAATATAGAGGCCCAGGCCGGAGCCGCGGCTGCGTGTCGAGAAGAAGGGTTCGAACAGGTGCCGCTCCACCTCCGGCGGCACCGGCGCGCCGGCGCTACGCACCACCAGCGCCAGCCCGTCGTCGTCACGCCTGAGCAGCACGCGGATGCTGCCCGGGCCGTCGTCGGCATGGCGCAGCGCGTTGTCCAGCAGGTTCACCAGCACGCGTCGCAGGTGTTCGGCGTCGAACAGACCCATCAGCCCGGGCGCCTCGATCTGCAGCTGGAAGCGGCTCGCCACGTTGCCGGCACCGGCATCCAGGCCGTTGACAACGACCCAGTCCACGCAGGTCTCGTGCACCAGTTCGCTGATGTCCAGCGCCTGCGTGTCGGGCTGCACGCCGGGCGCCACCTCGGTCACGTCGTCCACCAGACGCTTCAGGCGCTGCACGTTGGACGCCACCATGCGCGTCAGCGGCTCGGCGCGCATGCCGGCCACGTCCTCGGCGATCAGCGCGTTGGCCTGCGCGATGGCCGCCAGCGGGTTGCGGATCTCGTGCGCGATGCCGGCCGACACGCGGCCCATCGCGGCCAGCTTCTCCTGGCGCGTGCGGGCCAGCAGCTCGCGGTTGTCCTCGACGAACAGCACGCACAACTCCTCGCTGCCCTCGCGCTGGCGCGTGAAGCGCAGCCGCAGGCGCAGGCTGCGCATGACGCCGCTGTCCAGCGGCAACGCCACGTCCACCTCGGCGCCGCGGCCGGCGGCGTGCGCCTGCTCCAGCGCCTGCACCAGCGGCAGCCAGTCGGCCCGGCCACGCAGCTGCCAGCTCAGTTCGCCGCTGGCCGCGCCCAGCAGCGTGCGCGCCGCCGGGTTCATCGCGCGCACACGGCCGCGGCGGTCCACCACCAGCACGCCCTCCTGCATCTCGTCGATGACCAGGCGGTTCAGCAGCTCCTGCTGCCGCGCCAGCGCCAGGCTGCCGCGCGCGGCCCGCTCCTCGCGGGCCAGCCGCGCGCTCAGCTCGCCGGCCAGCAGGCTGACCGCGAACAGCCCGCCCCCCACCAGGCCGGCCTGTGTCGTCTTCAGCCCCACGTCCACGCCCAGCAGCATGGACCAGCCCGCCGCGGCCAGCAGCCCCAGCGCCGCCATCGCCGCGGTGGCCAGCGCCAGCCGCCGGGGGCACAGCACGGCAGCCATCAGCACCGGCAGCACGAACAACGCACCGTAGTTCACGCCGCTGGGGTCCAGCGCATGCAGCGTGCCGAACAGCACCAGGTCCAGCCCGATGGACGCCCACCAGTGCGGGCTGCTGATGCGGGCCAGGCTGCGCGCGCTGGCGCCATGGCGAAGCTGCGGCAGCAGCCACAGCAGCAGTGCGGCCGTGGCATAAGTGGCGCTCAGTGCCAGCGTCGACGGCGCCGGGGCCGTGAACAACGCCGCAGCGATGAGCTGGGCGGCGATGAGCGCCAGGCCCAGCGCGGCGCGCGCGGACAGGAAGGCACGATAGAGGCGGTCGAAGGACGCACTGCCCTCGGCCGGCTCGACCGGCGGCGACTCGACGAACCAGCTGCCGTCCGCCACGGGCTCAGCGGGCCTCGAAGCTCGATCGGTGCGCCGCGCTGCAGAACACGCCGCCCTTGCCGGGCAGCGCCTCGTCGGCGGGCAGGTGCATGCCGCACTCGGCGCAGCGCAGCATCGCCTGCGGCCGGGCCGGCGCGGGGCGATCGTCGCCCGCCTCGGGCTCGCGCGGGCGGCCGCGCCGGGCGCCCAGCACGAAGAAGACCAGCCCCAGCAGCAGCAGCAGCACCAGGTACTTCACGCGGCACCTCCGCCACGCTGCAGGATGACCTCCAGCACGAAGCGCGAGCCGGCGTAGGACAGCAGCAGCAGCGCCGCACCGGCATACAGCCAGCGCGTCGCGCGGCGGCCGCGCCAGCCATAGATGCGCCGGCCCACCAGCAGCCCGGTCAACACCAGCCAGCCCAGCACGGCCAGCAGGTTCTTGTGGTCCCACTTCCACTGCGGGGTGAACCACCAGCCCAGCACGATGGCCAGCGACAGCACGCCCACGCCGGCCGCGACGAAGTTGAACGTCAGCCGCTCCAGCTGCAGCAGCGGCAGCCCGCCGGGCGTGGCCTGCTTGTGGCGCAGCCGGGTCTCGGCGCGGTTCATCAATGCGGCGTGCAGCACGGCCACGCCGAACAGGCCGTAGGACACCAGCCCCAGCACCCAGTGCAGCGGCGCCCAGGGTGACGCGGCCAGCGGGCGGCTCTCGCCAGGGAAGCCCCAGGCCAGCACCACAGCCGCCGCCGCCAGCCAGGCCAGCACGCGGCGCACGCTGTGCAATGGCAGGAAGCGGCTCTCCACGAGATAGACCGTCAACACCAGCCAGGTCGTCATGGACAGCGCGGGCGCAAAGCCGAAGCGCGCGCCGGGTGTCTGCAGGCCGAAACCGCTGATATCGATGAACAGCGCGACGAACTGGGCCGTCCAGGCCAGCGCCATGGGCGGCACCGAGCGGCGCGGCGGGCTGAGCGCGCCGGCCGCGTCACCCGGCCCCGCGCGAAGCAGACCCACCCAGACGTAACCCAGCAGCGCCAGGCCGCTGGCGATAGCCAGCGCGACGCCGGACTGCCCGGCGTGGGCGATGGCGGCGTCTCCCAGGGGAGCGGGCGATAAACTCATGGCCGCAGTGTACTTTTGGGCCGTCGCCGTTCTGGCCACCCGCGCCCCTCCCCCAACGCCATGGCATCCACCCTCACCGACCGCCTGAGTCGCCTCGTCAAGACGATGCGCGGCCAGGCCCGCATCACCGAAAGCAACGTGCAGGACATGCTGCGCGAGGTGCGCATGGCACTGCTGGAGGCCGACGTGGCCCTGCCGGTGGTGCGCGACTTCATCGCCCGCGTGAAGGAGAAGGCGCTCGGCCAGGAGGTCGTCGGCTCGCTGAACCCGGGCCAGGTGCTGGTGTCGGTCGTCCACAAGGAACTCGCCGCGACGATGGGCGAAGGCGTGGCCGACATCAACCTCGCCGCCCAGCCGCCTGCCGTCATCCTGATGGCCGGCCTGCAGGGCGCCGGCAAGACGACGACGACGGCCAAGCTCACCAAGCACCTGATCGAGAAGCGCAAGAAGAAGGTGCTGACGGTATCCGCCGACGTCTACCGCCCCGCCGCCATCGAGCAGCTGAAGACGGTGACGAAGCAGGCCGGCGGCGAGTGGTTCCCGTCCGCGCCGGACCAGAAGCCGCGCGACATCGCGCTGGCCGCGCTGGACCACGCCAAGCGCCACTACTTCGACGTGCTGCTGGTCGACACGGCCGGGCGCCTGGCCATCGACGAAGCGCTGATGGCCGAGATCAAGGAGCTGCACGCGACGCTGAACCCGGTGGAGACGCTGTTCGTCGTCGACGCGATGCAGGGCCAGGACGCGGTCAACACCGCCAAGGCCTTCAAGGACGCGCTGCCGCTGACCGGCGTCATCCTGACCAAGCTGGACGGCGACTCGCGCGGTGGCGCGGCGCTGTCGGTGCGGCAGATCACCGGTGCGCCGATCAAGTTCGCCGGCGTGTCCGAGAAGATCGACGGCCTGGAGGTCTTCGACGCCGACCGCCACGCCGGCCGCGTGCTGGGCATGGGCGACATCGTCGCGCTGGTGGAGCAGGTCACGGCCAGCGTGGACATGGCCTCGGCGCAGGCCATGGCCGAGAAGCTCAAGAGCGGCAGTGGCTTCGACCTGAACGACTTCCTGCAGCAGATCGCGCAGATGAAGAAGATGGGCGGCCTGGGCGGCCTGATGGACAAGCTGCCGACCAACATGATGGGCAACAAGCAGCCCGGCCAGGCCGACATGGACCGCGCCGAGCGCGACATGAAGCGCATGGAAGGCATCCTGCGCGCGATGACCGCCAAGGAACGCGCCCAGCCCGCGCTGCTGATGGACGGCAAGAGCAAGGCCAGCCGCAAGCGCCGCATCGCGGCCGGCGCGGGCGTGCAGATCCAGGACGTCAACCGCCTGCTGAACCAGTTCGACCAGATGCAGCAGATGATGAAGAAGATGAAGGGCGGCGGCCTGATGAAGATGATGAAGAAGATGGGCGGCATGAAGGGCCTGCCCGGCATGGGCGGCTGATCCCGCCACGCCCCCAAGAGAAAAGGCCCCGCGGGGCCTTTTCGTTCTTCAGGTCGCGACGACCTACTTCTTCTCGGCCGCGGCCTTCAGGCCGGGCAGGAAGTCGGCGCCATGCGCGATCTGCGCCGTCGACTGCCGCACCGTCTCGCCCAGCGGCTCGACACGGCCGCCCAGGCAGTTGCCCAGGAAGGTCTCGGCGATCGCGTTGAAGCCGATGCGGTTGTTGGGCTTCGCGAAGCCGTGGCCTTCGTCCGGGTACAGCACGTAGGTGACCGGGATGTTCTTGGCCTGCATGGCCTGGACGATCTGGTCCGACTCGGCCTGCTTCACGCGCGGGTCGTTGGCGCCCTGCCCGATCAGCAGCGGGCGCACGATCTGGCCGGCCTTGTACAGCGGCGACGCGGCACGCAGGATGGCCTTGCCCTCGTCCGTCGTCGGGTCGCCCATGCGGCTGTACATCTGCTTCTTGCCCGCTTCCCAGTACGGCGGGATGGTGCCCAGCAGCGTCTCCAGGTTGGACGGGCCCACGATGTCCACCGCGCAGGCGAAGGTGGTGGGCGTGAAGGTCAGCCCGGCCAGCGCCGCATAGCCGCCGTAGCTGCCGCCCATGATGGCCACCTTGTCGGCACTGGTGACGCCCTGCTTGACGGCCCAGTTCACGGCGTCGATGAGGTCGTCGTGCATGGCCAGGCCCCACTGCTTGTTGCCGGCGTTCAGGAACTTCTTGCCGAAGCCGGTGGAGGCGCGGTAGTTGACCGACAGCACCGCGTAGCCGCGGTTGGCCAGCCACTGGTGCGTGCCGTTGTAGCCGTGGCCGTCGCGCGCCCACGGGCCGCCGTGCACCAGCAGCACCATCGGCACGGCCTGCTCGGGCTTGCCGTCGCCGTTCTTGTCGGCGCCCTGCGGCAGCGTCAGGTAGCTGGGCAGCGTCAGGCCGTCGCGAGCCTTGATCTCGACCGGGTGCATGGGCACCAGCGGCGCGTTCTGCAGCTCGGGCCGGGCCACGTACAGCGGCGACAGCTTCCTGGCCTTGCGGTCGTACAGATAGGTGGCCGACACCTTGGAGACGGGGTCGATGCCGACGATCCACTTGTCGTCCGCGCGGGTGCGGCTGCTGACATAAACCTCGCCCTTGCCGAGCTGTTGCTGCAGCCAGTCGAAGTCGGCCTTCAACGTCTTGTCGATGAACTGCCACTCAGTGGTCAGGTACTCCACCGCATAGGCCTGCACCTCGCCGGTGACCGTGTTGCGCAGCGTGGCGCCCAGGTCGGCGCGGGCGTCCTGCGCGATCAGCTTGCGCTCGCCCGTGGCGACGTCCTCGGCGAACATGGCCGTGGTGTCGCGGTCACGCGAGTCGCGCCAGTACAGCGTCTTGCCGTCGGCCGTGTAGCCGATGGGGCTGGTGGCGTTGTCTTCCAGGCTGGTGCTGAGGAAGGGCTTGTCGGCCGCGACGCCGTCCTTGACCTGGAAGTAGTCCATGCCGCCCGCGGCGTTGGGGCGGGCGCCCAGCCGCACGTTCAGGTCGTTGTCGGTCTCGACGCCGGCGAAGCCGTCGCCCTTCATGACCATCTTCAGCTCGCCGGTCTTCAGGTTCAGCAAGTAGGCGTCGTGCCAGCGCGGGTCGCGGTTGTTGATGCCCACCAGCACCTCGTCCAGGCGCTTGGTCGAGCCGCCCAGCATGCGCACGCGCACCTTGTCGAAGGGGGTGTAGTCGCGCTGCGCGCCGGTCTTCACGTCGACGCCGTAGAGGCGGAAGTTCTCGTCGCCGGCGTTGTCCTTCACGAACAGCAGCTGCTCGCTGTTGCCGGACCAGAAGTGGCCGGGAATGGGGCGGTCCGTGGAATGGGTGACGGCCTTGGCCGCCTCGGGCTTGTCCGCCGGTGCCACCCACACGTTCATGACGCCGTTGACCGGCGCCATCCACGACAGCCACTGGCCGTCCGGGCTCAGCTGCGCGCCGGACTTCACCGGGTTGCCGAAAAGCGCCGCGCGCGGGATCAGCGGCGTGTCGCCCACCGTGAGGGTGGCCTTGCGGGCGTCGGCGGCGTGCGCGAGAAGCGGCAGCGCGGCGGCGAGCGCCAGGGTCAGTGGAAGCAGAAACAGAGAGCGGGACATGCGAGCCTCGGTCGGATGGAAAGACCCGGAGCATAGGCAGTCCCACGACCCATGCCGCAGGTCAGGGCCCAACTGTGGTCATTCGCGGTCATCCCTTAAGGGTTGCTGCGGAGCGCGACACAAGCGCACACATTTGCCCCCAAGTTCAGGGGACAGCGCGGCGTGGTCAAGACCCGCCGCCGTCGCTAGCGTGCAGCCCATGCTGAACCTCCACCTCCCCCGCGCCATGGGCGCGCTGCTCAACCGGCTTACCGGCCAGGACGGCGCCGTCATCCGCAACGACGTCAGCGACACCGTCATGCGCTGGCCGCCCACGCCGGCCCGGGTGCTGGGCAGCGCGGAGCGGCATGCGCACAAGTGCATCGCCCGGGCGCTGGCGCTGGAGCATCCCAAGGGCTTCCTGCTCGCGCAGGTGCCGCTGCACAAGCTGGTGCGCGTGCCCAAGCAGCACTCCTACCGCGAATGGCTGTCGCGCACGGGGCTGCTGACCGTGGACTTCGCGCTGTGCGACGAGCACGGCGTGGTGCGCTCGGTCGTGCTGATGCCGCTGCCCGACGAGCAGTTGCGCCCGCTGCGCAAGCGCGAGCGGCTGCTGCGGGTACTGTCCGCCGCCGACCTGGCCGTGGCCGAGTGGGACCGTGAGTGGCAGGCCGAGGACGACGCCCAGCGGCTGCGGGCCAAGCTGTTCCCGCTGGTGCGCGGGGATGGCTACTACGCCGACACCCCGCACGCGCACTGAAGCCCCTCGTCCACCAAGTGCCTTGAGTCGCCGACCCGAGGCAGACCCTTGAGGCTCTATTCCAGCAAGGCCCGCGCGAACTCGCGCGCGCTGAAGGTCTCGAGGTCTTCCAGCTTCTCGCCGACGCCGATGAAGTAGACCGGCACCGGCCGCTCGCGCGCGATCGCCGCCAGCACGCCGCCCTTGGCGGTGCCGTCGAGCTTGGTGACGATGAGGCCCGTCAGGCTCAGCGCCTCGTCGAAGGCCTTGACCTGGTTCAGCGCGTTCTGGCCGGTGTTGCCGTCCACCACCAGCAGCACCTCGTGCGGCGCGCCCTCCTGGGCCTTGGTGATGACGCGCTTGATCTTCTTCAGCTCCTCCATCAGGTGGATCTGCGTCGGCAGGCGGCCGGCCGTGTCGGCGATAACGACATCGGCACCGCGCGCGCGGCCGGCGTTGACGGCGTCGAAGGACACGGCGGCCGGGTCACCGCCCTCCTGGCTGATGATCTCCACCTGCGCGCGGTCGGCCCACACACCCAGCTGCTCGCGGGCGGCGGCGCGGAAGGTGTCGGCGGCGGCCAGCAGCACCTTCTGGTTGGAGTCGGCCAGATGGCGGGTCAGCTTGCCGATGCTGGTGGTCTTGCCGGCGCCGTTGACGCCGACAACCATCATCACCGTCGGCGTGAAGCGGCCCACTTCCAGGCCCTTCTCCAGCGGCTTCAGCAGTTCGGCGAGCGCGTCGACCAGCAGGCCGCGCACGGCTTGCGGGTCGGTGGCACGGGCGTCCTTCACGCGGCGCTTCAGGTCGTCCAGCAGGAACTGCGTGGCCTTGACGCCGGCGTCCGCCAGCAGCAGCGCCTCTTCCAGCTCCTCGTAGAGCTGCTCGTCGATCTTGGTGCCGGTGAAGACGCCGGCGATGCTGCCGCCCGTCTTGCGCAGGCCGGCGCGCAGGCGCTCCATCCAGCTCTGGCGCGGAGCGGCGGCGGGCTCGGGTGCCGGCACGGGCGGCGGCGGGGCGACGACCTTCGGCGCTGGCGCCACCACCGGGGGCAGCACCACCGGCCGGGGTGCGACAGGCTGCGGTGCGACCGGCGCCGGCACGGGCGCCGGCGAAGCCACCGGCACCGGCACCGGCACCGGCACCGGCACCGGCACCGGCACCGGCACCGGC
>JAYSCT010000157.1:0-9079 GCA_041914785.1 Roseateles sp.
CCGGCTGGGGACCGGCTGGTGGGGGGGGGGGGGGGGGGTGGGGGGTTGCTTTTTGCCTCTTTTGGGCCGGCGCGGCACGCCCCTCGCCCGCCGGGGCGAAATCCCGGCACGGGCGTCGCCATCAAACGAATCTTGGAATGAGCATCCGCCCACCGGCGCGGTGAGAGAAACCCATGAGCATCCACGTCGCCCTCAAACACGTCACCCGCTACAAATACGACCGCCCCGTGCAGCTCGGCCCGCAGGTCATCCGCCTGCGCCCCGCGCCGCACTGCCGCACGCCCATCCTCAGCTACTCGCTGCGCGTCGAGCCCGCCAAGCACTTCATCAACTGGCAGCAGGACCCGTTCGCCAACTACCTGGCCCGCCTCGTCTTCCCCGAGAAGACCACCGAGTTCACCGTCACGGTGGACCTCGTCGCCGAGATGGCGGTCTACAACCCGTTCGACTTCTTCCTGGAGCCGCACGCGCAGACCATCCCGTTCAAGTACGACGAGGCCCAGCAGATCGAGCTGGCGCCCTACCTGCAGGCCGGCCCGGCGACGCCGCTGCTGGCCGCCTACCTGAAGGACATCCCGCGCGCCGAGCGCGCCACCATCGACTTCCTCGTCGACCTGAACCAGCGCGTGCAGCGCAGCGTGTCCTACCTGATCCGCCTGGAGCCCGGCGTGCAGACGCCGGAAGAAACGCTGCAGAAGGCCTCCGGCTCCTGCCGCGACTCCGGCTGGCTGCTCGTCGAGCTGCTGCGCCACCTCGGCCTGGCCGCGCGCTTCGTGTCGGGCTACCTCATCCAGCTCACGCCCGACGAGAAGGCGCTGGACGGGCCCAGCGGCACCGAGGTCGACTTCACCGACCTGCATGCCTGGTGCGAGGTCTACCTGCCGGGCGCCGGCTGGATCGGCCTGGACCCGACGTCAGGCCTGCTCGCCGGCGAGGGTCACATCCCGCTCGCGGCCACGCCCACGCCCGGCAGCGCGGCGCCCATCAGCGGCGCGGTGGACGAGAGCGAGGTCGAGTTCGGCCACGAGATGAACGTCACGCGCATCTACGAATCGCCGCGCGTGACCAAGCCCTACACCGAGGCGCAATGGGCCGACGTGCTCAAGCTCGGCGAGCAGGTCGATGCCGAGCTGCACGCCGGCGACGTGCGGCTGACGATGGGCGGCGAGCCCACCTTCGTCGCCGTGGAGGACCGCGACGCGCCCGAATGGAACACCGAGGCGCTGGGCCCCACCAAGCGGCTTTACGCGCAGCAGCTGACGCACCGGCTGCGCGACGAATACGGCCAGGGCGGCTTCCTGCACTTCGGCCAGGGCAAGTGGTACCCGGGCGAACAGCTGCCGCGCTGGGCGCTGTCCATCTACTGGCGTGCCGACGGCCAGCCCTGCTGGCGCAACCCCGACTGGTTCGCCGACGAGCGCGAGGGCCACGCCTACACCAGCGAGCACGCCCAGGCCTTCATGGCCGCGCTGACCGCCCGGCTGGGCCTGCCCGACACGCATGTGCAGCCGGCCCATGAGGACACCTGGTACTACCTGTGGCGCGAGCGCCGCCTGCCGGTCAACGTGGACCCGTTCGACGCGCGGCTGGACGACGAGATGGAGCGCGCGCGCCTGCGCCGCGTGTTCGAGCAGGGCCTGTCCAGCGTCGTCGGCTACGTGCTGCCCCTGCGCCACGCGGGCGACGCGCCGGGCCTGGCCGGTGCGCGCTGGCAGACCGGCCCCTGGTTCTTCCGCGACGAGCGGCTGTACCTGCACCCGGGCGACTCGCCGATGGGCTGGCGGCTGCCGCTGGATTCACTGCCCTGGGTGAGCAAGAGCGACTACCCCTACCTGATAGCGCAGGACCCGTTCGCGCCGCGCGGCATGCTGCCGGCGCCGGCCGCGCTGCGCGCGCAGGTGCAGGGCATCGCGTCGGCCGTGCCGTCGCCGGGCGCGGCCCACGGCCGGGGTCACGACGTGCGCAACGGCTTCTCGCCAGGCGATTCGCCGTGGCCGCCGTCGGCCGATGCCAGCGCACCGGTGCGCTTCGAGAGCGCGCACTGGATCACGCGCACCGCGTTGTGCGTGGAGGCGCGCGACCCGCGACGGGCCAACGGCCCCGCGGCCGAGGCCAAGGGCCAGGCCAGCGGCGTGCTGTACGTCTTCATGCCGCCGCTGGAGAAGCTGGAGCATTACCTGGAGCTGCTGGCCGCCGTCGAGGCCGCCTGCGAGGACACCGGCTTCAAGATCGTGCTGGAGGGCTACCCGCCGCCGCGCGACCCGCGCCTGAAGCTGCTGGCCGTCACGCCCGACCCTGGCGTCATCGAGGTCAACATCCACCCGGCGCACAACTGGTGCGAGCTGGTGCAGCACACCGAGTTCCTGTACGAGGCCGCCCGGCAGACCCGCCTGTCGAGCGAGAAGTTCATGATCGACGGCCGCCACAGCGGCACCGGTGGCGGCAACCATTTCGTGCTGGGCGGGGCCACGCCGGCGGATTCGCCCTTCCTGCGCCGGCCGTCGCTGCTGGCGTCGCTGCTGGCCTACTGGCACAACCACCCGTCGCTGAGCTATCTGTTCAGCGGCCTGTTCATCGGCCCGACCAGCCAGGCGCCGCGCGTGGACGAGGCGCGCAACGACCAGCTGCGCGAGCTGGAGATCGCGCTGGCCGAGATCCACAAGCTGGCCGATCTCCACGGTGAGCAGGTGCCGCCCTGGCTCATCGACCGCACGCTGCGCAACGTGCTGGTGGACGTGACCGGCAACACGCACCGCAGCGAGTTCTGCATCGACAAGCTGTACTCGCCCGACTCCGCGACCGGCCGGCTGGGCCTGCTGGAGCTGCGCGCCTTCGAGATGCCGCCGCATGCGCGCATGAGCATCGTGCAGCAGCTGCTGCTGCGGGCGCTGATCGCCCGCTTCTGGAAGGCGCCCTACCGCGCGCCGCTGGTGCGCTGGGGCACCGAGCTGCACGACCGCTGGCTGCTGCCGCACTTCGTGCGCGAGGACTTCGCCGACGTCATGCAGGACATGCAGGACGTCGGCTACGCGCTGGATGCGGCCTGGTTCGCGCCGCATGTCGAGTTCCGCTTCCCCAAGCTGGGCGAGTTCGCCGCGCGCGGCGTTCATGTGACGCTGCGCGGCGCGCTGGAGCCCTGGCATGTGATGGGCGAGGAGGGCTCGGCCGGCGGCACGGTGCGCTACGTGGACGCGTCGATGGAGCGGCTGGAGGTGCACGTCAGCGGCCTGGTGGACCCGCGCCACCGCATCACCGTCAACGGCCAGCCGCTGCCGCTGCAGCCCACCGGCCGCGTCGGCGAATTCGTGGCCGGCGTGCGCTACCGCGCCTGGCTGCCGCCGTCGGCGCTGCATCCCACCATCGGCATCCACGCGCCGCTGACGCTGGACCTCGTCGACACCTGGCAGCAGAAGTCGCTGGGCGGCTGCCGCTACTACGTCGCCCACCCGGGCGGCCGCAACTACGCGACGCTGCCCGTCAACGCCTACGAGGCCGAGAGCCGCCGCCTGGCGCGCTTCACGTCGCACGGCCACACGCCGGGCCGCGTCGAGGTGGGCGAGCCGCAACGCAGCCTGGAGTTCCCGTTCACGCTGGACCTGCGCAAGGTGGATTGAGGCAAACTCGGGTCATGAGCATCGATCTGGCCGAACTCCGCAAGCTCTCGGTGGCTGAGCGCATCCAGCTGGCCGAGGACTTGTGGGACAGCATCGCGCTGCAGCCTGCGCAGGTGCCAGGGGTGTCTGATGCACAGAAGCAGGAGCTGCAGCGGCGCCTGCAGGCGCACGAGCAGGATCCATCGGCCGCCGTGCCGTGGGAGCAGGTGCACGCCGAGTTGATGGCGAGGTCTGGATCGCGCTGAGCCATGCGCGTTCTGTTCCGGCCCGAGGCCCGCGCCGAGCTGTTTGACGCCCAGGACTGGTACGAAGCCCGCGCGCCCGGGCTGGGCCGGGAGTTCGCCCGCGTATTCGAGGCGGCGCTGCAGGCAGCCTGCCGGCAGCCTGCCGGCTTTGCTGAAGCCGAGGAGGGTTGCCGGCGCGTCGTGCTGCGCCGATTCCCGTATTCACTCTATTACCGGGCCACCGACGACGAACTGCTGGTCGTGGCCGTCTTTCATCACCGTCGCCCCCCGTCGGCCCGCGTGGGTCGTCGCTGAGTTTCATGCATATCGAGATCCAACCCGGCGTCCGCCTGTTCGTCGACATCGAAGGCCTGGGCCACGTGCCCGAGGGCCGCGCGCTGAAGGAGCGGCCGACGCTGCTGCTCATCCACGGCGGCCCCGGCTTCGACCACACCGGCTTCCGACCCTTCTTCAGCCGCTTCACGGACGTCTGCCAGGTCGTCTACTTCGACCAGCGCGGCCACGGCCGCAGCAGCCCGCGGCCGCTGGACGAGATGCGGCTGGACGTCTTCGCCGACGACGTCGTGCGGCTGTGCGACGCACTGGGCATCGCCAAACCCATCGTGCTGGGCCAGAGCTTCGGCGGCTTCGTCGCGCAGCGCTACCTCGCGCGCCACCCGGCGCATCCGGCCAAGGTGGTGCTGTCCAGCACGTCGCACCACTTCGGCCTGGCGCGCAAGATCGAGCGCTTCGGCGCCCTGGGCGGCCCCGACGCCGCGCAGGCCACGCGCGACTTCTGGGAGCGCCCCGGCCCCGACACCTGGGCCGCCTACGAGCAGCACTGCCGCCACCTCTACAACACCCGCCCCAAGCCGGCCGACGCCGGCGGCTGGATGGTGTTCAAGCCCGAGATCCTGTTCGAGCACACGCGCACCGAACTGCCCGGCATGGACCTGCGACCGGGCCTCGCAAACGTGCAATGCCCGGTGCTGGTGCTGGCTGGCGAGGCCGACCCCGTCACCCCGCCGGAAGACGCCGCCGAGATCGCCGCCGCCATCCCGCCGCAGTGGCTGGCCGGCTTCGAGCGCTTCCCCGGCGTGGGCCACGGCGCCTGGCGTGATGACCCGGCCGCCGCCGAGCGCGTGCTGCGCCGTTTCCTCACCTAGCCCGGGTCGGGGTTGCTCGACAATCCTCACCCACCCCGAATCGCCGCCATGCCCGAGCTCACGCCCAGCCAGTGGAGCCTGCTCCCCGATGAGCCGGAGCCGCCCGCCGCGCCCGACCCGCTGGCGCTGGCTGCGTCCGCCGCGCTGCGCAGCCGCGACGGCCATTTCTACGAACTGACGGGCCAGGTCAACCGCCCCGGCGAGCCGCAGGCCGGCATCGCCGAGCGCTGGCAGCGCTTCTTTGCGGCCGGCGGCGCAGCCGGCTGGCAGGAGTTGTCGGCCAAGGCCTTGCGCGTGCAGCGCCGCGTGCTGGACGACGGCGCCAGCTACAACGTGCACAGCGACGCGCCCCCGCTGCCCGGCGACGCGGCGCCGCTGGCCCGCCACTGGCCGCTGGAGCTGCTGCCCATGCTCATCGAGCCCGGGGAGTGGCGCGACATCGAGGCCGGCATCCTGCAGCGCGCGCGGCTGCTGGAGGCCGTCATGGCCGACACCTACGGCGAGCGCACGCTGCTGCGCGAGGGCCTGCTGCCCGCATCGCTGGTGCTGGCCCACCCGCAGTACCTGCGCGCCATGCACGGCAGCACGCCGCCGGGGGGCGTGCACCTGCACGTGCTGGCGTTCGACCTCACGCGCGGCGCTGACGGCCACTGGTGGGTGGTGGGCCAGCGCACGCAGGCCGCGTCGGGCCTGGGCTATGTGCTGGAGAACCGGCTCATCATCGCTCAGCAGTTCCCGGAAGCCTTCCGGCAGATGCAGGTGCAGCGGCTGGCCGCCAGCTACCGCGACTTCATCCAGGCGCTGATGAAGCTGGCACCGGCCAGCGCACGCGGCCACCAGGTGCGCGTGGCGCTGCTGACGCCCGGCCCGCGCAACGAGACCTATTTCGAGCAGGCCTTCCTGGCCCGCTATCTCGGCATCACGCTGGTGGAGGGCGCCGACCTGACCGTGCGCGCCGACAAGGTCTACCTGAAGACGCTGGCCGGCCTGGAGCGCGTGCACGTGCTGCTGCGCCGCGTCGACGACACCTGGCTGGACCCGCTGGAGCTGCGCCCCGAGTCCATCCTCGGCGTGCCGGGGCTGCTGCAGGCGGCGCGCGCGGGCGAGGTCGTCATCGCCAACGTGCCCGGCGCCGGCTGGCTGGAAAGCCCCGGCCTGACGGCGTTCTGGCCCGGCGTGGCCGAGCGGCTGCTGGGCGAGCCGCTGAAGCTGCCCGCCATCCAGAGCTGGTGGTGCGGCGAGGAGAGCGCCTGGCGCGCGCTGCGGCCGCGGCTGGCGGAGTTCGTCGTCGTGCCGACGTTCTCGGCCAGCAGCACGACGCCTCATTTCGCGCCCATCGTGGCCGCCGAGCTGCACGACGGCGAGCTGCGCGCGCTGGCCGAGCGCATTGACGCCGACCCCACCGCGTACACGCTGCAGGCGCGTGTCAAGCCCACCAAGCAGCCCGTCTGGGTGCGTGGCGCGCTGGAGCCGCGCGTGGCCGTGCTGCGCGTCTTCGCGCTGACCGACGGGCAGGGCGGCTGGACCGTGCTGCCCGGCGGCCTCACGCGCGTGGCGCCGCGCCGCGACCCGCTGGCCGACGCGTGGCTGTCCATCCAGCGCGGCTCGCTGAGCGCCGACACCTGGGTCATGACCGACGGCGAGGTCGACCCGACCTCGCTGCTGGCCCAGCCGCTGCAGGCCGCCGACCTGCGCGACGTGCACTGGACCGTGACCAGCCGCGCCGCCGAGAACCTGTTCTGGCTGGGCCGCTACACCGAGCGCGCCGAGAACAGCGCGCGGCTGGCGCGCCACGTCATCGAGGCCAGCGTCATGGTGCAGCGCGGCGCCATGCCGCCGCCCATGCTGCCGCTGCTGGACGCGCTGGCGCGCCGCCACGGCCTCGTCGGCGCCGATGCGCCGCGGGCGCCGGACGATCCGCGCGGCTTCGAGCGCGCGCTGCTGGCGGCGCTGCTGGCGGCGCTGCTGCCCCGCTCGGGCGTCAACAGCGTGGGCTGGAACCTGCGTGCGCTGCAGAACTGCGCGCAGGCGCTGCGCGAGCGGCTGTCGCCCGAGGCCTGGCGCCTCATCCACGAGGCCGCGGCGCAGTTCGAGCAGCACCTGCGCGCGGTGCTGGACCGGCCCGGCACGTCGGTGCCGATGACCGACGTGCTGGGCGTGCTGTCGCGGGCCGACACCCACCTGGCCGCCATCACCGGCGCGCAGACCGACCGCATGACGCGTGACGACGGCTGGCGGCTGCTGTCCATCGGCCGGCAGATCGAGCGCCTGTCCTTCCACGCCGAGGTGCTGGCCGAGGCCTTCGTGCAGCACGGGCCCGGCCCGGCCCCGGCGGAGCCGCTGGCACTGACGGAGGACGGCTTCGCGCTGCTGCTGGGCGTGTTCGACTCCACCATCACCTACCGCGCGCAGTTCCAGGCGCGCCGCGAGGCGGCGCCGCTGCTGCACCTGCTGGTGCACAACACCGACAACCCGCGCTCGCTGGCCTGGGTGGCGCGCACGCTGCGCGAGCGCTTCACCAAGCTGGCCCGCCACGACCCCGGCTGGGCCGCCGACATCGGCGCCGAGCTGCCCGCGCCCGAGACCTGGCCGCTGGCCGAGCTGGCGGCACCGGGGCCGGCCCTCGTCGAGCAGCTGCGGCGTGCCGCCGCGCAGGCCGGCGAGCTGTCGGCGCTGCTGAGCCACCGCTATTTCGCGCACGTCACGGGCGGCGAGCAGAGGGTGTGGCAATGACCGTCACGCTGGCCGTGCACCACGTCACCGAGTACACCTACGAGGCCTCGGTGGAATGGGCGCACCACACCGCCTGCCTGGCGCCGCGCGAGACGCCCTGGCAGACGGTCAGCGGCTGGCACCTGTCCATCGACCCGCTGCCCGACGGCTGGGGCATCGAGGGCCAGGAGATGGACGACGTGGCGCTGGCCCGGCACCTGCGCCACGACCCCTGGGGCAACCGCCACCTGAGCTTCGGCCATGCCCGCGTGCATGAGGAGCTGCTGGTCGACAGCCGCTTCACCGTGCGCCTGCAGGACCGCCCCGAGCCCGATCCCCACCGGGGCCCCGCCTGGGAGGCCGTGGCGCGCGGCCTGTGCTACCGCGCCGGGCGCGCGCTGCAGGAGGCCGACGAGTTCGCGCTGGCCTCCGCCTACGCCGCGCCCGACGCCGCGCTGGCCGCCTACGCGCGTCGCGCCTGCCTGCCCGGCCGCACGCTGGCCGCGGCCGGCCTGGCACTGATGCACCAGATCCACGCCGACCTGCGCTACCTGCCGCACAGCACGACGGTGGCCACGCGCGCTGCGGACGCGCTGGCGCAGCGCAGCGGCGTGTGCCAGGACTTCGCGCATGTCTTCATCGCCGCCTGCCGTGCGCTGGGGCTGGCGGCGCGCTACGTGTCGGGCTACCTGCTGACGCGCCCGCCGCCGGGCCAAACCAAGCTGGTCGGCGCCGACGCATCGCATGCCTGGGTGGAGCTGTGGTGCCCCGAGCAGGGCTGGCTGGCGCTGGACCCGACCAACGACGTGCCGGCCAACCTGGACCATGTGACGCTGGCCTGGGGTCGCGACTACGCGGACGTGGCGCCATTGCGCGGCGTGTTGCGGGGCGGCGGCGTGGCGACGTTGAAGGTCGGCGTGACGGTGGAGCCGGTGTCGGAGGCTTGAGGGTGCGTGGTTGGGCGAGTGGCGGGTGACGCGTGAGGCCCGTGCCGGGACGTCGCCCCGGCGGGCGACCTTCTTTTTGAGCGACCAAAAAGAAGGCAAAAAGTCGCCCCTGCAAAACCGGCCCTGCGGGCTCCCCTGCGATGCTCGAAACCCAGGGCCCGCCCGGAACTCGCTCCGCGACGCTGCGCTCAGACAGCCGTGCGGAGTCAGATGTTGAAGCGTGCTGCGCACGCGCCCTGGGCTTCTGCGCTTCTCGGCGGTTTAGAAGGGGAGTGATGGAACAGCCAACCCCAACAGCCAACAGCCAAGCCCGAAAGCCGGCTGTCGCCGGCTGTTCGTAGGCCCCCTTCAGCACCGCCGGGCAACGCCGGCCCCGAAGCCCGCGAGCGCAGCTCGCCTCGTCAACTGACTCACGA
>JAYSCT010000158.1:0-9027 GCA_041914785.1 Roseateles sp.
CCTTCTTGCGCTTGCGCTCGGCGGTGGGCTTCTCGTAGAACTCGCGGGCGCGCAGTTCGGTCAGCAGGCCCAGCTTTTCAATGGTGCGCTTGAAGCGACGCAGGGCGACGTCGAACGGCTCGTTTTCCTTGACGCGGATGGTGGTCATGTATTTCCTTCAGAGTGCGCTCGGTGTTCGCGGCTTGAGTTTCAGCAGCAGGTTCCGGATTACTGCGTCACTTCTTGACGACGGCAGCGAATCGACGCGCGGGGTTTGCCAGCAAAGCCGAGGATTGTAGCCGGGAAATCAAGGTGTTGCCAAGATTCGCTCACGCCGGCGTCGAGGCCGTGGCCAAGGCGTCCGCGCAGGCCGCGGCGCTGGCCCAGGCCCACTGGAAGTTGTAGCCACCCAGCCAGCCCGTCACGTCCACCACCTCGCCGATGAAATGCAGGCCGGGCACGCGCCTGCTCTCCAGCGTCTGCGAGCTGAGATCCTTCGTGCTGACGCCGCCACGCATGACCTCCGCCTTGCGCCAGCCCTCGTCGCCACTGGGCATCAACTGCCAGTCGTGCACGCTGCGGCCCAGGCGTTGCAGGTCGGCGTCGCGGCATTCGGGCAGCGGCCGGGCGGCGTCCAGCTTCGCACGCTCCAGCCAGGCGGCGGCCAGGCGCTGCGGCAGGTGCATGCCGAACTCGTTGCCGAGCTGGCGGCGCGACGTGGCCTTGGCCTCGACCAGAGCCCTGTCCAGCTGCAGCTCCGGCGCCAGATTGATCTGCAGCGGCTGGTCCGCGGCCGTTCGGTAGCTGGAGATCTGCAGGATGGCCGGGCCACTCAGCCCCCGGTGCGTGAACAGCAGGTCTTCCAGGAAGCGCCCGCGCGCCTTGCCGCTGCCGACACTGACCTCCACCGCCAGCGACAGCCCGGCCAGCGCCGCGAACGGCGCCCAGGCGTCGGCGTCGAAGGTCAGCGGCACCAGCGCCGGGCGGGGTTCGACGATGGCGTGGCCAAGGCGCTTGGCCAGCCGCAGCCCCCAGTCGCTGGCGCCGATCTTGGGCACCGGCAGCCCGCCGGTCGCGACGACGACGCGCGGTGCCGTCACCGGCCCCTGGCTGGTGTCCAGCTCGAAGCCGCCACCCGGCAGCGGCCGCACGTCGGCCACGGTGCACGGCTGCCAGCGCGTCACGCCGCCGGCCTCGCACTCCTTGAGCAGCATCTGGATGATCTGCTCGCTGGAGTCGTCGCAGAACAGCTGGCCCTTGTGCTTTTCGTGGAAGGCGATGCCGTGGCGCTGCACCAGCTTGATGAAGTCCTGCGGCGTGTAGCGCGCCAGCGCCGAGCGGCAGAAAGCCGGGTTCTCGGACAGGAAGTTGGCCGGCCCGACCTCGCGATTCGTGAAATTGCAACGCCCGCCGCCCGAGATACGGATCTTTTCAGCCAGCTTGGGCGCGTGGTCGACGAGCAGCACGCGCAGGCCGCGCTGGCCCGCAAGCCCCGCACAGAACAGGCCTGCGGCGCCCGCCCCGACCACCACGACATCAAAACCCTGCATACACCTCCCGTGAATGGGGACGCATTCTCGCGGGTCGGGCTGTTGAAACTCGGTAGGATGCCCGTCATTGATCCTGTTCGGCTTCTAGGGGGGAAGCCCGATTCGTGGGGTGAGCTGGCCTTGCTGGCCTTATTTGCGCCCCACTACAGTCCTTTGACACCCGGACCCGCCCCGGTTCCCCGCCGACGGCACGTGATCGCACCCTGACGATTTCATGGACATGACCGCCGACTCTTCCGCGACGCAGCCCGGCAGCCTGGCACATTGGCTGGCGGGTCATGCCGAGCTGGGCGGTGAGGCGCTGGCCGGCCTGGTGGCGTTGATCGAGCCGTTAGGCAGCCAGGCGGCGATCAAGGCGGTGGCCACGGGCCGCTACGCGTTCGCCAGCGCCGGCCTTGCGCAGATGTTCGAGTGCGAGTCCGTCGTGGGCCATACCGACGCGGAGCTGCTGCGGCCCGACGAGACGACGGCGCTGCGGCGCGTCGAGCAGACCGTCATGGCGCAGCGCCATCCGGTCGTGTCCGAGCACAAGCTCGAGATCAATGGTCGCCGCCGCGAGTTCAGCGTCACGCGGCTGGCGCTGGGCCAGGAGTTCCTGCTGTCGGTGTGGCATGAGCGCACCGAGGAGCGTCATCGCGAGGCGCATCTGCAGCGCGCACTGTTGCAGATCGAGCAGCAGCAGAGCGCCATCGAGCAGGTGCGCCGCGAACTGCAGCAGGGCTCGGGCCGCGACGACGTGTCAGGCCTGTACCTGCGGCCGCAGTTCGACGACCAGTTGCTGCGCGAGATCGACCTGTCCTCGCGCGAGCACCGCGAGTTCGCGCTCGTGGTCATCGCGCTGGATGCGTCGCCCGCCGTCGCGGCGCTGGGTGAGGACGCCCAGCAGCGGCTGCTCGAAGGCATCGGACGCATGCTGCGCGCCAACACGCGGGCGATGGACTCGGCCTGCCGCATCGGCGCACAGCGCTTCGCGGTGCTGCTGTCCGGCGTGGGCCTGGCCACCGCGCATGCCCGCATGGAGCAGCTGCGCCGCCAGTGCGCCGCGCAGATCGTCGTGCTGAACGGTCAGGACCTGGGACTGTCGGTCTCCATGGGCGTGTCCAGCTTCCCGCACACCGCGTCGCGGCAGGACGAACTGATGAACGCCAGCGAGAACGCCGTGCACGAGGCCCAGCGCCGCGGCGGCAACCAGGTCGTGCTGGCCTCCATCGCGTTCGGCTAGAGCAACTCGCTCAATCCCTTCCAGAGCATGTAGGCCGCGAGCGCGAACAGCAGCGTCGCGAAGGCCTTCTTCAGCTGCGCGACGTTCATCGCATGCGCGGCGCGCGCGCCCAGCGGCGCCATCGTCACGCTGGCGGCGGCGATCACGGCCAGCGCCGGCAGGTAGAGGTAGCCGAAGGCGCCCGGCAGCGCGGGCTCCAGCCCCCAGCCACCGACGACATAGCCCAGCGTGTTGGCGACGGCGATGGGAAAGCCCAGCGCCGCACTGGTGGCCACCGCGAAATGCACCGGCACGTTGCACCACACCATGAAGGGCACGCTGACAAAGCCGCCGCCGGCGCCCACCAGGCCCGACAGCAGGCCGATGCCGGCGCCCGCGCCGAACTGGCCGGCGGTGCCGGGCATCTGCCGGCTGGGTTCGGGGCGCTTGTTGCGCAGCATCTGCCAGGCCGAGAAGCTGACGAAGACGGCGAAGAACAACGCCAGCCAGGCGCCCTTGAGCAGCGCAAACAGGCCCGCGCCGGCCAGCAGCCCACCGGCCAGGATGCCGGGCGCCAGGCCCTTGACGAGGTCCCAGCGCACGGCGCCGCGCCGGTGATGCGCCCGCACGCTGGACAGCGACGTGGCCATGATGGTGGCCATCGACGTGGCGATGGCCATCTTGACCGCGAGGTCCGGCGCGACGCCGCGCTGCCCCAGGAGGAAGGTCAGGAAGGGCACCAGCAGCATGCCGCCGCCGATGCCCAGCAGGCCGGCCAGGAAGCCGGCGGCGAGGCCCAGCGCCAGCAGCTCGGCGATGAGGCCGGCGCTCATGCCGAATGCAGCCGCGCGAGCACGGCCTGCCATTCGGCCGGCGTGACGGGCGTGATGGACAGCCGGCTGCCGCGCTGCAGCACGCCCATGCTGGCCAGCTCGGGCGCGTCGCGCATTTCCTTCAGGCTCAGCAGCCGCGTCGTCTCGCGCCAGCGCACGTCCACATGCACCCAGCGTGGCGCCTCGGGCCTGGACTTGGCATCGAAGTAGGGGCTGGCGGGGTCGAACTGCGTGGCGTCGGGATAGGCGGCGCTGCAGACCTCGGCGAGGCCGGCGATGCCGGGCTCGGCGCAGGACGAGTGATAGAACAGCACGCCGTCGCCGAGGCGCATGGCGTCGCGCATGAAGTTGCGCGCCTGGTAGTTGCGCACGCCGGTCCAGGGGAGGGTGCCCGCGCGCTTCAGGTCGTCAATGGACGCCTCGTCGGGCTCGGACTTCATCAGCCAGTAGTTCATGCGCTGATGCTAAGCCGCGGAAAAGGTGTCCACCGCAATCCTGGGAGCCGAGATCCTGAACACCCAGGGGTAATCAGGTGGGCCAGGTCATCCGGACTTCGGGTTCATCTGACGCGAGACGCTCACGCCCATCCGGCATATTCCAAGCCCTTGCTCATAGAGCATCGGATGAAGGAAATAAAAGCCCCGGGGAAAGCGGTGGACAGGTGAGATTCTAAAACCTGCGGCATGCCCTCGCGTGAAAGAAGGTCGGGCGGCCGGCAAGCTTGGCTAGCATGCGCGCCCATCACAAGAGAGGCGGCACGGCCGCGGGGAGGCGTTTCATGGATCAGGCCGATTTCGTGCACATGGTGCGGCTGAGCGAGCAGGCCAGCGCGCATGACAGCCGGGCCTATCGGCGCAGCGTGGCCCTGTTCGCGGCGTTGGGCTATGCCTGGGTGCTGGGGTGTCTGGCGCTGGCGGCCGGCCTGGTCGCGTGGCTGCTGCCGCAGCTGTTGCACGGGCGTTTCCGGTTTGCGTTGGTGTGGGGCCTGCTGGCGGCGTTGGGGTTGCTGTGGGCCAGCCTGCGGGCGCTGTGGGTGCGCTTCGACGCGCCCGAGGGCGTCGCCATCACGGCCAGCGAGGCGCCGGCGCTGTTCGACGCGCTGGAGCGCATCCGCAAGAAGATCCACGGGCCGCCCATCCACGCGGTCTACCTGGACGGGGATTTCAACGCGAGCATCCGGCAGGCGCCGCGCTGGGGGCTGCTGGGCGGCGCCGTGAACACGCTGACGCTCGGCCTGCCGCTGCTGATGGCGCTGGACAGGCAGCGCCTGCTGGCGGTGCTCACCCACGAATACGGCCACCTGCGCGGTGACCACGGACGCTTTGCGGCCTGGATCTACCGGACGCGGCAGTCATGGCTGCGCCTGCATGACAGCATGCGCCACGACGAGAACATCGCCTCCGCGGCGACGCAGGCCTTCCTGAACTGGTACTTCCCGCGCTTTGCGGCCAAGACCTTCGCCCTGGCGCGGCAGGATGAGTACGAGGCCGATCGCATCGCCGGCCGCCTGCTGGGCGCGGAGGTGGCAACGGCGGCGCTGGTGGAGATCGAGGTGAAAAGCGCCTGGCTGGACCAGCGCTTCTGGGCCGATCACTGGCGCACGGCCGCCACGGCGGCGCTGCCTGCCGGCCCCTTCCAGGCCATGCGCACGCGACTGGCTCTGGCACCGGACCCCGCGTTCGCGCGCGAGGCGCTGCGCCTGGCACTGTCCCGTGTCAGCGACCTGGCGGACACCCACCCCAGCCTGCGTGACCGCGCGGCCTCGTTGGGCGCCCAGGCGGTGCTGCCGGAGTGGTCGCGGCGTGGCGCGTTGGGCCTGCTGGGTGACGGTGTGGAGCGCTGGATTGCGCACTTTGACAAGCAATGGTGCCGTGACAACGCCGACAGCTGGAAGCAGCACCACGCATGGCTGGGGCGGGTGCGGGACCGGGTGCGTGTGCTGGAGGCGTCACGCGCCAGCAGCAACGCCGGCGAGCTGGTCGAGGAGGCGTCGCTGCGCTGCCAACTGGACCGCAACGCCGATCTGCGACCCTTGTACGAGCTGGCGCTGCAACGCAGTGCCGAGCACCCGGCCGCGCTGCAGGGCCTGGTGCTGACCTTGGCCGAGGAGGACCGCTCCGGCCGGCTGCAGACCCTGCAGCGCCTGTGGGACGCAGGGCCTGATCGTCGCTGGTGGGCGGCGCGCCATGCCGTCGACGAACTGGAAACACCGCGACCGGGGCTGGCCCATGACGCCGCGGCGCTCAAGCTCTGGCGCGAGCGCCGCAAGCAGGCCGAAGAAGCCGAGGACAGGGCCTGGGAGGAACTGCGGCAGATGCCTTACTTCAGCCAGGTCTCGCGGCATGACCTGTCGGCGTTCGAGCTGGGCGAGGTGCAGGCCGAGCTGGCGCGCTGCAGGCCGGTGGCGCGGGCCTGGCTCGTGTGCAAGACGCTGCGCGAGTTTCCGCGGCGCCGGGCCTACCTGGCCTTCGTGGAGCTGCCCGGCATGACGGACGAGGACCGCTTCGACCTGTGCCGCTGGCTGGAGCGCAACCTGAGCCTGCCCGGGCCGGTGCTGGTGCTGTGGGCCGGCGAGGAGCCCACGCTCGATGAGATCCGCCGCGGAGCGTTCGAGCCGGTCTATCCGCAGATCGGCGCTTAGAGCAGCTGGCCGTCGTGGCTCAGCGCTTCGTCCAGGCGCTTGATCAACGCGTCGACCTCGGGCGAGGCCACCGGGGCTGCGGCCGGCGCGGCGGCGGCGGCCTGGGGCGTGTCGGCCAGCTGGTAGGCCAGGTTCAGCGCGGCCAGCACGGCGATGCGCTCGCGGGCCTTGACCTTGCCGGCGTCGCGGATGGCGCTCATCTCGCGGTCGACGTGGGCGACGGCCGCGGTCAGCGCGGCCTCGCCGCCGGGCGGGCAGCCCAGCAGGTAGCTCTGGCCCATGATGGTCACTTCCATCTGCTTCATGGCTGCTCCTCCTTGGGGGCCTCGGCCGGCAGGCGTTCCAGCAGCGCGTCGACGCGGGCGCGGGCGGCGCTCAGGCGCGAACGCAGGCTGTCGCGCTCCTGCGTGATGGCGGTCAGCTGCACCTGCAGCAGCAGGTTGGTGCGCAGGATTTCGTCGTGGCGCACGAGCAGGCGCTCAACGCGGTCGGTCAGGTCGGTGAGGCTGGCCATGGAGGGGCTTCTGATCAGGCGGACGCCGATTTTAGGTGGCGACCGTGGTCGCAGTCGTCGACGACGGCGCAAACATTGCACATGGGCTTGCGCGCCTGGCAGACGTAGCGGCCGTGCAGGATGAGCCAGTGATGGGCGTCGACGAGATAGGCCGCGGGCACGCGCTGCAGCAGGCCCAGCTCGACGGCCAGCGGCGTCTTGCCCGGCGCGAGGCCGGTGCGATTGCTGACGCGGAAGATGTGCGTGTCCACCGCCATCGTCGGCTCGCCGAAGGCGACGTTGAGGACGACGTTGGCGGTCTTGCGGCCGACGCCGGGCAGCGCCTCCAGGTCGGCGCGGCTGCGCGGCACTTCGCCGCCGTGCTGCTCGATGAGGATCTGGCAGGTCTGCAGCAGGTGCTTGGCCTTGCTGCGGTACAGGCCGATGGTCTTGACGTACGACTCGAGGCCGTCCTGGCCCAGCGCCAGGATCTGCGCCGGCGTGTTGGCGACGGCGAACAGGCGTCTTGTCGCCTTGTTGACGCCGACGTCGGTGGCCTGTGCGGACAGCAGCACCGCCGTCAGCAGCTCGAAGACGCTGGAGAACTCCAGCTCGGTCTGCGGCGCCGGGTTGGCGGCTTTCAGTGTGGCGAAGAAGCGTTCGACTTGAGCGGCGTTCATGCCGCGCATTGTCAGCCGCGCCTGGCGCGTGCGCGGGCAAGCGCCGCTTCGATGGCGGCGCGCTTGCGGTCCAGTTGTGCCGGGTCGGTGATGTGCGACGCGGCCGGCAGGTCGGCCAGCTTGGCCTCGGCCTTGGCGGCCAGGCGGGCGTCGTTCTCCTCGGCCTCGCGGTGGCGGCGGAACTGCTTGAAGACGTAACGTTCCCGCGCTTCTTCGGCCTGGGGCTGGCTCCACGCCGCCCAGCCGGTGGCGGTGGTGACCTCGGGCATGGAGATGCAGTCCACCGGGCAGGCCGGCACGCACAGCTCGCAGCCGGTGCATTGCGCGGTGACGACGACGTGCATGGCCTTGGGCGCGCCGACGATGCAGTCGGCCGGGCAGGCCTTGATGCACAGCGTGCAGCCGATGCACCAGGCCTCGTCGATCACGGCAAGCTGCAGCGGGCCTTCGCTGCCGTGGGCCGGGTCCAGCGCTCGCACCGGCCGGCCGGTCAGCGCCGCCAGCCGCGCGACGCCTTCGGCACCGCCGGGCGGGCATTGGGCGATGCCGGCCTCGCCCGATGCGATGGCGCGCGCGTAGGCCGCGCAGTCGGGGTAGCCGCAACGCGTGCACTGCGTCTGCGGCAGTGCGGCGGCGATGTCTCGGGCGAGTTCGTCGGTCGTCGGCACCGGCCGATTATCGGCCGCGAGCCTTCTTCGCCGGCGTGGATCGGGCCGGGGCCGCCTGGTGCGAGGCGATGAAGCTGCGCACTTCCGGGTAGACCTTCTCGCGCCAGCGGCGGCCGGAGAAGATGCCGTAGTGGCCGGCGCCGGCCACGTCGTAGTGGAACTGGCGCGACTTCGGGATGCCGGTGCACAGCTCGTGCGCGGCCTTGGTCTGGCCGGCGCCGGAGATGTCGTCGAGCTCGCCTTCGACCGTCAGCAGCGCGGTGGTCTGGATGTCCTGCGGCCGCACCAGCTGGCCGTTCACTTGCCAGGTGCCGTTGACCAGCGCGAAGTCCTGGAACACCGTCTTGATGGTGTCGAGGTAGTACTCGGCCGGCATGTCCAGCACGGCGTTGTACTCGTCGTAGAACTTGCGGTGGGCCTCGGCGCTGTCGTCGTCGCCGCGCACGAGGTCCAGGAAGTAGTCGTAGTGCGAGGTCAGGTGGCGGTCCGGATTCATGGCCACGAAGCCGGTGTGCTGCAGGAAGCCGGGGTAGACCGCGCGGCCGGCGCCGGGGAAGTTGGGCGGCACGCGGTAGATGACGTTGTTCTCGAACCAGCTGTGGCTCTTGTTCATGGCCAGGTTGTTGACGGCCGTCGGGCTCTTGCGGGCGTCGATGGGGCCGCCCATCATCGTCATGCTGCGCGGCGTGGCCTCGCCGGCCGAGGCCATCAGCGAGATGGCCGCCAGCACGGGCACCGTGGGCTGGCAGACGGACATCACGTGGCAGTCGGCGCCGCCGACGTGGCGGATGAACTCCTGCACGTAGCGGATGTAGTCGTCCAGGTGGAAGGGGCCCACTTCCAGCGGCACCATGCGTGCGTCGGTCCAGTCGGTGATGTAGACCTTGTGGTCCTTCAGCAGCTGCTTGACAGTTTCGCGCAGCAGCGTGCTGTGGTGGCCGGACAGCGGCGCCACGACCAGCACCGTGGGCTGGTCCTTCAT
>JAYSCT010000159.1:0-8872 GCA_041914785.1 Roseateles sp.
TCTCAGCTCGCTGGCTCACCAGATGAGCCATCCTCAATCAATGCGCAAAGAGCCTACTTTTTCCTTGATGTGAACCTTATACGCCTTTCCTGGTGACCATCGCTCCGCACATAGCGCAGGCAACATTTCGTCCAACTCCTTAGTCGCCGGGCTAAATGGCTGCCACATCCAAAGAACAAGCATCCCGAGGGTCAGCCAAGCCGTCAACCAAACAGCGACCTTCCAATTGAAAATTCTCATCATCTATCGACCTCCAAGCTTCAATTGGATCGGAATTCCGACCGTAGTGGACTGGCAGAACTCTGAGATAGCCCTAAACCCGATGTCATCAACAGTCTGCGACGCATGCAGCACGCGCACGACATCCAAGCCGTCCGGCAGCGCTTGAACGAACACCACATACCTGCCAAACGCAAAGCTGCATAAGCCCGGTGCCAATTCGTCCCGGCGCCGCCCCCTGGCCGGCTGCGTGGCCCAGAGCGAGAGCTTCTCGTCCAGCGCATCAACCCAGCGGTCAGCCTCGGTGAGGCTGTCTTCGGCGATGTAGTCCCAGATTTCGAGGATGTCGGCCTCGGCCAGCGGCCGGCGCGTGATGCGCGGCATTCAAGCCGCCGGCGTCTTGCTCGCGCGGCGCGCGCGCGCCTCTTGCTTCAGGGCCGATGCGTCCCAGGTTTCGCTGACGCCGCTGGCCAGGCGTTCGCGGACATCACGGCGGAGTTCGTCGAGCTTGGCCTGCTTGAGGCGGTCCTGCTCATCCATCAGCCGAAGGGCTTCACGCACGACCTCGCTGGCCGAGCTGTACAGGCCGGAGTCCACCTTCGCGCGGATCAGTTCCTCCAACTGAGGAGTGAGGTTGACGTTCATGCCCATGGCTTGATCCTCTCAGTGCGCCCCCAGGGCCGGGCGACGCCGAGCCCGCCCCCCGAGGGGGTCAAGGAAACTTGGGGCGGCCCGGCATTTCCTTGAGAGCAGCTGCGGCAACTCTATCCAAGAATGTCAAGGATTGACATCCGCCACCAACCCAAACTGCATCGCCGCCAACTTCGCATACAGCCCGCCGCGCGCCACCAGCTCGTCGTGCCGGCCGATGTCGACGATGCGTCCGGCCTCCAGCACGACGATGCGGTCCGCCTTCTGGATCGTTGCCAACCGGTGCGCAATGACCAGCGTCGTGCGGTGCTGCATCGCCGCTTCCAACGCCGCCTGCACGACGCGCTCGCTCTCGGCATCCAGCGCGCTGGTCGCTTCGTCCAGCAGCAGCAGCGGCGGGTTCTTCAGCATGGCGCGGGCGATGCTGATGCGCTGGCGCTGGCCGCCGGACAGGCGCACGCCGCGTTCGCCGAGGAAGCTTTGATATCCCTCCGGCAGCGCGCGGATGAAGTCGTCGGCGAAAGCGGCCTTGGCCGCGGCGATGACTTCCTCGTCTGACGCGTCCGGCCGGCCGTAGCGGATGTTCTCCATCGCGGTCGTCGAGAAGATGACGCTGTCCTGCGGCACGAGGCCGATGTTGGCGCGCAGGTCGGCCAGGCTCAGGCTTTGCGTGGGCACGCCGTTCAGGCGGATGGTGCCGCTCTGCGGGTCATAAAAGCGCAGCAGCAGCTGGAACAGCGTCGTCTTGCCGGCGCCGCTGGGGCCCACGAGGGCCACCGTTTCGCCGGGCTGGATGGTCAGCTGTACGCCGTCCAGCGCCGCGGTCTGCGGGCGGGAGGGGTAGTGGAACAGCACGTCGCTGAACTCCACGCGCGAGCCGCCCGTGGTGGCGGGCAGCGGCAGCGGGGACGGCGGGTCGGCCACCGGCGAGCGGGCGTTCATCAGCTCCACCAGGCGCTCGGTGGCGCCGGCCGCGCGCAGCACATCGCCCCACACCTCGGCCAGCACGGCCACGCTGCTGACCAGCAGCGTCACGTACACCACGGTCTGCCCCAGGTGGCCGGCCGAGATCTTGCCGGCGATGACGGCCTGCGTGCCCTGGTACAGCCCCCACAGCATGGCGCCGAACACGGCGGTGATGAGGAAGGCGACGAGGAAGCTGCGCACCGTGGTGCGCTTGCGGGCCACGTCGAACGCGGCCTCGCTGGCGTTGGCGAAGCGCTTCGCCTCCGCGCCTTCCTGCGTGTAGCTCTGCACCACGGTGACGGCGTTCAGCACCTCGGCGGCGATGGCGGAGGTGTCGGCCACGCGGTCCTGGCTGGCGCGCGACAGCTTGCGCACGCGGCGGCCGAAGTACAGCGCCGGCGCCACGATGAGCACCAGGATGCCCAGCACCTGGCCCATCACGTAGGGGTTGGTGATGACGAGCATGGCCAGCGCGCCGATGCCCATCACCGTGTTGCGCAGGCCCATGGACAGGCTGGAGCCGACGACGGTCTGCACGACCGTCGTGTCCGTCGTGATGCGCGACAGCACCTCACCGGTCTGCGTGGTCTCGAAGAACTCGGGGCTCTGGCGCAGCACGTGGGTGTAGACGGCGTTGCGCAGGTCGGCCGTGACGCGCTCGCCCAGCCAGGTGACCATGTAGAAGCGCGACGCCGAGAACAGCCCCAGCGCGGCGCCCACGGTGAACATCGCCAGGAAGTGCTCGCGCAGCGCCATCAGCCGCTCGCCGGCGTTGGCGGCGCCGAAGCCGGCGTCGATGAGGCCGCGCAGCGCGATGGGGAAGGCCAGCGTGGCCAGCGCGGCCAGCACCAGCGTCAGCAGCGCCAGTGCGATGCGGCCGCGGTAGGGGCGCAGGAAGGGGGTGAGTCCGGACAGCGAACGGGCCTGGCGCGAGGCCGGGCGTTGGGAGGTTTCGGGCATCGGCGCAGTGTAGGGACAGGTCGTGTCACAGGTTCGCGGCCAGCAGCCGGCGCAGCACCACGTCCTTCAGGCTGTGGGCATCGTCCAGCCCCAGCCGCTGCAGGTAGGCGGCGGGCACCGCGCGCTGCGGGCCCAGGCTGGCGAGCGCCAGCTGCAGCAGCTCCAGCGGGTGGTGGCTGGCGTGCTTGAGCTTCTTCAGCGCGCGGACGATGCGTAGCTCGTCGTCGTCCAGGTCGGTGCCGAACGGGAAGTCGGGCAGCGCGCCGGCCTCGCGGGCCGGGGCCAGCATCGCCTTCAACGCCTCGGGCGTGTTGCGGCGCGCCGCTTCGGGCAGCTGCCAGTCGGGCGCGAGCTTGCCGTGGGCCTGGGCCTCGCGCATCAGGCCTTCCTGGAAGCCCGAGTCGGCGATGCACAGCAGCCGCTGCACGCATTCAGCGTCGGTGGCGCCGCGCAGGTCGGCCACGCCGTACTCGGTGACGACGAGGTCGCGCAGGTGGCGCGGGATGGTGCAGTTGGCGTGGCTCCACACGAGGTTGGAGTGCAGGCCGGCGGCGTTGTCATGCGTGGCGCGCAGCGCCAGCACGGAGCGGGCGCCGGCCAGCGCGTGCGCCTGGGCGACGAAGTTGTACTGCCCGCCCACGCCGGAGACGACGCGGCCGTCGGCCAGCGCGTCGGACGACGCGGCGCCCAGCAGTGTCATCTTCATCGTGGTGTTGATGAAGCGGGCGTCACGCCGCTGCGCGCGCTTGAGCGCCTCGGGCGCGCCGGGGCTGTCGTACAGCTCGTTGACGAAGGCGATGCGGGTCATCGCGATGTCGGCCAGCTCGGCGTCGGTCATGCCGTGCAGCCGCTGGTAGAAGGTGCGCGGGCCGAGGAAGAAGCCGCCGTGCATCGTGGCGCTGCCGCGCCAGGCGGCACCCAGCATGCCGGCGGGCAGCAGGTTCAGGTCGTTGGCGCAGGTCAGGCCCTCGCAGCGCAGGCGGTCGCCGTCCAGCCGCAGCGCGGGGTGCAGCAGGCCCAGCTGTTGCCAGTGCGCCAGCGCGGCGGGCGTGAGCTGGGGCGCCAGCGCGCCGTCGGCCAGCAGCGCCTGCACGGCGGCCAGGCTGGGGGCCGCGGGCAGGCGGCCGGCGTTGGCCAGGCGCTGCAGCGCGAGGTCGGGGTAGACGCGGCGGCGGATGAGGCCGGCGTCCAGCAGCTGCAGCAGGCCGTTGGCGAACATCTCGGAGCAGCCGTACAGCCCTTGCTCGAAGCGGCCCGTGTGCCGCGCGGCGAAGGGGGCGGCGCGGCCCAGCGTGTCGACGAGGGCGCGGAACTCGTCGTTGCGGCGCTCGCGCAGCAGCAGCGCCTGCGCGATGGCGTCGCCCAGCGAGCCGATGCCGATCTGCAGCGTGCCGCCGTCGGGCAGCAGGCTGGCGGCGTGCAGGCCGATGGCGTAGTCGGCCTTGGAAACGGTCGGGTTGGGCGGCGCGAACAGCGCGTGGTGGCCCTCGGGCGCGTCCACGATGACGTCGAAGAAGTCCTCGCCCACCTCGGCGGTGCCGGGCATGAAAGGCAGTTGCTCGTTCAGCACGGCCACCACCAGCAGCGGCTGGCCCAGCGCGCGGCACTGGTCGACGAAGTCGGCCGTCAGGTCGGGGTTGCCCGAGAGGGAATAGCGCCGCCGCCCGCCCGCCTCGCGGCGCACGGCCACGGCCTGGGCCAGCACGTTGGCGCCCTGGGCCAGCATGTCGCGCACGGCCAGGCTGTAGTTGCTGCAGATGAAGCCCTGCTGCGCGGCGTCGTTGCCGAGGTAGTCGGCCGTCTTGACGAAGAACTCGCGCAGCTCGATGTGCGCCGGCAGCGCCTGCGCGCGGGCGGCCTTCACGTAGGCGAGGTCGGGGTAGTCGCCGAACACGCGTGCCACCAGCGGCGCGAGGAAGTGGCGCTCCAGGTCGCTCGCGCCGGCGGGCTTCTCCAGCGACAGCGCGGTCAGGATGCGCAGCGGCCGCGACGGGTCGGCGGCCATGCGGTGGTACAGCGCATTGACCAGCGCGTTGGGCTTGCCGATGCCCAGCGGCAGCGCCAGGTGGACGGGGCCGTCCACGCGGGCCAGCAGGGTGTGGACGGCGGTGTCGAGGTCGGTCAGCAGGACGGTCATGGCCCCAGTCTCGGTGATCGCCGCCGTGCCGGGCTTGACCTGGCGCAGGGCCCGTGTGTCAAGCCCTCGTCAGACCATCGGCGGCTTGCCGACGTAGCCGGTCAGCTCCAGGTAGCCCCAGCCGATCTCCTGGCCGGCGGCGTCCAGCAGCCGCGCGGCGCCTTCCCAGTAGACGAGGGCGCTGCTGCGGCGGGCGTCCACCTCCTGCGCGTCGAACGCGGCCACCAGCCGCATGTCGCCCGCGGGGCTCTTCAGCCGCCATTCCACCGGCCAGCGTCCGCCGGTGGCGGGGCTGGTCCAGTGCCGCACGGGTGTCATGTCGACGTCGCCGGCCGCGAAGCTGCGGTCGGGCTGGCCCGGCACGCGCAGGCTGCCGCCGGCCCAGTCGCGCGTGCCGTCCTGTCGGCGCAGCTGGAACAGCGTGAGCGCGCGGCCGTCGTGCAGGTTGATGCCCAGCCAGTCCCAGCCGGCGGTGTCGCCGAGGTAGTTGTCGCTCCACTCATGGTCCAGCCAGGCGCGGCCGGCCAGGCGCTGCGGGCGGCCGTCCAGCACGAGGTCGGCCGTCGTCGCGAGCTGGGGGCGGGAGTAGTAGTGGCTGAACTGCTCCGGGTCGGCGCCCTTGCGCGAGATGCCGGCGTCGCCCTGCAACAGCGGCGGCTCGGGCGTCGTGAGCTGCAGGCCCATCGTGAAGCCCGGGCCGGTGAAGGCGGCGCGGTAGCCGTCGGGCGTGCGCGCGAGCGTCCAGTCGCGCAGCTTGAGGTCGCAGTCGCCCACGCGGGCATGCACGGCGCCGGGCAGCGTGCGCAGCAGCCGCTGGGTGTGGCGTTGCGTTTTCGCGCCCAGGTCCGACAGCGCCACGTGGCCCAGCAGCAGCTGCTTGGCGGCCAGCGGGCTGGGGTGGTCGCCAGGTGCCGGGCCAGGCACGCGGAAGAAGGCGAGCTGGTAGCCGTAGCGCGGCGCCTGCCCGGGCTCGCCCAGCAGGCCCGTCACGTACCACCACTCGATGCTCTGGCGCGGGTGCGCGCCGAAGTCGGCCGGAAAGCTCATCGCCGCGCGTACCGGCAGGGGCAGGGCGGCCAGCAGCAGGGCGCGGCGTTTCATGAATCCTCCCTCACGGCGCGCACGGCGTCCGCGCCCAGCGCGCGGCGGCCGGCCAGCAGCGACGCGCCCACGGCCGCGGCGAACGCCAGGCCCACCAGCGCCGCGAGGCGCGCAACGGGCAGGTGCATCTCCATACTCCAGTGAAAACTCTGCGGGTTGACGACGAACACCAGCACCGCGCTCAGCCCCAGGCCCAGCCCCAGGCCGGCCAGCGCGCCGGCGCCGCCGGTGAGGCTGGCCTCCAGCAGCAGCAGCTTCATCAGCGCGCGGCGCGACAGCCCCAGGTGGCGCAGCAGCCCGAACTCGCGCCGCCGCGCCAGCGCCTGTGCCGACTGGCTGGCGATGACGCCGAACAGCCCCACCGCCAGCGCCACGGCCTGCAGCCACACGGTGATGGCGAAGCTGCGGTCGAAGATCTGCAGCGACAGCGCGCGCAGCTCGCCGGCGGCGGCGGTGTCGATGTCGTCCGGCTGCGCGGCCGCGGCGCGCACGGCGGCGCGGGCGGCATCCGGCGTCTGGCCGGGCGCCAGCCACAGCGCGAGTTCGGTGATGGCCTCGTCGCCACTGGCCTGGCGGTAGTCGTCGAGCGCCATCCACAGCGCGCCGTTCTGGCGCGAGTAGTCGCGCCACACGCCCATCACCTGCAGCGGCACGGTGCGGCCGCCGTCCAGCAGCTCCACTGGCAGCACGCGGCCGGGCACCAGGCCCAGCTGGTCGCGCCCGGCCTCGTTGACCCACACCGGCAGCGCGCCGGCCTCGCGCTTACCCGTCCAGCGTGCCAGCAGCGGCAGGTTGCCGGCGTCCATGCGCCGCGCGGTCAGCGCCACCGGCGCGGCGCCGGGCGCCAGCCGCGCGCGGGTGCTGCGCTGCGGTGCGCTGCGCGCGACGGTGGGGAGCTTGTCCACGGCCTGCAGATAGGCGGGCGGCAGCGGTGCCGGCAGGCCGTCCGCGCCACGCAGCGACGAGCGCACGTACAGGTCGGCCGGCAGCGCGTGGTCCAGCCACTGCATCAGCGACTCGCGGAAGCTGCCGATCATGACCGTCATCGCCACCGCCAGCGCCAGCGCCACCAGCACGCCGGCCAGCGAGCGGCGCGCCTCGGTGGCCTGGTCGCGGCTGCGCTCGCGGGCCAGCAGCAGCAGCGGGCCGGCGGGCAAGCGGGCCAGCGCGGCTGTCATGCCGCGCACCAGCGCCGGCACCAGCGCCAGGCCGCCGATCAGCAGGCAGAACATCGCCGCGTACGCGCCCACGGGTGTGTCGCCCCACAGCGGCGGCAGCAGGGCCAGCGCCGCGCCCAGCGCCAGCAGCCCGGCGCCCACCCAGGCCGGCAGCGTGCGCCCGGCGGGCAGGCCCAGGCCCTTGAGCACCAGCGCCGGCGCGATGCGGCGCACGGTCAGCGCCGGCGCCAGCGCGGCGACGAGCGCCGCGGCCAGGCCCAGCGCGCCGTAGGCCAGCGCGGGCACCAGCAGCGGCTGGCCCAGCAGCAGGTCGCCCGACGAGTGGCTGGCGCCGTGCAGGCCCAGGTCGCTGCCCAGCAGCGCCAGCGCGCCGGCCGCCAGGCCCACGCCCAGCGCCAGGCCCAGCACGGTGCCGGCCACGCCGATGGCGGCGCCCTCGAGCAGGATGAGCCGCCAGCGCATGCGCGCCGACACGCCCAGCACGCCCACCAGCGCCCACTGCGGCAGCCGCTGCGCGGTGGCCAGCGACAGCACGGCGTAGACGAGGAAGCTGCCGGTGAACAGCGCCATCAGCGCCAGCAGCCCGAGGTTGACGCGGTAGGCGCGGGTCAGGTCCGACAGGCGCGCGCCTTCGTCGTCGGGCGGCGTGGCGCGCCAGCGCGGCGGCAGTGTGGCGGCCCAGGTCTTGGCGTCGGTGCCGTCGACGAGCTGAAGGTCGATGCGGTCCAGCGCGCCCAGGCGCCCCAGCACCTGCTGCGCGTCGGCAATGTCCAGCATCGCCAGCGGCTCGTTGCCGGCGGCGATGCGGCCGCCGACGCTGAACTTGGCGTCCAGCGGTGTGGTGGTGCCGGGGCGGGCGATGCGCAGCGTCAGCGTGGTCTGGCCGTCGGCGAGGTGGCGGCGGGCGGCGGCGTTCAGGTGCAGCGTGCGGGCCGCCAGCATCGCGGCGGTGCCGCCGCCGTCGTCGACCTGCGGGATGAGATCGGGCGCGAGGGGCCGGGCGCCGCTGGCGGACGCGAGCAGCGCCAGCGAATCCGCGCCGACGAGGCGGATCAGCAGCGGGCGGCCGTCGCGGCCGGTCTGGCCGGGCCAGACGGCCTGGCCTTCGACCACCGGGTTGGCGGCGGCGACCTCGGGGCGGTTGAGCACGTCGGCGAGGTCGGCATCGGTGAGCGGGCCGTTGGCGGCGCGCAGCACGAGGTCGGGCTGGCCGTTGACGCTGCGGGCGGCTCTGGCGAATTCGGCCAGCGCGGCGCCGTTGAGCAGGTGCACGCCGAAGGCGAGGGCGACGCCCAGCATGACGGCGACGATGGCCAGCAGCACGCGGCCGGGGTGGTCGCGCCAGGCGGGCCAGGTGAAGTGGCGCCAGAGGGTCATGTGGAGGCCTCCGGCTGCGTTGCGTTTGTGGCCAGGCCCATGCCGGGACGTCGCCCCGGCGGGCGACCTTCTTTTTGAGCGACCAAAAAGAAGGCAAAAAGTCGCCCCCGATCCGCCCGGCCCTTTGCTTCGCAGCGGGCTGCCCTGCGGTGCTCGGACCTTGAGGCCCCGCGCAGAACTCCCTCCGCTACGCTCCGGTCAGACAGCTGCGCGGAGTCAGTTCTTGAAGTGCGCTGCGCGCACGGCCTCAAGGTCCTGCGCTCCTCGGCGGGCTCCAAGGGGG
>JAYSCT010000160.1:0-8808 GCA_041914785.1 Roseateles sp.
GTTCTTGAGGCGTGCTGCGCACGCGCCTTGGGATTCAAGCATCACAGGCGGTTTTAAAGGGGAGGCCCCAAACAGCCCACCCCAACAGCCAACAGCCAAACCCGCCAGCCGACTGGCGCCGGCTGTTCTTCACTCCCCCTTTGAGCCCGCCGAGGAGCACAGGACCTTGAGGCCGTGCGCGCAGCGCACTTCGTCAACTGACTCCGCGCAGCTGTTTGAGCGCAGCGTAGCGAAGCGAGTTCTGCGCGGGCCCTCAAGGCCTGAGCAGCGCAGGGCAGCCCGCTGCGAAGCAAAGGGCCGGGCGGATCGGGGGCGACTTTTTGCCTTCTTTTTGGTCGCTCAAAAAGAAGGTCGCCCGCCGGGGCGACGTCCCGGCACGGGCCTACCGCAGCAACCCGGCCCAGCCAAGACAAACCCAACAACAAAGCGGAGCGTCTGACAAATGCAAGTCAACCAAGACGCCAAACCCTACGACAGCATCAACGTCACGCCGATGCTGGACCTCGCCTACGTGCTGCTGGTCGTCTTCATCCTGATGACGACCGCGTCCGTGCAGGGCATGAGCATCACCATGCCCAAACCCAGCAACAAGCCCAGCACCGAGAAGCACGACCTGAAGATCGTGCAGGTGATGCCCGACGGCGGCGTGCTGCTGAACGGCGTGGGCGTCAGCCTGCCGGAGCTGGAAGCGCAGCTGACGGCCGCCAAACAGCAGGACGCACAGATGTCCGTCGCCATCAAGGGCGATGCGCGCACGCAGTACGCCAGCGTCGTGGCCGTCATCGACCTGTGCAACAAGCTGGGCGTGAACATGGGCCTCGTCACGTCGAGGATAGGCACATGAAGACGAGCCACATCAAAGGCCTCGTCGCCGCCGGCTGCCTGCTGCTGGGCCTGGCCGTGTGGTGGGCCGTCAAGCACATCCAGCCGGAGCCGCCCAGGCGGCAGGTCGCGAAGATTGCCATCCTGCCCGACACGCCGCCACCGCCCCCGCCGCCGCCCAAGGAAGAGAAGAAGCCCGAGCCGCCCAAGGACGAGCCCAAGCAGGTGATGCGCGAGGAAGCGCCCAAGCCTGTGGAGGCGCCCAAGCCCGCCGAGACGATCAAGATGGAAGGCGCCGCGGGCGATGGCCCCAGCGCGTTTGCCGCGGGCAACGTCGCCAAGGACTACGCCGGCGGCACACCCACCACCGGCCCCAGCGGCGGCCCGGCCGGCAACGCGGCGGACCGCGCGCAGGAACGCTTCTACGCCAACACCGCGCGCCAGCTGCTGCAGGGCGAGATCGAACGCCACCTGAAGGCCGACGCCGAACAGCTGACCGCCACGTTCGCGATCTGGCTGGACAAGGACGGCGCCATCCAGCGCTTCGAGCTCAGCCCCAGCGGCAACGACGGCAACGACAGCGCGCTGCGCAACGCCCTCGACGAAACCCGCCGCCAGTTCAAGCTGCCGCCGCCCCCGGCGCTGGCCCTCTCTCAACCCATGCGCTTCCGCCTCAGCGTGAGGCCGCAGGCCTGAACCCCATGAAACCCATCCACGCCCTGCTGCTCGCCAGCGCCATCGCCGCCGCGCTGCCCGCGCATGCCCAGAACTCCGACAAGGAAGAACTCGCCCGCCTGCGCGCGACGACGCAGGCCCTCATCGACGCCCTCGTGGCGCAAGGCCTGCTGACGCGCGACAAGGCCGAGGCCATCCTGAAGCAGGCCCAAGCCAGCGCCACCGCGCCCACGCCGCAACCACAGGCCGACGCCGCCAGGCCCAACGTGCTGCGCATTCCCTACGTGCCCGAGACCGTGCGCCAGCAGATGCGCGACGAGATCAAGGCCGAGGTGCTGGCACAGGCCAAGGGCGAGCGCTGGGGCCAGGCCGATGCGCTGCCCGAGTGGGTGGGCCGCATCAAGATCAGCGGTGACCTGCGCGTGCGCGGCCAGAGCGAGTTCTTCGACCGCGACGCCAACGTGCCCGCCGAGGTCTACCGCGCGCAGACGGCCTCGCCCGCCTGGTCGCCCGACCTGACGAACACCACTGCCGACCGCCAGCGCCTGACGCTGCGCGGCCGCCTCGAAGTCGATGCCAAGTTGAGCGAGCAGGTGCTGGCCAGCGTGCGCCTGGCCACCGGCAGCACGGGCAACAGCGCCACGTCCACGTCGCAGACGCTGGGCAATGACTTCAACCGCTACACACTGGGGCTGGACCGCGCCTACCTCCGCTGGCAGCCACCGCTGTTCACGAACGGCCTGTCCGCCGACTTCGGCCGCCTGCCCAACCCCTTCTTCAGCACCGACCTGGCCTGGCCCGACGACCTGGGCTTCGACGGCGTGGCCGCCAAGCTGACGCACGCGTTCACACCGCAGCGCAGCCTGTTCGCGACGGCCGGCGTGTTCCCGCTGGAAGAGCTGAACCTCTCCACGCAGGACAAGTGGCTGCTGGGTGCGCAGGTGGGCGGCGAGATCGACGTCGCGCGCGGCGTGCAGTTCAAGCTGGGCCTGGCGGCCTACGACTTCCGCCACATGGAAGGCCGCCGCGAAAGCAGCCCGCCGCCCAGCGGCCCGAAGAACGGCGCGACAAACTACTTCGCGTCGCAGTACGCGCCGGGCCTGCGCCTGAAGGGCAACACGCTGATCAACCTGAACGACCCCACCAGCACGGCCGCGCCGACCTGGGGCCTGGCGAGCAAGTTCCGCCCCGTCAACCTGACGGCCAGCCTGCAGCTGGACGGCGTGCTGCCGGTGCCCGTGGGCGTGACGCTGGACTGGATCAAGAACACCGGCTTCGACCGCCAGGACATCGAGGCCCGCGCCGGCGTGCCGCTGACCGACCTGAAGGAGAAGACGACCGCGCTGCAGGCCCGCGTGCAGGTGGGCGCGCCCAAGCTGTCGCGCCGCGGCGACTGGCAGGCCTTCACCGCCTACCGGCTGGTGCAGCGCGACGCGTGGATCGACGGCTTCACCGACACGACCTGGCACCTGGGCGGCACCAACTACAAGGGCTGGAGCCTCGGCGGCAACATCGGCCTGGACCGCAACTTCTGGCTCAGCGGCCGCTGGACCAGCACGCGCAACCTCGACGACGGCGTGCGCTTCCTGGCCGTGCCGGGCGATGCGTCGTCGCTGAGCGGCAACCTCAGCAGCGCACCGCTGCGCATCGAGGTGTTCCAGATCGACCTGAACGCGAGGTTCTGACATGCATGTGAGCCCCTCGCCCAGTCTCGCCACGCTGAACGCGGGCGCGCCCGGTCGGTCCCCCGAGGGGACGGCGATGCGCGCGGCATCGAGCCGCGCACACATCGCCTGCCGGTCGGCTTGGGACGGCCCGGCGCCGACCTGCAGCGTCATGCGCTACTTCGCCACCGGTTTGATTGCGCTGGCATGCGTCACCGCGCACGCCCAGGACGCCAAGCCCTCCAAGGAGCGCGAGGCGCTGCGCCGCGCGCAGTCGGCGCTGCGGGCCGCGCAGGAGCAGCAGAGCGCGCTGCAGGCCGACAAGGCCAAGGCCGACGCCGACGCGGCCCGCGCGAAGCAGGACGCCGCCAACGCCCGCGCGCTGATCGCCGGCCATGCGGTGAAGCTCAAGGCCCGCGAGACGGAGCTGGACGCGCTGCGCGCGCAACTGCAGGCCGCCAAGGACGCCCAGGCGCAGAGCGAGGCCAAGGCCATCGAGCGCGAGCAGGCGCTGCAGCAGCAACTGCTGGCCGCCCGCCAGGACAGCGCCGACCGCCAGCAGGCCAACCGCGCGCTGGCGCAGGCGCTGGAACGCAGCACGCAGGCGCTGGCCGACGCCGAGGCCCGCAACCGCAGGCTGTACGCCGCCGGCCAGGCGCTGGCGCAGCTCTACGTCGGCCAGTCGCCGCTGGACAAGGCGCTGCAGGCCGACCCGCTGCTGGGCCTCACGGCCGTGCGCCAGGAAGACCAGGCCGAACAGCTGCGCGCGGTGCTGGACGCCAACCGCGCCATCACCCGCCCCTGAGCCCCCCTCCGATCCGCGCCACGCCGCGCCCGGGCTGGGGGCTGCGGCATGATCCGCGGATGAACACGGCAACCCAGATGGGCCTGGCCGCCCGGCTCAAGGAAGAGACCCGGCCGCTCCACACGCTGGCCGAGCGCAGCGGCGTCATGGCTGACCTGCTGCACGGCCGCCTGACACAGCGCGGCTACCTCGGGCTGCTGCGCAGCCTGCACGCGATCTACACGGCCCTGGAGGCCGGGCTGGACCGCCACCCGCCCGACCGGCGGCTGTGGCGGCCGGAGCTGCGCCGGCTGCCGGCGCTGACGCAGGACCTGGACACGCTGCAACCGGGCACCTGGCTCACCGGCGTGCCGCTGGCGCCCGCGGCCGCGGCCTACGCGGCCCGGCTGCAGCAGCTGGCACAGACCGAACCGCGGCTGCTGCTGGCCCATGCCTACCTGCGCTACCTGGGAGACCTGCACGGCGGGCAGATGCTGGCCCGCCTGGTGACGCGGCAGCCGTGGGCGGACGGCGCACCCGCCACCGCCTTCTATGCCTTCGGCAGCACGGCGCAGGTGGAGCAGCTGAAGCAGGACTTCCGCGCCGGGCTGGACGCGCTGGTGCTCACCGAGTCGCAGGCCGACGCCTTCGTGGCCGAGGCCTGCGACGCCTTCCGCCGGCACCAGCGGCTGTTCGAGGAGCTGCAGGCCTAAGCCGTAAAGCTGCGGATCTGCGCGTACAGCCCCGCGGCGCGGCGGGTGGAGGTCTCCAGCTCCTGCAGCAGCGGCGCCACGGGCGGGCCGCCGCGGGCGTCGGCGATGTCCATCGCCGCCAGGCTGGCGTTGGTGAGGATGGCCGAGATCACCTCGTCGGCCTCGGCGGCGCCGGCCTGGGCCGCCATGCGCAGCGTGCTTTCGAGGTTGAGCCGCGCGGCATCGGCGCGGCGGGCCTCGCGCAGGTCGGCCAGCGTCAGCACGAAGCCCAGCAGCGTGCCGTCGCGGCCGGTCACCGGCTCGGCATGCACGGCCACCGGCACCACGCCGCCGCCCTCGGTCCGCAGCGCCAGCTCCTGGCGCCAGCCATGGCGGGCCTGGCGCATCTGCGCCAGCGCCTGCTGCACGGGCGCGGCGTCCGCGAACAGCGCCTCGGCGGGCGAGCCCTGCTCGACCGGTGCGCCACGCAGCGCCTGCAAGGCCTCGTTGGCGAACACCGTGCCGCCCAGCGCATTGGCCACCAGCACCGGCTCGCGCGAGCCGGCGCCGGCGCCGCGGATCGGCCCCAGCGGATGCTCGGCGCCCACAGACAGCACGCCCCCGGCCATAAAGAAGGCGGCACAGCTAGCGCTCTACAACAACCTCAAAGGGTACGTCGCGGTCGACCGCGTGCAGGAGCCGAGCGCCACTTACGGCTCAGGCGATGACGCATTGAAGCTCGCGCTGAAGCTCGACGAAGCGATCCGCGCTCGCCGTCCGGACGGATGGCGCGGCGTGGTGGCGAAGGAGCAGATGGTCAAGCAGCTGATGTTCGAAGTGTTGAAGGACATCGATCAGGTTCATCGGTTGTTCCCCATCGTCGTGGCGCAGAAGGACTATTGATGCCGGACGTGCTGGACCTGGGCGACGTGCATGCCGAGGTGACCCGCAAGGCAATCAAGCATGTTCACTTGAGCGTGCTGCCGCCAGCGGGCAAGGTACGGGTCGCTGCGCCTGAACACATGCCGCTGGACACCATCCGCGTATTCCTGATCGCGAAGCTGACGTGGATACGCGCGCAGCGGCGCAAGCTGCAGGCCCAGGAGCGCGAAACGCCCCGGGAATTCCTGAACAAGGAAAGCCACTACCTGTGGGGCAAGCGTTACCTGCTTGAGGTTACGACGGTAGACGCTGCGCCGCGTGTCGAGCGAACCCCGCGCAAGCTGCAACTGTGGGTGCGCCCTGGCACCGAACCGTCACGCTGCGAAGAAGTATTGGATGCTTGGTACCGGCAGCAGGTGCATGAAGCCATGCCCGCCTTGCTCACGAAGTGGGAGCAAGTGCTGGGCGTCAAAGCCAAACGCGTGTTCGTGCAGCGCATGAAAACGAAGTGGGGCAGTTGCACGCCGAGCGCTGGCTACATCCGGCTGAACACTGACTTGGCGAAGAAGCCGCCCGAGTGCTTGGAATACATCCTCGTCCACGAGCTGGTTCACTTGCTGGAGCCAACACACAACGCCCGCTTCGTCGCGCTGATGGACCTGTACCTGCCGCACTGGCAGCACCTTCGTCGACAGCTCAATCAGTTGCCGGTCCGCCACGAGGACTGGGCGTACTGACAAATAGAAAGGGGCGCTTGTCGCGCCCCTTCGTTTCCTGTGTCTCAGACTTTAATGTCACGTCTCAGACTTTAATGGCATGTCTCAGACTTTAATGGCATGTCTCAGACATTAATGGCACGGAACACTAAATGTTCTGTGCAAATAAAGTCGAAAACTGCAGTCATTGCCTGACAAGGACTTGCAGCGCGTCCGGCCGGCCGAGATGCACAGCAAAGTCGAGAACTGCGCGAAGGGCGCTTCGTGAGCGCCAGATCCCTGGCTGCATCGAGCGCCAGCTGTCTGCTGTGCAGCGTGAGCGGCCGGTCACCCTTGGGCGGACTGGGTGCGCCAAGGCCGCAGGGTCTGATGCCGCTCAGCGGTCATTCATGAAAGCCTGCGATCGACCCTGAACGGCGCTTCGTTGTACTGAATTCGCTGTGCTGAAGCTGCTGTCCAATTGGCAGCGCCTACGCACACGTTGGCTAACGATCGGCCCCGCGGCGCTGTACTGCAAGGGCCTGCCTCGCAACCATGACCTCGACCGAGTACCGCCCGACAAACTGTCTCCGGCTTCGAAGCCAGCCAGATCGCCAGACTCGTCGAGCTTTGCTACGGCCGGTGGTACCGAGCAAGCTGAACACCGTCAGGCAGGGGGCTGATCGCCGTTCATGCATCGGCGCTTGGCTGCGATGCGAAGCAGGAGCCCGATGCCGCCTAGAAGCAGTGCCGCGGTTCCAGGCTCAGAGACGGGAGCCGCCGAGAACGTCAGGTTCACAGCAGTGGTCGACCTGAACATCGACAGATTCCCAGAGTCCAAGGTACCTGCGGTGAACGGGTTGTAGGCGCTCAGGAAGAGCCGGTAGGTTCGGCCGTCGACCAGCCCCGCAAAGGAGACCTCTCGCAGCGACGCCACATCAGCGACCTGCTGTGAGCTGGGGTACATCATGGCAATCGGGTCCCACAACCAGAGGGTGTAGTAGTCCGCACCGGCAATGTTGGTTGCCTCAACGCGGTAGCCGGTGTCCGTAATCGCAACCGACATCACGGGGATGTCGATCTCAACCTCGGGCCGGAAATGCAAGTCGCTGGTCGTTGTGATGCCTCCGTCGGCGTCTTGCGCAGTCAGCGTGACGCGCCCGGTCAGCTGCCCAAAGCCCATCCAAACGTGGTTCGAAGCCCAGCTCCAGTAGCTTCCATCCGGCGACAAGTCGAGAGTCCAGGGTCCGAACACACCCCCTGATACGGGCTGGTGGCTTGCGACAACGCTCTGAACTCCGGTGCCCTGCCCGTTCACCCAAGCCCGCACGCCAACGGTGTATGTCCCGTTGTAATCGGTGGAGTCCACCCACAGTGTGGCCCTCTCGAAAGTCGGCGTCGCAACTGACGCGGCGCTCCAGCAAATCAGTGCTGCCGTGATCGCGCACTTGGCGCCCCGTTGGTTCTTCATGTTTTCTTCTCTATGGCGAAGGTCTGGATGGTGCCGATATGCGGCCCCTGTCGCGACCGGATCGCACCCCTTGTCTCGGGGCTTGTTTGGTCCGAACGGCCGTGTGCCGCGCTTTCGTACTGCAAGGAGGTCGGTACTGGCGGCCGGCATTGCAACGGAAAAGCCGTCTCGTTGGGGACACACTGCCACATCGTCGAGACCGGCAACGAGTCCTGGCGCTTCAAGCACAGCAGCACGACCGTTGCGGCGGCACGTGCCCGACCTACTCAACGCAAGAAAGGAGACCCAAAGACCTCAGAGATATCCACAGACACAGGCTCCCTCGGGTAGCCTTCAGGGGTGGGTCAGTTCTGCACGAGCGCCCCGGGTCAGTTCGCTGCGAGCCTCAACATACGGACGTCATCTATGCGGCCCGATGGGGGTGAATGGAGTGGCCAGCCTGCTGTTTCAAACGCCGTGGACGCAGCGAAGAAGGTCCAGTAAGCCGCCACAGCCTTCTCCTTTCCTTTGCAAGCGTCAGCTGGTTGATGCGCGCCAGAAGTTCCTTGTCCGTGTCGCCCTGGGACCGCGCCGCAACAGTAGCGCCCGCAAGCAGCCGCTCCAGATCCCCTCCGTGGTGCGCCAGACCGCAGGCCCGCACGTTGCCGTTACAACTTCTCCAAGAACACCCTGAGAGCAGAAGTGAGTTGGCGCGGTCAGACTGAGGGCATGTGAAATACATCAGAATTTTTACAGCGATATGGCTGATTTGCCGCGGCGGAGGAAACGTATTACCTTTTTGCCCTGGGCGCTGCTGTTGTCCCTATGCGCAGCCCCAGCCGTCGCTGAACCCATAAGGCCAGCACTGCTGTTCATGGAACAGATGCCGTTGTCTGGCACTGGACCCAAAGGTACACCTGTTGGTGACTTGGTGAGCTACATGCAACGGTTGGAGGTTATTGGAAACTTGCATTTCGCGTGGACCTCTGCACCGCTCAAACGCGGTTTGCAAGAGCTGCAAGCTAACCGCCGAGCGGTCTGCGTACTGGGCATTTTTCGCAACTCTGGCCGGGAGAAGTACGCACGCTTTAGGGAAGGTCTGCAAAACCTCTCGTCAATCCGACTGGTGCGAGGCCTGAGCGTC
>JAYSCT010000161.1:0-8782 GCA_041914785.1 Roseateles sp.
CGAGTACCTGGACCTGTACCACGGCGAGGGCATCCAGCACGTGGCGCTGGGCACCACCGACATCTACAAGTCGGTGGAAGGCATGAAGGGCACGGGCGTGGCCTTCCAGGACACCATCGACACCTACTTCGACCTGATCGACAAGCGCCTGCCGGGCCACGGCGAGAACGTCGCCGAGCTGAAGCGCCTGCGCATCCTCATCGACGGCGCCACGCACCTGGGCGTGGACAACGAGCTGCTGCTGCAGATCTTCACGAAGGAAGTGATCGGCCCGATCTTCTTCGAGCTCATCCAGCGCAAGGGCAACGAGGGCTTCGGCGAGGGCAACTTCAAGGCGCTGTTCGAGAGCATCGAGCTCGATCAGATCCGCCGCGGCGTGCTGAAGGAAGAAGCCGCCAAGGCCTAGCCCCTCGCCCAGTCTTGCAGCGCTGCACGCGCGCAAGCCTGGTCGGTCCCCCGAGGGGACGGCGATGCTCGCGGCATCGAGCCGCGAGCACATCGCCACAGCGGGCCGGCTCGGGAGCGGCCCAGCGCTCGGCCCGAAAGCCGAAAGACTCACGCCCTCAGGACAGCCTGAACGAGCTGCCAGGCCTCGGGCGCATGCACGAGGCCCATGTGGCCCACGCCGTCCAGCCGGTGCGCCCGCGCACCGGCCAGCACGGCGCGCTCGGCCGGGTTGACGATCTGGTCGCAGGGCGTCCAGAAGCAGTCCACGTCCGGCAGCCCCGGCAGCTGCGCCAGCCAGTCGCTGCCCTGGCGCATCTGCGCCGCGTTGATGCCCAGGCCCAGCGCCGCCATGCGCGTGCCCTGGTGCGGTGAGCCCAGCGTGATGACGCGCGGCGCCTCGCCATGCGCTGCGCCGTGCCGGCGCCACCAGGCCCGCAGCGCCAGGCCGCCCATGCTGTGCGCGCACAGCAGCGGCATGCGGCCCGTCAGGGCCTTGAGCGTCTGCACGCCGGCCTCGATGTCGTCCGCATAGGCGTCGATGCTGCCGAACGCCGGCTCCAGCGTCGGCGCGACGAAGGCCACGCCCTGCGCGCGCAGCCGCGCCATCCAGCCGTTCCAGCGACCGCGGTTGCACGAGAAGCCATGCACCAGCAGCACGCCCTGCGTCGCGCCGGCGGGCAGGTGATCGGGCTCGGCCCATTCCCGCCACGGCTGGCGCCAGGAGAACGCCAGCTCGCTGGCGACGACTTCGCCGGCCCAGGCGCGCAAGAGCTGACCCCACGCCGGCGCCGGCCGGTTGACCCAGTGCAGCTGCGCGAACGCGAACGCCAGCACCGCCGCATGCAGGCCCAGCGTCGCCACGCCCCAGGCCCAGCCGAAGCGCCAGCCCACCCCCAGTGCCACGGCCAGCCGCAACACCACCCAGATCCTCTGCAGCCTCCCGTTCATCGGGCCAGTCTAAGCGGGCAGAATGGGGCGGTCCCATGGATGAACTGAGTGCCGAATCCCTGCTGAAGGAGCTGCGCGCCGTCGACGCCGAGCGCGCGCGCCGCGCCGCCGACCCCGCGCTGCAAGCGCGCGTGCAGGCCGTCAAGGCCTACCAGCAGCGCCGCTTCGCCCACACCTACGCCGACCTGCTCGCCAGCCCGCGCTACGAGGCCGCCACGCGCTTCTTCCTGCACGAGCTCTACGGCCCCGACGACTACCGCCAGCGGGACGCGCAGTTCGCCCGCGTCATCCCGACGCTGACCCGGCTGTTCCCCGACGAGGTGGTGGACACCGTGGCCCGGCTCGCGCGGCTGCACGCGCTGTCGGAGCGGCTGGACACGCGCATGGCCGAGCACCTGATGTCGCCCGACCTCACGGCCGAGGAATACGCCATCGCCTGGCGCGCCTGCGGCGACCCGGCGGCGCGCCAGCAGCAGATCGCGCTGACGATGGACGTGGGCCAGGCGCTGGACCGCCTGACCCGCAAGCCGCTGCTGCGCCAGTCGCTGCGGCTGATGCGCGGCCCCGCCCAGATGGCGGGCCTGGGCGCGCTGCAGAACTTCCTCGAAAGCGGCTTCGACACCTTCCGCGCGATGCGCGGCGCGGGCGAGTTCCTGTCCACTGTGCGACAGCGCGAGGACACATTGGCACGCGCCCTCTTTCAAGCCGATACGTCGGTCCTAGGGCAACTCCCCTAGCTTGATGTAACCGGCAGTCCCACCATCGTCGGCTTCACGCAACGCACGCAATGCATGCGAAGGGGCCTCGAATGACCGCCGTTCTTGCTGATGTCCCGCGGGTGACATCCCGCGCCAAGCCCTGGCTGGCCAGCTACCCGCCGGGCGTGCCGTCGCAGGTCGACACGGGCACCTACCGCTCGCTGGTAGAGCTGTTGAACGAGGCCTTCCGCGTGCATGCGTCGCGCGACGCGGCCATCTGCATGGGCCAGCGCATGAGCTTCGCCGAGCTGGACCGGCTGTCGGTGCAGCTGGGCGCGTGGCTGCAGGCGCAGGGCCTCAAGCAGGGCGACCGCGTCGCCATCATGATGCCCAACGTGCTGCAGTACGGCGTGGCCATCGCCGGCATCCTGCGCGCGGGCTTCGTCGTCGTGAACGTGAACCCGCTGTACACGCCGCGCGAGCTGGAGCATCAGCTGAAGGACTCCGGCGCGCGCGCCATCGTCGTGCTCGAGAACTTCGCGCACACGCTGGCCGAGGTCATCAACGCCACCGACGTGCAGCATGTCGTGCTCGCGTCCATGGGCGACCTGCTGAGCTGGTGGAAGGGCCCGCTGATCAACTTCGCCGTGCGGCATCTGAAGAAGATGGTGCCGGAGTTCCGCCTGCCCGTCGGCGACGGCCGCACCGTCGTGCGCTTCAACGAGGCGCTGGCCCACGGCGACCGCCTGCACCTGAAGAAGCCCGAGCTGGGCCCCGACGACGTCGCCTTCCTGCAGTACACCGGCGGCACCACCGGCGTGTCCAAGGGCGCCACCCTGCTGCACCGGAACATCGTCGCCAACATCCTGCAGGTGGAGGCCTGGTTCCAGCCCATGCTGTCCAGGCTGCCGGACCAGAACATGCAGTTCACCAACGTCTGTGCGCTGCCGCTGTATCACATCTTCGCGCTGACCGCCTGCTTCATGCTCGGCGCACGCATGGGCCACCTGAACATCCTGGTGCCCAACCCGCGCGACATCCCCGGCTTCATCGAGACGCTGCGCGGCCACAAGATCCACATCTTCCCCGCCGTCAACACGCTGTTCAACGCGCTGGCCAACGAGCCGGGCTTCTCCCGCCTGGACTTCTCCGAGCTCGTCATCTCCAACGGCGGCGGCATGGCCGTGCAGCAGGCCACGGCCGAGAAGTGGCTCAAGGTCACCGGCTGCCCGGTCGTCGAGGGCTACGGCCTGTCCGAGACCTCGCCGGCGGCCACCATCAACCCGCTGGACCAGCGCCTCTTCAACGGCAGCATCGGGCTGCCCATCTCGGGCACCGAGATCACCATCCGCGACGACGACGGCCACGACGTGCCGCTGGGCGAGCGCGGCGAGATCTGCATCCGCGGCCCGCAGGTGATGGCCGGCTACTGGCGCCGCCCGGACGAGACGGCCAACGTGATGACCCCCGACGGCTTCTTCAAGAGCGGCGACATCGGCATCATGGACGAGCGCGGCTACGTGCGCATCGTCGACCGCAAGAAGGACATGATCCTGGTCAGCGGCTTCAACGTGTACCCGACCGAGATCGAGCAGGTCGTCAACCTGCACCCCGGCGTGCTGGAGTGCGCCGCCGTCGGCGTGCCGGACGCCAAGTCCGGCGAGGCCGTCAAGCTGTTCGTCGTCAAGAGCGACCCGGCGCTGGCCGAGGAAGACCTGGCCAGCTACTGCGCCCAGCAGATGACGGCCTACAAGCGGCCCCGCTTCATCGAGTTCCGCGACGAGCTGCCCAAGAGCAACGTCGGCAAGATCCTGCGCCGCGAACTGCGCACCCCCACCGCCTGAAGAAGCCCCACGGGCCGCCAGAGGCCGGGCCGCCGGCGGCGCAGGCGCGTCAAGCGCCTCGGGCGCGGGGCATCAGAACGGGTTGTTCTTGGCGCGCGACAGCGCCAGCACGCCGATCTGTTGCTGGGCCTGCGGGCCCAGCAGCGTGTCACCGGCCCACAGCCAGCCCCGGTCCGTCGCGTCGGGCTTGAGCGTGTCGATCGTGCAGTCCTGCGGCGCCACGTCGGTGCGGCAGGCGGCTTCCGTCACGTTCGTGAAGCTGCCCAGGTAGGGGAAGCGCACGAAGCGCTGGATGGTCTCGTCCACCAGCACCAGGCCCACCAGCCGGCCGTCGTTCAGCAGGTTCAGCCGCATGGACGTGTTGAACGCGGCGCTCAGCTCGTCCAGGAACAGCGCGCGGTCGATGTCGGTCTGCTGCTCGCGCTCCTTCAGGCCGAAGGGCGTCTGGCCCACGTCGAAGATGGTGGCCACCAGCACGCGGCCGTTGGCGCGGGCGATGCGGTTGGCCTGGTCGGCCAGCAGCTTGCCGCGCGCCTTGGCCTCGCCCAGCAGCGATTCGCGGCTGACGGCCGGGAACTGCTTGTACAGCTCCACGATGTCGTTCACGCCCACCATCAGGGCCACCAGGTCCTTGGGGCCGAAGCGGTCGTTGGCGAGGTGCTGGTCGATCTTGTCGCGCACGTCGGCCACCCTGTCGCCGGCGGCGGCGTACATGACGCCCTGCGGCAGCGCGACGAAGCTGGTGTTGCACTGCTGGTAGACGAAGCCGAAGCCGCTGGCCAGCGTCTGCGTCCAGACCGGGTAGACCGAGCAGTCGACCTGCCGGGTGTCGGTGTTCAGCGCGTTGATGCCGTACTTCTTGCCGCTCTGCAGGATGGTGCCGCTCTCGTCGCCGAAGGCAATGATGCGGGTCGGCGCAAACGGTTCGATCTGCGAGGTGCCCCCGCCGCCGCAGCCGGCGATCAGCGCCGCAGCCGCCACCGCGGCCAGGGTCAGGCCGCGCTTCAATTTCTGGGAGACAACTCGGTGCATGACGATGAACTCAGGGACAAAACTCAATCGGTGAAGGCGGCGGCGGCCCGGCTCAGCCGGTCCCGCACGCCATCCCAGGCCGGCTCGCGCGGAGGCGCTTCGACCCAGATTTCCCGGGCGCCGGCCGCGTCCAGCGCCCGCAGCACCGCAAACAACTCGTGCGCCGCGGCCGCCGGGTCGGACGGCTGGGCCTGCCAGCGCCAGGCCGGCAGCTGGGCGCGTGAATATACCGCCACCCCTTCCAGCCCCCCGCTGGCGGTCGCGGCCGCCAGACGTAAAGAAAGACTCGCGGCGTCCAGCAGCCGCACGCGGGCGGCGGGCGCGTAGTGCGCGGCCAGCGTGCCCGAGGCCTTGGGCGCGGCGGCATCGGGCTCGGCCAGCGGCTGGCCCAGCGCGGCCTCGATGCGGGCGCGGCTCAGCAGGCCGGGGCGCAGCAGCGCCGGGCGCTCCCGGCTGCAGTCGACGATGCTGGACTCGATACCCACCTCGCAGGCGCCGCCGTCCAGCACCATCAGCCCGGGGCCGAATTCCTCGACGACATGGCGGGCCAGCGTCGGGCTGACACGGCCGAAACGGTTGGCACTGGGCGCGGCCACGCCGGGCACGTCCAGCGCGCGGGCCGCGGCCAGCACGGCCCGGGCCACCGGGTGGGCCGGCGAGCGCAGCGCCACGGTGGCCTGGCCGCCGGCCGCGGCCTCGGCCACGCCCGGTGCGCGCGGCACGATGACGGTCAGCGGCCCCGGCCAGAACGCGTCCATCAGCCGGCGCGCGGTGGCGGGCAGGTGGTCGGCGAACGGCTCGGCACCGGCGGCGTCCAGCACGTGGACGATGAGCGGATGGTCGGCCGGCCGGCCCTTGGCCGCGAAGATCTTCGCGACCGCGTCGTCGCGGTCGGCGCGCGCGGCCAGGCCGTAGACCGTCTCGGTGGGCAGGCCCAGCAGTTCGCCATCCGCCAGGCGCTGCGCGGCGGCCTGGAGGGCGGCGGGATCGTTGCCGGGCAGCAGCATCAGAAGTCGGTGGGCAGGCCCAGCAGGGCGGCGGCCTGCACGGCGACCGCGTGCGCCGCCTCGGCCGTGTCGGCCGTGATGTTCAGGTGGCCCATCTTGCGGCCATGGCGCGCCTCGGCCTTGCCGTACAGGTGCAGGTGCGTGCCCGGCAGCGCCAGCACGCGGTCCCAGGCGGGCGGCGTGGGGCCGCCGGCGTCGGAGAACCACAGGTCGCCCAGCAGGTTCAGCATGACCGACGCCGAATGCTGGCGCGGCTCCGGCAGCGGCAGGCCGGCCAGCGCCCGCACCTGCAGCTCGAACTGCGACGCGCTGGCGCCGTTCATCGTCCAGTGGCCGGAGTTGTGCGGGCGCGGCGCCATCTCGTTGACGACCAGACGGCCGTCTTCCAGCCAGAAGAACTCGATGCACAGCACGCCGACATAGCCCAGCGCCTCGGCGACCTGGCGTGCGGCGGCGACAGCCTGCTGCTGCACGTCGGCCGGCACGTCGGGCGCCGGCACCTCGGTGACGGCCAGGATGCCGCCGCGGTGCAGGTTCTGCTGCACCGGGTAGTTCACCAGCTGGCCGTCGGCGCCGCGCGCCACCAGCACGCTGAGCTCGCGCCGCAGCGGCAGCAGCTGCTCCAGCACGCAGGGCACGCGCTTCAGCTCGGCCCAGGCGGCGGCCAGCTCGGCCGCGGTGCGCACGCGCACCTGGCCCTTGCCGTCGTAGCCCATGCGGCTGGTCTTCAGGATGCCAGGCAGCAGCGACGGGTCGACGGCGACCAGTTCGATGTCGTTGGTGATGACGGCATGCGGCGCGCACGGCACGCCGGCCGCCTCGAAATGCGCCTTCTCGACGGCGCGGTCCTGGCAGACGGCCACCGACGCACCCGCCGGCGCGACGACGCGCATGCCCGCCAGCGTCTCCAGCGCCAGCGCGGGCACGTTCTCGAACTCGGTCGTGATGGCGTCGCAGTCGCGCGCCAACTGGGCCAGGCCCAGGTGATCGAGGTAGTCGGCCTGGATGTGCTTCTCCGCCACCGCGCCAGCGGGGCTGATGGCGTCCGGGTCCAGCACGATGCACCGGTAGCCCAGCGCCTGAGCGGCATGAACGAACATGCGGCCCAGCTGGCCGCCGCCCAGGACGCCCAGCGTCGCGGTGCCGGGGAGCAGCGCAGTCATCAGCGGAGGCCCTCGGTCATCGCCTGGGCCACGGCGGTCTGTTTCGTGCGGTAGGCATTGAGCTTGTCCAGCAGCGCCGCGTCGCCCGTCGCCAGCATGGCCACGGCGAACAGCGCCGCATTGGCCGCGCCGGCATTGCCGATCGCGAAGGTGGCGACCGGGATGCCCTTGGGCATCTGCACGATGGAATGCAGCGAGTCCACGCCCTGCAGGTGGCGGCTGGCCACCGGCACGCCCAGCACCGGCACCGTCGTCTTGGCGGCCAGCATGCCCGGCAGGTGGGCCGCGCCGCCGGCGCCGGCGATGATGGCCTTCAGGCCCCGGCCGCCGGCCGCTTCGGCATAGGCGAACATCTCGTCAGGCATGCGGTGGGCCGACACGACCCGCGCCTCGAACGCGACACCGAACTCGGTCAGAATCTCGGCCGCCAGCTTCATCGTGTCCCAGTCGCTGCTGGAGCCCATGACGATGCCGATGACGGCGTCAGGGTTCGTGGGGGCTGAGATGGACAAGACGCACTCCGAGGGCCAGAAAAGCCTTGAATTGTAGAAGCCGGGGCCTCAACTCCCTCCGACCATGATCGACATCACCCTCCAGAACTTCGAAGCCGAACTCATCGTCGCCTCGCAGCAGCGCCCCGTGCTGCTGGACATCTGGGCGCCGTGGTGCGGCCCCTGCCGCACGCTGGGCCCCATCCTGGAGAAGCTGGAGACGGCCTACGCCGGCCGCTTCACGCTGGCCAAGCTGAACAGCGACGAGGTGCCCGAGATCGCCGGCCAGCTGAGCCAGATGTTCGGCGTGCGCTCCATCCCGTTCTGCGTGATGTTCGTCGGCGGCCAGCCGGTGGACGGCTTCGTCGGCGCCATCCCCGAGGCGCAGATCTGCGAGTTCCTGGACAAGCACGTGCCGGCCGGCGAAGCGCTGGAGGCCGAGGCCGACGTGGCCGAAGCCGAGGGCCTGATGGCCGACGGCGACCTGGAAAGCGCGCTGGCCAAGCTGGCCCACGCGGTGCAGACCGACCCGGCCAACGACAACGCCCGCTTCGACTACGTGAAGGCGCTGCTGGGGCTTGGCCTGCTGGAGGACGCCCGCACCGCGTTCGCGCCGGTCGCGGCCAAGGCGGCCGACACGCTGGTGCCGTCCCCGCGGCTGGCCGCGCTGGCCACGTGGCTGACGGCCTTCGAGGCCAGTGCCGGCGCCGACCCGGTGGCGCTGCAGGCGGCGATCGCCGCCAACAAGCGCGATTTCGACGCCCGCTTCACGCTGGCGCAGCTGCACCTGTCCAACCAGCGCTTCACCGAGGCCATGGACGAGCTGCTGGAAATCATCATGCGCGACAAGGCCTGGAACGGCGAGGCGGCGCGCAAGACCTACGTGGCCATCCTGGAGCTGCTGACCCGGCCCGCGCCCAAGCCGGCCGCCGAGGCCAAGACCGGCACGCTGGAGATCGCCGGCAAGGCCCCCGCCGTGCAGAGCGACCCACTGATCGACAGCTACCGCCGCAAGCTGTCGATGGCGTTGTTCTGAAGCGCGCGGACCGGCGCCGGGCCACCCCAAGCCGGCCCGCAGGCGATGTGCTTGCGGCTCAATGCCGCAAGCATCGCCGTCCCCTTGTATCTTCTCAATTGAGCCGCTGGCGCAGA
>JAYSCT010000162.1:0-8666 GCA_041914785.1 Roseateles sp.
GGCCGCGTGTTCCTGGAGCTGTGGGTCAAGGTGCGCTCGGGTTGGGCCGACACCGAAGAGCATCTGCGCAGCTACGGCTACGAGTGAACGCGTGAGCGCGGCCCGCACGCCGTCGGTACAGCCGGCCTACGTGCTGCACCAGCACGACTGGAGCGAATCCAGCCTCATCCTCGACCTCTTCACGCGCGAGTCCGGTCGCCTGGCTGTCGCGGCCAAGGGCGCCAAGCGGCCCTATTCGCAGCTGCGCGCCGTGCTGCTGCCGCTGCAGCGCATCACCGTCAGCCTGTCCAAGCCCGCCAAGGCCGACGGCGGCGAGGTGCAGACGCTGCGCAGCGCGGAATGGGGCGGCGGCGCGACGCTGCCCAGCGGCGCCGCGCTGTTCTTCGGCTTCTACCTGAACGAGCTGCTGCTCAAGCTGCTGGCGCGGCACGACCCGCATCCCCGGCTGTTCGATGCCTACGCCGACACGCTGGTCCACCTGACCGACGGCGACGCCGCGCTGCGGGCGTTCGAGATCCGGCTGCTGGCGGAGCTGGGCCTGCTGCCGGACCTCAGCGTCGTCACGCCCACGCAGGCGGCGGTCGACCCCGAGCGCCGCTACCAGCTGTCACCCGAGTCCGGCGTCATCCCGCCCACCAGCGATGCCCATCTGCCCGGCGTGCTGCTCATCCAGCTGCAGGCCGCACTGATGCACGGCAGCATGGCGGCGCTGCGCCAGGCCTGCGGGGCCGCGCCGCAGGCGCTCAAGACCACGCTGCGCGGCCTGCTCCACTACCATCTGGGCCACCAGCCGCTGCGCACGCGCGCACTGATGGTGGACGTGCAACAACTGCTCGACACATGAAGACCTCGATGCCCGCATCACCCCTGGCCCCTCGCGGGTCGTGCGCGTGACTGCGGGCGGCCAGGCGCCACGCACATGAATCCTCTTGCCCACGCCGGCGCCCGCTGCGCGCTGTCGGTCAACGTCAACAAGGTCGCGCTGCTGCGCAACACCCGCCACCTCGGCATCCCCAGCGTGCTGCGCGCAGCCGAGCAGTGCCTCGCTGCCGGCGCCCAGGGCATCACCGTGCATCCGCGGCCCGATGCCCGGCACATCCGCGCGGGCGATGTCGACGACCTCGCCGCGTTCCTCCACGACTGGCCGCAGGCCGAGTTCAACATCGAGGGCAACCCGACGCAGAACCTGATGGAGTTCGTGCGCCGCCACCGCCCGCACCAGGTCACGTTCGTGCCGGACTCGGAAGACCAGTTCACGTCCGACCACGGCTGGACGCTGCCGCAGGACGCCGAGCGGCTCAGGCCGCTGATCCGCGAAGCCCAGGACCTGGGTGTGCGCGTCAGCCTGTTCATGGACCCCAACCCCGCCGCCATGGCCGCCGTGGCCGAGCTGGGCGCGGACCGCATCGAGCTCTACACCGAGACCTTCGCCAGCGCCTTCGGCACCGAGCGCCAGGCGGCCGTGCTGGCCGGCTTCACCGCCACCGCCGAGGCGGCGCTGGCCGTGGGCTTGGGGCTGAACGCCGGCCACGACCTGAACCGCGACAACCTGAGCCTGTTCCTGCGCCATGTGCCGGGTGTGCAGGAAGCGTCCATCGGCCATGCGCTGATCGCCGATGCGCTGGAGCTGGGCTACGCCGAGACGGTGCGCGCCTACCTGCGCGTCATCGCGACCGCCTACGCATGACGCTGCGCCGCGCCCGCGCGCAGGACGCGCCGCGCCTGGCCGCGCTGGCGCGCTGGGTGTGGCTGGACAGCTATGCCACCGACGGCGTGGAGCCGCGTTTCCTGCCCTACCTGGACGAGTCCTTCTCGCCCGCTGCCTTCGAGCGCGCCGTCGCCGACCCCCGGCAGGCCCTGTGGCTGCAGGAGGAGGGTGCGGCGCTGCAGGGCTTCGCGCAGGCGCTGCGCGGCGCGCCGGCACCGGTGCCGAGCGACGCGCAGGTGGAGCTGACCCGCTTGTACGTCGCGCCGCCCTGCACGGGCCGCGGGCTGGGCGCCCGGCTGCTGCACGCGGCCCGCGAGACCTGGCCCGGCGAAGGCCTGTGGCTCAGCGTCTGGGTCGGCAACGAAGGGGCGCTGCGCTTCTACGCGCGTGAAGGCGGCCGCCACGCCGGCCAGACCCAGTTCATGCTGGATGGCCAGGCCATCGCCAACGAGGTGATCGCCTTCCCATGATCTACGGCATCGGTACCGACATCTGCGACATCCGCCGCATCCGCGAGACGCTGGCGCGGCGCGGCGAGCGCTTTGCCGAGAAGGTGCTGGGCCCGCACGAGATGGCCGTGTTCCGCGAGCGCCATGCCAAGGTGGCGGCGCGCGGCGTGGCCTACCTGGCCACGCGCTTCGCGGCCAAGGAGGCGTTCTCCAAGGCCATCGGGATGGGGATGCGCATGCCGATGACCTGGCGCGCGATGGAGGTCGTCAAGGCGCGCAGCGGCAAGCCCGAGGTGGCGCTGCACGGCGAGCTGGCCGCGTGGTTCGCCGCACAGGGGCTCAGCGCCCACGTGACGGTCAGCGACGAGCAGGACTACGCCGTCGCCTTCGTCGTCGTCGAGCGCGCCTGAGCGGCGTTCAGCGCTTGGCGGCCACGGGCTTCAGGCTCTCGCCGCGGCCCTTCATCGTCATGTCCATGTCCATGTGGACGACGTCGCCGTTGGGGACGTTGATGGTCATCTGCGTCTGCATGGACATGTCGCTGGTGAGCGCCAGCCGGTCGGCCAGCCGCATCGAGAACTTGCCCTGGCCGCCGCCCTGGGCGGCCATGTTCACCGGACCGGCCGCAGGCGCGGAGGCACCCGCCTCCGGGGCCGAGGCCCCGGCCGGTGGCGTGACCCACGCGTTCATGTCCAGCGTCATCGCGGCGTCGAAGTAGGCGATGCCCTTGTCCAGTCGGGTCAGCGTGTAGCGGACCTGGCCCTTGAGCTGGGCACCATTGGGCCCCGGGCCCGGCATCGGCAGCGCCGCGTCCAGCGGCAGCTCGAAGCTTTCGCCGACCACCAGCTGCTTGCCACGCATCGCCTTCGCCATGCCCATCACCTGGTTCATCAGGTTGTCCATCATGGGCTTGACGCTTTCGTCCAGCGGCTGCTGGCCCTGGAAGGTGTCCAGCTCGAAGCGGAAATCCCTCGGATGGAAGCGGGCGGTGATCGCGATGTTGCCGGCCTTGGAAGCCGGCAGCGGCACGGCCACGCCGGTGGCGGTGGTCATCGACAGGTCCAGCGTGCGATGGTCCAGCGTCAGCGGCATCCAGCCATCGGCGCCCAGGCCGCCGGAGCGCATCGTCTGCTGCACCCGCATCTTCATCGTCATCGGCATCGCCGCCTGGGCCTGCTCGGCGCGGGCCTTTTCCTCGTCGCTGGCGTCGGCACGCGGCTCGATGCGCATCTTCATCAGCGCCTGCATGTCCATGGTCTGGCGCTGGTGCTGGTGGGGCCGCGGCGTCATGTCCATCATCGGCGGCTCGGCCGCGGGCTTGGCGGCCAGCGCCGCGCCGGTGATCAGGCCCAGCGCGATGCCGGCCAGACGGGGGCGAAACAGGGAGAAGTTCAAGACGGGACTCCACGCAGACAGCGCCGCCCGACGGGCGGCGTCGGCGGGCATCCTAGGCGAGGGCGGCGCCGCGGCAGGTTGCCGCCACCCGGTAATTTCACCGCCGCGGCGGTCAGCGCCGCGGATGGAAGGCCAGCCGCTCGGCCAGATCGCGCCGCGCCGGCGTCTGCGCCGCGAAGCGCTCCAGCATCGCAATGACCGGCTCGCAGGCGCCGCCGCTGCCGCCGGCCGTGTCGGGGATGTCGGACCACAGCTGCGACAGCACGCCCAGCGACGCCGACCCCACCGTGCGGCTCACCACCTCCACCTCGATGGCGCTGGGCGGCTTGGGCAGCCAGCGCGGCGGCGCGCTCTGCGCGGCGTCCAGCAGCCACTGCGCCTCGCGTGCCTGCAACTCCACGGGCAGCAGCTTGCGCGCGGCCAGGCGCCCATCCAGCAGGTCGCGGCAGGCAGGCCGCTCGCCGGGCCGTGCGGGCGTGCGCAGCGCGCGCAGCTGGTCGGCCACCAGCGACACGTAGCGGCGGCGCAGGATGGGATCGGTGCCGCCCAGCAACTCGGGCATCTGCTTGGCCAGCGGCCGCAGCGCGGCGGCCTGCACCTCGTCATCCGCGGCACCGGCCGTGCGTGCCGCCCACATCGCCTGCGAGGCCGCGTCGATGGTGCCGAGCGTGCGCCGCTCCAGCGCCTCCCAGACCGGATGCATGCGCAGCGCGTCGTCGAGGTCCCCTCGTGCAGCAGGCGTGCCCGCCGGCGGCAGCGGGATGGCGAGCGTCTGCGGCGACGGCGCGATCAGCTGGTAGGCCACCAGGTCCTTGCGCGGCACGAACCACATGCCGCGTGACGGCGTGTCCAGCGTCTTGTCGATCATGGCCTCGGGCAGGCCCAGCTCGCGGTAGCTCTTGGCCAGGTGCTGGTTGGCCAGTTCCTCGAACACCGGGTTGTAGGTGCCGGTGGAGGCCCGGTGGAAGCCCAGTTGCCCCTCCGGTGCCAGGTGGCGCGGCTGGCCGCCCAGGAACACCAGCGTGCAGGCGCTGGCGCAGGTGCCGACGGCGCGGGCGCCATGGCCGTGCTTCTTCAGTGCGCTGGCCATGCGCTCGGCCTCGCGCACGCGGCCGCCGGGCGACACCAGCTCCACGCGCTTGATGCCGCTGGCCGCATCGCTGGCCAGCAGCGCGCCGAAGCGCTCGCCGTCGCCCATGCCGATGACGCCCTCCAGCCGCAGGCTGCGTCCGTCGGCCGACACGCTCATCGTGGCCTGGCCCAGCGGATCGACGCCGCGCGCCATCTGCCAGAACTCGCCCAGGTTGGGCAGCAGCCCCAGCAGCACCGACAGCGCCAGCTGCAGTGCGCCCAGCGCCAGCGTGCCGCGCGCCAGCCAGCCCCACAGCTTGGAGCCCTGCTCGCGCAGGTAATGCGTGGCGGCGCGCCAGGCACCCACCAGGCACCAGACATTCAGCGCCACCAGCAGCGGCATGCCCACCAGCACCGTGATGGCGCTGACCTGCAGCGAATCACCCTTGACGCTGATCCAGCTCATCAGTCCCGTCAGCGCGAACGCGAACGGCGTGGCCAGCAGCACGTTGTTGACCCAGTAGCTGCGCGGCAGGCTGAGTTCGCCGCGCCAATGGCGCGTGAAGTACCCCTGGGCCGTCGGCTCCGGGGGCTGCACGCGCGGCCGTCGCGGCCGCGGCGCCGGCGCCGACGTCGAGCCGCTGCGCTGCCGCTTGGAGGCCTGCTGCCAGGCGGGCGTCTCCTGGGGCGCCTGCGGGCGCGGGTTGGCGTCGACCGTGGTCGGGTCGACGTAGGGGCGGTGCGGTCGGGCGTCGGTCATGGGCGTGCGGCGGCAGTCTTGCGGGCCCCAGAAGCAGCGATGCCGCCGGGCCTGGAGCCCGGCGGCATCGTAGGGGCGCGGGCACCGCGCTGGCGCGCGGCGCACGTGGGTAATTTCACCCGGCGGCGTCAGCCGCGGTAGTGGTCCTGCATCGGGTAGCGCCGGGCCACCAGCGCAAACAGCAGCGCCGCCACCAGCGCGAAGGCCGCGAAGAAGAACATCAGGCAGGCCGTCTCGCTGTAGCCGCTGGACTTGATCGCGGCCAGCGCGCCGGGGCTCTTCACGCTGACGTTGGACAGCAGCACCCACAGGTTGCCCACCGTCACCGACAGGTTCCAGAAGCTCATGATGGTGCCCTTCATGGACAGCGGCGCCTGGCTGTACGCGAACTCCAGCCCGGTGGCTGACACCAGCACCTCGCCCAGCGTGAGCAGCGCGTACGGCAGCATCTGCCAGACGATGCTGACCGCGTCGCCGGCGTCCAGCCACAACTGCAGCACGCCGGCGACGATCCAGGCGGCCCCCGCCAGCGCAATGCCCGCACCCATGCGACGCAGCGCCGTCACGCGCAGACCCATGCGCTGCAGCATCGGGTACAGCACGAGGTTGTTGAAGGGGATGAGGATCATCACCAGCGCCGGGTTCAGCGCCTGCATCATGGAGGACTGGAACCAGGCGGGCTTGGTCATCTGGTCGGCCTGCAGCACCCACGTCGAGGCCTTCTGGTCGAACAGCGACCAGAACGGCGTGACCAGCGCGAACAGCACCAGCACGCGCAGCACGGCACGCACGCCGTCCACGGCCTCGTCCGGATGCACGCTGCGTGCGCGGTCCAGCTGCAGCGAGGCGCCGACGCCGCCGAAGCCCATCACCAGCACCATGGCCAGGCACACCGAGGCGACGATGCCGAGGCTGGCCATCTGGCTCAGGCTGACCGCCGCCCCCACCACGCCCAGCAGCGCGACTCCCATGCCCAGCCCGCCAGACTTCAGCGCCGTCCACACCACCCAGATGAAGCTGTGCGGGTTGGCGCCGCGGGGCGGCTGGTGCACGTACTGCTTGCGGCCGCTCCACAGGATCAGCGTCGCCACGCCCATCAGGATGCCGGGCACGCCGAACGCCACGCTGGCGCCGAACTGCTTGAGCAGCACCGGCATCAGCAGCGACGCGAAGAAGCTGCCGAAGTTGATGATCCAGTAGAAGGCGTCATAGACCTTCTGCGCCAGCGACTTGTTGCTCTTGTCGAACTGGTCGCCGACGAAGCTGGTCACCAGCGGCTTGATGCCGCCCGACCCGAGCGAGATCAGGAACAGCCCGAAGTAGAAGCCCCGGATGTTGTTCTCGAAGATGGCCAGGCAGGCATGGCCGCAGCAGTACAGCAGGCTCAGCCAGAAGATGGTGTTGTACTTGCCGAAGAAGCGGTCGGCGAGCCAGCCGCCCAGCAGCGGGAAGAAGTACACGCCGATGACGAAGGTGTGGAACACCTCCTTGGCCTCGGCCTTGCGCAGGTCCTCGGGCACCGCCATCAGCAGGCTGGTCATCAGGAACACCGTCAGGATGTTGCGCATGCCGTAGAAGCTGAAGCGCTCGCATCCCTCGTTCCCGATGATGTAGGGGATCTGGGGCGGCATCTTGGCCGCGGGGCGGGCCGCGGTGGCGGCGTCGGCGGTGACTGAGGTCGTCATGGCGGGGGCCTTCGGGTTGGGCTTGGCATGTGAGAACGCCGCCCGGCTTGTGGCCGAGCGGCGTTCAGGGGGGGCGGGTTCAACCGCGTTGGATCAGGCCTCGAAAGGCAGCTTCACCTGGCTGAGGTCCTTGCGGGTCTCGACGAGCACCAGCGGGCCCTCGTCGACGACCGCGACCGGGGCCGGCTCGCGGCCCAGCGGCGCGGGCGCGGGCTCGGCGGCGATGGCGGCTTGCGCGGCAGCAATCTTGTCCGCATCGGAGTTGACCCACTGCAGGCCGGCGCCTTCGGCAATCGCCTGCAGCTCGCCCATCGGCAGCTTGAAGGCCTCGACGGACGGTGCGGGCGCCGGCTCCGGGGCCGGCGGCGGCGGGGCCACCACCGGCGCGGGTGCCGGCGTCGGCACGGCGGCCATCGCATGCTCGATCAGCGACGCCTGCACCGGCGCCGCGGGAGTGGCGGCGTCCTCGCTGGCGGGCGCTTCCTGGCCATCGGCGACACCGTCCTCACGGCGGTTGCGATGGCGGTTGCGGCCGCCACGACGGCGACTTTCGCGGCCCGGGCCTTCACCCGCGTCGTCGCTCTCGACGGCGGGAGCCTCGTCGGTCGTCGCGACGGCATCGGCAGCTGTCGCTGCGTCCGCGACCGGGGCGGTTGCCTCGGCGCTGCCTTCGACGGCGCCTTCGGTGCCGCTGGCCTGCTCGTCACCACGGTCGCGGCCACCACGGCGGCGGCGGCGGCCGCGGCCCTGACGCTCCTCGCCCACCGGCGTGTCACCGGTCGGCGGCAGGCCGGCTTCGGCCTGGCTGTCGACGAACGCGGGCGGTGCGTCGTGGAGGGCGGCCTGCTCTTCCGTCAGCGGGGCGGCCAGCGGCAGGGCGGCCTCGACAGGCGCCTTGTCCTGACGCTCGCCACGCGGGCGGCGCTCACCACGCTCGCCGCGCTCACCCCGTTCAGGGCGCTCGCTGCGCTCGGCGCGCTCGGGACGCTGCGTCGGCTGCTCGGCCTTGTCGCCATTCTCCTGGCGCGGCTTGCGGTCGCCACGCTCGGCGCGCTCACCGCGGGCTTCCTGCGGCTTGCCGTCGCGGCGGCCACCCTGGCCGCGCTGTTCGCCACGCTCACCACGGTCACTGCGCTCGCCACGGCGGCCATCGCGGCCACCATCGCGGCGGCCGTCTCGGCCGCCTTCACGCTTGGGCGGCTTGTCGGTCGTGGCCGCCGGGGCAGGTGCCGGGGCTTCCACGGCCGGCACGGGGGCCGGTGCCGGGGCGGCGCCGCCGCCGAAGAAGCTGAACAGGCGGCTGAAGAAACCTTGCGGCGCGGGCGGCGGCGGTGCCACGACCGGGGCCGGCGCAGGCGCCGGGGGCGGCGGGGCCACGACCGGCGCGGGCGCGGCGACCGGTGCCGGCTGCTCGGGCAGGATGCCCTTGATGACCGGCTCCTGCTTGTTCTTCTTCTCGACGTCGCCGCGGCGGGTGATGCCCACCTCGTCGGTCGGCTCTTCGATCATCGTGTAGCTGGCCTGCAGGTTCTCCAGGCGCGGGTCGTCGTGGCGCAGGCGCTCCAGCTTGTAGTTCGGGGTCTCGAGGTGCTTGTTGG
>JAYSCT010000163.1:0-8636 GCA_041914785.1 Roseateles sp.
ACGACCGTTTCATGGGTCGTGGGACGCGCACCGCGCGGTGGAGCAACTGAAATGAAGAACGGCGCCTGGGGCGCCGTTTCTGCTAGTGGATCAGCCGGTCTTCCGGCGCGACGAACAGTTCGTCGAGGATGAGCGCATCGGGCTCCTCGCCCAGGCTCCAGAACACCATCAGCACGATGATCTTCAGGTCTTCCAGGTCCATCGGGGTGCCGGGGATGGCCATTGCGCGGTCGATGACCATCTCGCGCATCGGGCCGGGCAGCACGCCGGCGGATTCCAGGAAGCTGACGAAGCCGATGGACGCCTCGCCCAGGTGCTCCACCTCGGCGGCCGAGTAGACGCGCAGCGCGTGCTCGCCCTGCTCGCCGTGGTAGGCGTCGCCCGCCACGGCCAGGCCGTCGAGCCAGTTCAGCGCCTCCTGGATCTCGTCGTTCTCGAAGCCCACCGCCGTCAGCTTGCGCGTCAGCTGCGCATGGTCGGGGCAGGCGTCCGGGCGCCAGTAGGTCTCGTAGAGATAAACCAGGACATCGAACATCGTGAGGGGATGATAGCCCAGCGTTTCGGCCCGCCCGGCTGCGAATAACCCCCCGGATCGGCCCCTCATGTCCGCAGTTGAGCTCGCTATCCCCTGCGCCGGCGCTGGAACAGCTGGCCCGCCAGGCGCGCCACCTCGCCGTCCAGTTCCAGCTCCAGCAGCGCCGCGCTGAGCTCGGCCGCCGGCCAGCCGCTGCGCGCCATCAGGGCGTCCAGGCTGACGGGATCGAAGCCCATCGCGTCCAGCAGCGCCTGCTGCTCGTGCGGCGTTTCCACCACCTCCGGCGTTGCGGCGACCGGGGCGCCCAGCGGCGGCAGTTCCTCCAGCACGTCCTCCGCCGACTCGACGAGCTTGGCGCCCTGGCGGATCAGCGCATGGCAGCCGCGCGCCTGTGGCGAGTGGATGGAGCCGGGGATGGCGAACACCTCGCGGCCGGCCTCGGCGGCCTGGCGCGCGGTGATCAGCGAGCCCGACTGCACGGCGGCCTCGACGACCAGGCAGCCCCGCGAGAGCCCGGCAATGATGCGGTTGCGCCTGGGGAAGTTGGCCGGCAGCACCGGCGTGCCCAGCGAGTATTCGCTGACGATGAGACCGCCGCCGGCCAGCAGCCGGGCGGCGAGTTTCTCGTTGCGGCGCGGGTAGACCTGGTCCAGCCCCGTGCCGACGACCGCGACGGTGGCGCCGCCGGCATCCAGCGCGCCCTCGTGCGCGGCGGCGTCCACGCCCAGCGCCAGGCCCGACACGATGGTGTAGCCCGCCCGGGCCAGCGCGCGGGCGAACGCGCGGGCGTTGTCGCCGCCCTGCGCGGTGGGGTTGCGGCTGCCGACGATGGCCAGCGACGGCGTGGCCAGCAGTTCGCGGCGGCCCTGCAGCCACAGCAGCAGTGGCGGGTCGGCGGTGGCGAGCAACTGGGCCGGGTAGTCCGGCTCACCCAGCGTCAGCAGCGCATGGTCCGGTTCGGCCAGCCAGGTTTCGGCCTTGGAGATGAGTTCGGCCAGGTGTTCCGGCGGCCGGTTGAAGGCCTCGCGCTGCTTGGGCGGCAGCGCCTGGTCCAGCGCGACGGCGGGCAGCTGGAACACGGCCTCCGCGCTGCCCGCCATGGCCAGCAGCCGCCGCGCGGCGCCGGGGCCGACGCTCTCGGTCAGCCGCAGCCACGCGGCGAGTTCGGCCGATGAAAGCATGTCAGCGTGCCGTTGCGTTTGCGGGCCGAGCGCCGGGCCGCTCCCAAGCCGGCCCGCTTTGGCGATGTGCTGGCGGCTCAATGCCGCCGGCATCGCCGCCCCCTCGGGGGGCCGACCAGGTGCGCCCGCGTTCAGCGGGGCGCGACTGGGCGAGGGGCACCATGGCTAGGGTTGGGTGAAGCGGTCGCCCGGCTTGACGGGCTCTTTCACGGAGATGATCAGCGCGTAGGACACGCGCTCGTAGACCTCGAACACGAACAGGATGCCGTGGCGCTCGTCGGGCAGCTTGATGTCCTGCGGGCGGTCCTGCGTCTTGTCCTTCATCGCGACGCCGTCGCGCCACAGCGCGAACACGTGGCCGCGCTCGACGCCGTCGCGCTTGCCGCGGTTCAGCGCGACGATCTGGTTCTGGCCGGCGTTGATGGCCTCGCCGTAGATGGCCGCGATCTGACCCGCCATCGGCCGCTCGGGCGCGTGCGGCACGTAACGCTCCAGGTTGCGTTGCGGCGCGGGGGCCAGGCGGTCGCCGACGCCGACTTCCTGCTTGACCTGCGTGATCTGCAGCGTGGCCGGCACGATCTCGGGTTTGCCGTCCGGGCCCTTGCGGTCCTCGGCCGGGCGCACCAGGTCGGCCGTGCCGACGTAGGGCGCCTCGTAGCCCAGGATCTCGTTGGTGGTCGGGTCGCGCAGCACGCGCGACGTGCGGAAGATGCGGAAATCCGTCGCGCCGCGGAAGTCGCCGCGGGCGTAGGCCGTGTCGCCCTTGCCCAGCAGCACATGGCCTTCCTGCGTGGCGACGATGCGCGGCGCGGTGGCCAGCACGTCCGTGTCGAAGACGACCGCGTCGGTCAGGAAGGGCTGGATCAGGTGCAGCGGAATGGTCGGGATCGGGCTGCTGTCCAGCGCCGAGATGCGCATCTGCGGGCGCAGCTTGACGGTGTCGCCCGCCGCATCGCCGCCCACGCGCTGGCCGAACTGCAGCCGCGCGCGGCCGTCCGTCTTCACGAGGTGCAGGATCTGGCCCGGATAGATCAGGTGCGGGTTGCGGATCTGGTCGCGGTTCATGCCCCACAGCTCGGGCCAGCGCCAGGGGCTTTTCAGGAACAGCTTGGAGATGTCCCACAGCGTGTCGCCGGGCACGACGGTGTGGCTGTCGGGCGCGTCGGGCGCCAGTTCGGACAGCGGCACGCCGGCGCTGGCGACCTGGTCAGCCACGCGGCGCTGTTCGGGGGTGACGGGGAGCTGGCTGGCTTGGGCCCAGGCCGTGCTCGTCGCAAGGGTCAGGCAGGCCGCAAGGACAGCGAGTTGGGCGGGGCGGGCAGCGGGCATCAGGCGCGGTCTCCGAAGGGATTGCCGGATCGGCGAAAATCCGGGTGATTCTGCCCGCATTCCCAGAGGGCGACCAACAACCGCCAGCACTCGTTTGCGAGTGCTTACAAGGTGCCATGGCCCAACTGCACATCCTCCGTTATCCCGATCCGCGTCTGCACACCGTCGCCAAGCCGGTGGCCGAGGTCGACGCGCGCATCCGCCAGCTCGTCGACGACATGCTGGAAACCATGTACGCCGCCGACGGCGTGGGCCTGGCCGCCACGCAGGTGGACGTGCACGAGCGCGTCATCGTCATCGACACGTCTCAGGAGCGCAACACGCCGCGCGTGCTGATCAACCCCGAAATCGTGAAGACCAGCGAACGCATGGTGGAGGGCGAGGAAGGCTGCCTGTCCGTGCCGCAGATCTACGACAAGGTGCCGCGCCATGCCGAGGTGACGGTGCGCGCGACCAACCGCGACGGCGAGGTCTACGAGTTCGACGCCGACGGCCTGCTGGCCGTGTGCGTGCAGCACGAGATGGACCACCTGATGGGCAAGGTGTTCGTGGAGTACCTGAGCCTGATGAAGCGCGACCGCATCAAGACCAAGATGATCAAGAAGACGCGCGAGGAAGAGGCCGAGGCGCGCCGCCGCCCGTCGCGCTTCTGACCGCCGGCGCGCCATCCATGAGAGTCGTCTTCGCCGGCACGCCGGAATTCGCTGCCGTCGCGCTGGACGCGTTGCTCGCCGCCGGCTTCACCGTGCCGCTGGTGCTGACCCAGCCCGACCGCCCGGCCGGCCGCGGCATGAAGCTGCAGGCCTCCGCCGTGAAGCAGCGCGCCGTGGCGGCCGGCATCCCCGTGGCGCAGCCGCAGGGCCTGAAGCTGGACGGCAAGTACGCCGCGGACGCGGAGGCCGCCCGCGAGGCCCTGCTGGCGGCGGATGCCGACGTGATGGTGGTCGCGGCCTACGGGCTGATCCTGCCGCAGTGGGTCTTGGACCTGCCGCGCAAGGGGTGCCTCAACATCCACGCGTCGCTGCTGCCACGCTGGCGCGGCGCGGCGCCCATCCACCGCGCCATCGAGGCCGGCGACGCCGAGACCGGCATCACCATCATGCAGATGGACGCCGGGCTGGACACGGGCGACATGCTGCTCATCGGCCGCGAGGCCATCCGTTCCGATGACACGACGGCGGCGCTGCACGACCGGCTGGCCGCGCAGGGCGGCCGCCTCATCGTCCAGGCGCTGCAGGCCGCCCAGCTGACGCGCACGCCGCAGCCGGCCGAGGGCGTGACCTACGCCCACAAGATCGAGAAGGCCGAGAGCGCCATCGTCTGGACGCAGCCCGCGGCCGAGATCGAGCGGCGGCTGCGCGCGTTCGACCCCTTCCCGGGCGGCGTCGCGACGCTGGCCGGCGAGGCGGTCAAGGTCTGGCGCGCGGAGCTGGCCGAGGGCCGCGGCACGCCGGGCGAGGTCATCGCGCCGGGCCCGGTGGTTGCCTGCGGCGAGGGTGCGCTGCGCCTGACCGAGCTGCAGCGCGCCGGCGGCAAGCGCGGCCCTGCGGCGGCCTTCCTGCAGGCCCGGCCCATCGCCGTGGGCGAGCGCTTCGACGCCTGAGCGCTTGAAAAGCGGCCGGCATGGCACCATCTGCCACACCGTTGTCCACCCTCCCGGAGCCCGCTGCATGTTCAACCTCGTGAAGACCGCCGTGCTGATGGCCGCCATCACGGCGCTGTTCATGGCCGTCGGCGCCATGGTCGGCGGCCAGACCGGCATGCTGATCGCGCTGGTCATCGCCGTCGGCATGAACTTCTTCAGCTATTGGTTCTCGGCGGACATGGTGCTGAAGATGTACAACGCCCGCGAGGTCGACGCGGCGTCGGCGCCGCAGTTCTACGGCATGGTGGCGGAGTTGGCACAGCGCGCCAACCTGCCCATGCCGCGCGTCTACCTCATCGACGAGGCGGCGCCCAACGCCTTTGCCACGGGCCGCAACCCCGAGCACGCGGCCGTCGCCGCGACGACGGGCATCCTGCGCGTGCTGTCCGAGCGCGAGCTGCGCGGCGTCATGGCGCACGAGCTGGCGCACGTGGCGCACCGCGACATCCTCATCAGCACCGTCAGCGCGACGATGGCCGGCGCGATCTCGATGCTGGCGAACTTCGCGACCCTCTTCGGCGGCCGCGACGAACATGGCCGGCCCGCCAACCCGCTGGCCGGCATCGCCGTCGCCATCCTCGCGCCGCTGGCCGCCAGCCTGATCCAGATGGCCATCAGCCGCGCGCGCGAGTTCGAGGCCGACCGCGGCGGCGCCGAGATCTCGGGCGACCCGGCCGCGCTGGCGTCGGCGCTGGACAAGATCCACCGCTACGCGCAGGGCATCCCCATGGCGCCGGCCGAGGCCCACCCCGAGACGGCGCAGATGATGATCATGAATCCGCTGTCCGGCGGCGGCCTGCGCGGCCTGTTCTCCACGCACCCGTCCACCGAGGAACGTGTCGCGCGGCTGCTGGCCATGGCCCGGCGCTGACTCAAGTTGCCGCCGCGCGCGCCGATACCTGAACTCATGAAGCGCCTTCTGCTTGCCCTGCCCCTGCTCGCCGCCCTGAGTGCCTGCGAGCAGCTGGGCATCGACGACCCCGCCAAGGTGGCCGCCGCCAAGGAGGCCGAGGGCAAGGCCATCGGCAGCGCCTGCCGGCATGCGATGCGCGCCATCGAGGACTGCTACGTGCTCAATCCCAAGGCGCAGAAGGCGGCCGTCTACGCCGGCTGGCGCGAGATGGACGAGTACATGCGCGAGAACAAGCTCGAAGGCATCGCGCCTGTCGTGCCGCGCCCCGGCGCCAAGCCGGCGCAGCCGGCCGACGAGGAAGAGGCCAAGCCGGCCGACAAGACCGACAAGGCCAAGGCCGCCGCGCACTGACCAGCGCGCGCAGTCGCATCTCAGGCCGCCAATCCTGCGGGTCGTCGCGCGGGGCAGGGCAGGTGCCTGGCGGCTGGGCAACATGCCGTCCATCGCAACCTTGATGGAGCCCGCCATGAACACCGCCACCACCCGCCGCTTCTTCGCCCTGGGCCTTGTCGCCGCCGCGCTGTGCGGCTCCGCCCACGCCTGGAGCTGGAACCAGGGCGAACGGGTCACCGGCAGCGGCGACGTGACGACCGAGGCGCGCCCGGTGGGCAGCTTCGACGGCGTGTCGGTCAGCGGCGACTTCAACGTGCAGATCCGCCAGGGCTCGGGCAACAAGCTGGAGGTCAAGGCCGACCGCAACCTGCTGCCCTACATCGAGACCGAGCTGGACGGCCGCACGCTGCGCATCCAGCCGAAGAAGGGCTTCAGCCTGTCCACGTCGACGACGCCCAGCTTCACCATCGAGATGCCCACGCTGCGTGCGCTGTCGGTGGCCGGCTCCGGCAACATCAAGGTCGAGGCGATGAAGACCGGCGGCGTCGAGGCGGCCATCGCCGGCTCGGGCGACATCCGCTTTGCCAACCTCGACGCCGAGAAGCTCGCCATGAAGGTCAGCGGCAGCGGCGACATCGTCGTGGCCGGCCGCGCCGGCACGGCGTCGGTCAGCATCGCCGGCAGCGGCGACGTGAAGGCGGCGGACTTTGCCGCGGACGAGGTCAAGGTCAGCATCGCCGGCAGCGGCGACGCGCAGGTCAACGCGACGAGGAAGCTCAGCGTGTCCATCGCCGGCTCGGGTGACGTGAAGTACGTCGGCTCGCCCGAGATCAGCTCCTCCATCGCCGGCAGCGGCAAGGTCCGTCGTTTCGAGAAGTGACTTTCGAGAAGTGACTGAGGGCCTGTTCACCCATGGCTATCGGGTGAACAGACCCTAAGCCGCCGACAATGGCGGCATGCAGTGGACTGACAAGCTGCGCGCGCTGGTCGGCGATGCCGACTTCAGGCAGGGCGTGCGCGACATGGCCTCCCCGTCGCTGGGGTTGGCTGCCTGGGGGCTGGTGACCGGCGTCACGATGGTGAAGAGCGGGCTCAGCCTGCCGCTGGCCATGGGGATGTCGCTGCTGGTGTTCGCCGGCAGCGCGCAGCTGACGGCGCTGCCGCTGATTGCCGCCGGCGCGCCGTTGTGGGTGCTGCTGGCCACGGCGTTCTGCGTGAACCTGCGCTTCGTCATCTTCAGCGCGCAGTGGCGCCACTACTTCGGCCACCTGCCGCGCGCCAGGCGGCTGACGCTGACCTACTTCGCGGCCGACCTGAACTTCGTCTACTTCGTGAAGCGCTACCCCGACCCGGTGCCGTCCGCGGCGCAGCGGCGCTATTTCTGGGGTGGCGTGGCGGTGAACTGGCCCACCTGGCAGCTCACCGCCTTCACGGGCATCCTGCTGGCCGACCGCATCCCGCCGCACTGGGGCATTGGCTTTGCCGGCGTGCTGGCGCTGCTGGGCCTGTCGTACTCGCTGCTGACCGAGAAATCGCTGTGGTGGGTGGCGATCACCGCGGGCGCCGTGTCCATCGCGACCTATTCGCTGCCGCTGAAGCTCAACATCCTGTGCGCCATCGTCGCGGCGGGCGCTGTCGGCTGGTGGCTGGATGCGCGAAAGGCTCGCCATGAGTGAAGCCATGACCTGGGTGGCCTTGTTCGGCCTGGGCGCCATCACGGCGCTGACGCGCGGCTTCTTCATGATCAGCGACCAGCCGCTGCCCATGCCCGGCTGGCTGCGCGAGCTGCTCAAGGTGGCCCCGCTGGCGGCGCTCGTCGCCGTGGTGGCGCCGGAGATCTTCATGACGCAGGGCCATGTCATCACGACCTGGCAGGACGCCCGCTGGCCCGGCGCGCTGGCCGCGACGGCCTACTACTTCTGGCGCCGCGACATCCTCGGCACCATCCTCGTCGGCATGGCGGTCATGCTGCCGTTGAAGCTCGGCCTCGGCTGGTAACCGCGCCGGAACGCGGGGCGGAGAGAATGCCGGCAGTTTTTCACCAACTGCACCGCCCGACCATGAACGTCATCCGCTTCTCCGACCTGATCGCCGCCGGCAAGGTGGCCGGCCAGCGCGTCTTCATCCGCGCCGACCTGAACGTGCCGCAGGACGACCACGGCAAGATCACCGAGGACACCCGCATCCGCGCGTCGCTGCCGGCTATTCAAGCCGCGCTGGACGCCGGCGCCGCCGTCATGGTCACGTCCCACCTGGGCCGCCCGACCGAGGGTGAGTTCAAGCCCGAGGATTCGCTGGCCCCCGTGGCCGAGCGCATGGCCGAGCTGCTGGGCCGCCCCGTGCCGCTGAAGGCCAACTGGGTCGACGGCGTCGACGTGGCCCCCGGCGAGCTGGTGCTGCTGGAGAACTGCCGCGTCAACAAGGGCGAGAAGAAGTGCGACGAGGCCCTGTCGAAGAAGCTGGCCGCGCTGTGCGACATCTTCGTGCACGACGCCTTCGGCACCGCCCACCGCGCCGAGGCCACCACCTACGGCATCGCCAAGTTCGCCAAGATCGCCTGCGCCGGCCCGCTGCTGGCCGCCGAGATCGACGCCATCTCCAAGGCGCTGGCCAACCCGAAGCGCCCGCTGGTGGCCATCGTGGCCGGCTCCAAGGTCTCGACCAAGCTGACCATCCTGCAGTCGCTGTCCAAGAACGTCG
>JAYSCT010000164.1:0-8431 GCA_041914785.1 Roseateles sp.
ATTTGCACCATGCCCAGGGGGTGTGGGTCTTCGCCGGGGGGGGGCTGGTCCTGGTTCTCTCATCCGCGGCGCGCCCGTGCGGCCCGCCACCCCACCCCCGCGGGGGCGCCGGGCCTCCGCGGCGGTGGAAAAAGGCGTCATTCGCATGAAGTGGACGCCCGGCTCAGATGCGCTTGGTGGCGGGCTTGGCGGCAGCCAGCGTGGCTTGGCGCAGCAGCGTGGCTTCGCTGTAGCCCGTGACGACGACGCGCGGCAGCTGGGCCACTTCGCGCACCGCGGTGCCGGTCACGACGACGCGGGGCAGCTGTGCGATTTCGCGGACCGCCTTGCCGGTGACGACGACGCGTTCCAGCTTGACGGTGGGCTGCGGCGCGGCGTTGGCGGCGAAGGTGACCGTCAGGGCAGCGGCGGCGCCGAGGACGGCGGTGAACAGGGTGTCTTGCAGGTTCATGATGGACTCCGTTTCGTCGGGTGTCGAACCGCGTGATTGCTGGTTCGATGGAGTCAGTTTCGTCATCACGGCGGCCTGCTTCCAGGCGCCTGCGATCAAGCGCGGGCGCCGCTGGATGAACTGCAGCAAGCCTGGATGAGCTGCGGAAAACCCGCGGCTCAGTCCAGCTGCAGCCCCAGCCGCGCCAGTTCGCCGCGCCCCTGGCGCACCAGCACGGGCTCTTCGCCCTGGCTGAGGTCCAGCACCGTCGTGGGCTGGGCCGGGCAGGCGCCGGCGTCCAGCACGAACGCGAGCTGGCGGTCCAGCCGGTCGCAGACGTCGGCGGCGTCGTTCATCGGCTCACTGTCGCCGGGCGGGATCAGCGTGGTGGACAGCAGCGGCTCGCCCAGCAGCGCCAGCAGCTCCTGCGTGACGCGGTGCTCCGGCACGCGCAGCCCGATGGTGCGGCGGCTGGGGTGGGACAGCCGCCGCGGCACTTCCTTGGTGGCCGGCAGGATGAAGGTGTAGGCGCCCGGCGTGGCCAGCTTCAGCAGCCGGTACTGCCGGTTGTCCACCATCGCGTAGGTCGCCAGCTCCGACAGGTCGCGGCACAGCAGCGTCAGGTGGTGCTTGTCGTCCACGCCGCGCACGCGGCGCAGCGCCTCGGCGGCCGACTTGTCATTCAGGTGGCAGACGAAGGCGTAGCTGGAGTCGGTGGGCACCGCGCCGATGCCGCCGGCCTGCAGCATCTGCACGCACTGGCGCAGGAAGCGCGGTTGCGGGTTGTCGGGGTGGACTTCGAAGAGCTGGGCCATGGCCTAGCGTAACTTGCCTGCAGCGTCCTGGCGCCCGCCGGGGGCGGGCTACCGGATGCGGTCCGCCAGCTCGGCCCACACCGGCGTCAGCCGGCCGGCCAGCGGCGGCAGCGCGCCCAGGTCGATGCGGCTTTCCTCGGGGCAGTGGAAGTCCGAGCCGCGCGACGCCAGCAGGCCGAACTCGTCGGCCGTGTCGGCGTACTGCTGGAACTCCGCCGGCGTGTGGCTGCCGGTGACGACCTCGATGCCGCGGCCGCCGTGGGCGATGAACTCGGTGATGAGCGCGTATTCCTCGGTGGGCGTGAAGTCGTAGCGGCCCGGGTGGGCGATGACGGCGATGCCGCCGGCGCGCGTGATCCAGCCCACCGCGTTCTTCAGCGCCGCCCACTTGTGCGGCACGAAACCGGGCTTGCCTTCGGTGAGGAAGCGCCGGAACACCTCGGGCACATCGCTGCAGTGGCCGGCGTCGACGAGGAAGCGCGCGAAATGGGTGCGCGAGATCAGGTCGGGGTTGCCGACGTACTTCAGCGCGCCCTCGAAGGCGCCGGGGATGCCGGCCGCGGCCAGGCTGGCGGCCATCTCGCGGGCGCGCGGCTCGCGGCCGCCGCGCGTGGCCTTGAGTCCCTCGACCAGCTCGGCGGCCTCGTGGTCGAAGCCCAGCCCTACGATATGCACCACGCGGCCGGCGAAGCTGACGGAAATCTCGGTGCCGGTCAGGTAGGCCAACCCGTTGGCCTTGGCGGCTGCGATGGCGCGGTCCTGGCCGCCGATCTCGTCATGGTCGGTCAGCGACCACAGCGCCACGCCGGCTGCCTTGGCCCGCGCGGCCAGGGTCTCGGGTGTGAGCGTGCCGTCCGAGATGACGGAGTGGCAGTGCAGGTCGGCGTTCAGGCTGGGTTCGAGCTTCACGCCCTGATTGTGTCAGCGGCGGCTAAAGCCGGAAGGCGTTGACGGTTTCGTCCATGCCCTCGGCCTGGGCACGCAGGCTGTCCGCGGCCGCAGCGGCTTCTTCCTCCAGCGCGGCGTTGTGCTGCGTCATCGCGTCGATGGCCCGCACGGCTGCGGTCAGCGGCTGCACGTCGGAAGCGGGGACCGCACGGCCACCAGCGCAAGCCGGGTACGCAGGCTCCCGTGCTCAGAGAATTTCAGCAGGGACATGGGCGCTGGGTGAGATGGCCGCGGGCTTCGGCCGCTGGCGGCGGTCGACAAAGAAGCGGCTGCCGCCGGCGCGGCCCTTGGCGACGCGCTTGGGTTCGGCCAGCGCGGCGGCCAGCGCCCGGGCGCCGTCGAAGCTGCCGGGCTGGTGCAGCAGGGCGCCGCAGGAGATGGTGGGCAGCGGGTGGAAGCTGGGCTGGTTCTGGCGGTTCAGCGTGATGTAGCCGCCGGCGGCCAGGTGCTCCGGCGAGAAGAAGGTTCGCACGCCGTTGTCGAAGGCGGCGCAGACGCGCGACAGCCGCGCCTCCCAGTCGGCGCTGCGCAGCACCATGACAAAGTCGTCGCCGCCGATGTGGCCCACGAAGTCCAGCTGCGGGTCGGCGGCGCGGGTCAGCGTGCGCGCGGCCAGCCGGATGATGTCGTCGCCGACGCGGTAGCCGTAGACATCGTTGAAGGCCTTGAAGTGGTCGATGTCCCACACCGCCACGAGGAAGGTCTCGGCGCCTTCGATGAGTTGGTCGAGGTGGTGGTCGATCGGCACGTTGCCCGGCAGCAGCGTCAGCGGGTTGGCGTAGCGGGCCGCGTGGACCTGCAGGTCGGAGACGGCCTTCAGCAGGTCGGAGCTGCGGCCGGAGCCGTAGTAGGCGCCGTCGCGGGTGACGATGAAGCCGTCCATCAGCAGCCGCTCGTCGAGGTTGGCCAGGCCGTCGCTCATCGCGCGCAGCGGCGTGGCGACGTCGAACACCAGCGGGTGCGGGTCCATCAGCTCCACGCAGCTGCGCTTGTCGAAGATGTCCATGAAGTAGCGCTCGGTGCTGCGCTTGAGCACGTGCAGCGAGCGCAGCACGCCGATGGGGCGCTGCTGTTCGTCCAGCACGGGAATGGCGAGCAACTGGTCGTCGGCGTGGAACAGGTCGACGACGCGGCGGCAATTGCTGGCGGCCGTGACGGTGAGGGCGCGGCGCGCCAGCTGGGCGGCGCTGGTGATGGCGCCCTGGCTCAGCGGCAGCGCCAGGTCGTTCTGCAGCAGCCGGGGCTGCGAGTCGGCCGCCAGCCGGCCGCTCCACTGGGCGCTCAGCGACGCGCGCGGCGTGGCGCTGGGCCGCGCGAACAGGTAGCCCTGGCAGATGGACAGGCCCAGGCGGCGCAGCACCTCCAGGTCGGGCTCCTGCTCCAGCCCCTCGGCGACGACCTCGCAGCCGCTGGTGACGGCCATCTCGACAATGGAGCGCACGAACTGCTGCTTCAGCGGCTGCTGCGCGATGCCGTCGATGAAGTGGCGGTCGATCTTGACGAAGTCGGGCCGCATCTCCATCCAGCGGCGCAGCGACGCGAAGCCTTCGCCCAGGTCATCCAGCGCGACGCGAAAGCCGCGCTCTCGCAGCGCCTGCAGCGCGTCGTCCAGCTGCGCCAGGTTCTCGACCGGGCGGGTCTCGGTCAGCTCGATGACGACGCGCGACGTCGGCAGGCCCAGCGCCGACAGCTCGGCGGCCAGCACGCCGGCATGCGCGCGGGCGCCGAGCAGCGTGTCGGCCGTCACGTTCAGGAAGAGCTGGCCCGGCAGCCCCAGCGCCTTGAAGCGCTGGATGGCGCGTCGCACGATGAGGTGCTCCAGCTCGACGAGCCGGCCCAGGCGCGCGGCGGCCTCGAACAGCACCAGGGGCGAGTGCAGCGGGCCGTCGGCGGGCCCGCGCGTCAAGGCCTCGAAGCCGTAGATCTCGCCCCGGTCGATGGCGACCAGCGGCTGGAAGTGGAGGTCGAAACTGCGCTGCTCGATCAGGCGATCGAGGGCATGGGCAAGAGGATCGGGCGCGTGGTCGCGCATGCGGGGCTCCGGGTCGGCCGCCGCCCCGAGACATCCGGGCCTGGCAGGCGAGCCGGATTCTTGAAACAGCTTGTGACACTCGGGTGACGCGGGCAGGCGACGCGGGCGCGCCTGCCAACTCCGTCACGACTGCGCGGCTTCAATCACGTACTGCACGCGCTGCTGCCCCTGCCATTCATCGAGGCTGAGGCGGTAGGCCAGCACCACGCGCTCGGGCAGCATGTCCACGTGGTTGAACCAGATGCCGTCGATGAGCTTGCCGGCCTGGCGCAGCCGCAGCTTCAGGTGCTTCTCGCCCACCAGCCGCTGCGAGATCAGCTCGAAGCGGTCGCAGAACACCGGCGCCTCGAAGCCCTGGCCCCACACCTGCGCGTCCAGCAGCCGGGCCGTTTCGGGCGTGGCGGCCTCCGGCGGCAGCGTGCCGTCATGGCGCAGCGTGCGGGTCAGGTCCTGCTCGCTGAGCCATTCCTCGGCGACGCGCGCGAGCGCCATGGCGAAGCGGTTGACGTCGTCCACCGCCAGCGTCGCGCCGGCGGCCATTGCGTGGCCGCCGAACTTGGCGAGCAGGTCGGGCTCGCGCTTGGCGACGAGGTCCAGCGCGTCGCGCAGGTGAAAGCCCGGGATGGAGCGGCCCGAGCCCTTGAGATGGCCGTCGGCGCCGCGCGCGAACACGAAGGTGGGGCGGTGCACGCGGTCCTTGATGCGCGACGCGACGATGCCGACAACGCCCTCGTGGAAGTCCGCATCGAACAGCGCCACGGCCGGCGGCAGCTCGCCCTGCAGCGCCTCGACGAGCCCGTCCAGCCGCGCCTCGGCCATCTCGCGCATGCCGGCCTCGATGTCGCGGCGCTCGCGGTTGATGCTGTCCAGCTGCGTGGCCAGCGCCAGCGCGCGCTCGGGGTCGTCGGTGGTCAGCGCCTCGATGCCCAGCGTCATGTCGGACAGCCGGCCGGCCGCGTTGATGCGCGGGCCCAGCGCGAAGCCGAGGTCGAAGCCCTGGGCCCTGCTGGCGTCACGCTTGGACGCACTGAACAGCGCCATCACGCCCGGCTGCGCGCGGCCGGCGCGCATGCGCTTCAAGCCCTGCGCGACGAGGCGGCGATTGTTGGCGTCCAGCTTGACGACGTCGGCCACCGTGCCCAGCGCGACGAGGTCCAGCAGGCCGTCCAGGCGGGGGGCGTCCGGGAAGGGAGCGCCGGGCCGCCCCAGGCTCACGGCACCCCCTCGGGGGGCGGGCTGGGCTTGGCCCAGCCCTGGGGGCCCGTAAACGCCGCGTGAGCGCAGCTCGGCGCGCAGGCCCATCAGCACGTAGAAGGCCACGCCCACGCCGGCCAGCGACTTGCTCGCGAACGTGCAGCCGGGCTGGTTGGGGTTCACGATGGCCTCGGCCTCGGGCACGACGACTGCGCCGTCGATCAGCGCCGGCAGGTGGTGGTCGGTCACCAGCACCTTCAGGCCTTGCGCGCGGGCATGGGCCACACCGGCCAGGCTGGCGATGCCGTTGTCCACGGTGACGAGCAGCTGCGGCTGCTGCTCCAGCGCCAGGTCGACGATGGTGGGCGTGAGGCCGTAGCCGTGCACGGCGCGGTCGGGCACCACGTAGCCCAGCTGCTGCGGCTGCGCGCCCAGCAGGCGCAGGCCGCGCAGCATGACGGCGCAGGCGGTGGCGCCGTCGCAGTCGTAGTCGGCCACGATGACGATGCGTTCGCCCTGCTGGATCGCGTCGGCCAGCAGCGTGGCGGCCTCGGGCAGGCCCTTGAGGCCCGACGGGGGCAGCAACTGGCCCAGGTTCTCGTCCAGCTCCGCCGCGTCGCGCACGCCGCGCGCGGCCAGCAGCCGGGCCAGCAGCGGCGCCACGCCGGCCTGTTCCAGCGCCCACGCGGTGCGCGGGTTCACCTCGCGCTCAACCAGTCGCGGCGATGTCATGGCTGCCCCTCGTCCGGCGAGTACACCGGCCGGTCCCCCAGGGGGATGCGGTCCGGCTCGGGAGCGGCCCAGCGCTCGGCCCGCTTCACAGCGCCTCCAGCACGGCCGCCACGTCCGGTGCCTTGAAGCGGCGCCTGAGCTTCTCGACCAGCGACAGCGGCTGTGCGGTGAAGCGGCGCGCGAAGCGCTCGCCGCTCAAGGTCAGGCTGTCCAGCGGCTGCGCCAGCGGGCCGGCATCCAGCCGCTGCCAGGCCTCGGCCCAGGCAGCGAGGTCGCCGTTGAGCAGCGGCTCGGTCAGCCGCGCATCCACGGTCACGCCGGCGGGCTGGCCGTTGCTGCGGCCGATGTCGCCGATCCAGACCGAGTTGATCGCATGCTCGCCGCGCGCCTCGCGTTCCTGGTTCAGCGCATGGCCGTGCAGCAGCATCTGCGCCTCGTTCTGCCAGCGCCGCAGCACGCGGGACTCGGGCAGCCAGGGCTCGATGGGGCGGCCGGCGACGCGCTCGAAGCTGGCGGCCTGCAAGCCGTCCAGCGCGCTGGCATGGCCGAGGGCCCAGCGGTGCGCATCCAGCAGCCGCCACTGCCAGCCCTCGGCCTCGGGCCACAGCTCGCGCAGCACCGCGGCGAAGCGGGCTGACTCGGATTCCGACAGGTTCAGCGCCGCCGGCGGCAGCACGTCCACGCCGTCGCTGCCCACGGCCAGGTGCACGGGCGTCATCAGCGCCCAGGCGAGTTCGGGCCCGGCGTCCAGCCCCCAGGCGGCGGCGCTGGGCTCGCGCTGGCCGCGCAGTGCGGCGAGGGCCCACTGGTGCGGCGGCTGCGGCGAGAACTCGTCGCCGCCCCAGGTGTCGGTGGGGGTCAGCCGGGTCAGTTGCGCCGCGAGGTTGGGCAGGGCCAGGCTGGCAAACGCATGCCGCGCGGCCTCGTCCAGCGCGCCGGCATGGGGAATCATCAGATGCATGAGCCGGATTATCCGGACCCGGCCGCGGCGGCTCATACGGTTGTCATAAAGCATTCATACACTTTTCATCATGATCACTGCCCAACCGCCAACCCCGTTGAAGTTGCTCAGCCGAGAGCAGGCCATCCTCGAGTTCAACCGCCGCGTGCTGGCACAGGCCCAGCGCGAGGACGTGCCGCTGCTGGAGCGGCTGCGCTATGTGTGCATCGTGTCGAGCAACCTCGACGAGTTCTTCGAAGTGCGCTTCGCCGACATGCTGGAGGCCGCGCGCGACCCGCTGAGCGCCGTCACGGGCCAGGATGTGGAACGCGTGGGCCGCGCGGCCCACACGCTGATCGACGAGCAGTACCACGTCTTCAACGAACAGCTGATGCCGCTGCTGCGCAAGCAGCGCATCGTCATCCTGAACCACGCCGACCGCGACGAGGCGCAGCGCGTCTGGGTGGGCAAGTTCTTCGAGCGCGAGGTCAAGCCGCTGCTGGTGCCCGTGGGCCTGGACCCGGCGCACCCGTTCCCGCAGGTGGCCAACAAGTCGCTGCACTTCATCGCGCGGCTGTCGGGCAAGGACGCGTTCGGCCGCGACAACCGCATCGCCATCGTCAAGGTGCCGCGCGTGCTGCCGCGCGTCATCAAGCTGCCGGCGCACCTGTCCGAAGGCCGCCAGGCCTTCGTGCTGCTGACCAGCGTCATCCGCGCCAACCTGGAGGAGCTGTTCCCCGGCCGCAAGGTCGAGGCGTTCTCGCAGTTCCGCGTCACGCGCGACTCCGACCTGGAGGTGGACGAGGAGGAGATCGCCAACCTGCGCCATGCGCTGCGCTCGGGGCTGACGACGCGTCATTTCGGTCGCGCGGTGCGGCTGGAGGTCGTCAACACCTGCCCGACGGAGTTGTCGGAGTTCCTGCTGGAGCAGTTCGGCCTGCCGCATGCGGCGCTGTACCGCGTCAACGGCCCGGTCAACCTGGTGCGGCTCAACGAGCTGATCGATCAGACCGATGCGCCGGGCCTGCGCTTCAAGCCCTTCGAGCCCGCCTGGCCCACGGGCCGGCTGCCGCGCCACAAGTCCATCTTCGACAAGCTGCGCAAGGGCGACGTGCTGATGCATCACCCGTTCGAGAGCTTCGAGCCGGTCGTGCAGCTGCTGCGCGAGGCGGTCAACGACCCCGAGGTGCTGGCCATCAAGCAGACCATCTACCGCACCGGCGCCAAGTCGGAGCTGATGGACCTGCTCATCGAGGCGGCGCGGCGCGGCAAGGAGGTGATGGCCGTCGTCGAGCTGAAGGCGCGCTTCGACGAGGAGGCCAACATCAACTGGGCCGAGC
>JAYSCT010000165.1:0-8427 GCA_041914785.1 Roseateles sp.
TCAGGGTCGGGATGCCGCGGATGCCGAACTTGGCCGGCACTTCGCGGTTCTCGTCGACGTTCATCTTGGCGACCTGCAGCTTGTCGCCATAGCCGCTGGCGACCTCGTCCAGGACGGGCGCGATCATCTTGCAGGGGCCGCACCATTCGGCCCAGTAGTCCACCAGCACCGGCTTGCCGGACTGGATGACGTCGGCGTCGAACGACGCGTCGGAAACATGCTTGATCAATTCGCTGCTCATGGGAGGGTTCCTTGGCCTCAAAGGGGTGACGGTCGCCGCGTTGCGCCGTCCGAATAGGCAAAAATGATTATGACATCGCCACTTTTGCCCAGACGGTCAGCGGGGTGACCGCAGCAGTGGCGGACTTGAGGGCAGGAGGGCTCATTGCAAGCCATGAATCTGGGCCTGGTGCCCGGGGAAGACATCGCCGGTTTCTGGCGCCGCGTGGCGGCCAGCTGCGCCGACTGGCTGGACGCGCAGCACGTGCCGCTGCGCGATGCCGTGCTGCTGCTGCCGTTTGCGCAGCAGATCGGGCCCGCGCGGCGTGCGTTTGCGGCGCGTGGCGGCTGGGCGCCGCTGATCACCACCACCAACAGCCTGGCGTCTTCGCTGGGCCCCAGCCGGCTGGCCGCGCCGGGGCAGATCAGCCAGGACGCGGCCATCGATGCCTTCACCGCCGAGGGGCTGCTGGCCAGCCAGAGCTGGGCCCAGGCGCTGCGCGCGCGCGACGAGAAGGCTTACGTGGCCGCCCGCGGGCGGCTCGTCGAGACCGCCCATGCGCTCGCCCGGGGCGCCGCGCAGCGGGCGCCCGAGGCCCGCGCCGGCTTTTTCGACGCTGCGCGCGAGCGGCTGCAGTTGCAGGCCGGCGGTCCGGGGGACCTGGAGCGCGCGCTGGGCCTGGTCGCCGTGGCCTGGGTGGAAGCCGATGACCGCCGGCCTGCCACCGATGCGCTGTTCGACCAGCGGCCCGGCGCCTGGCTGGTGCTGCAGGTCGGCGGGCCTGACCCGTTGGCACGGGCACTGCTGAGCCAGGACGTGCCGGCGCTGTGCCTGCAGGCCGATGTGGACCTGGACACCGCGTCGGTCACCGGTGTGGATCTGCGCCTGGCCGCGGCCCCCGACTTCGAGACGCTGGCCGAACAGGCTGCCACGGCCGTGCTGCAGCACCTCAACGCCGGCCGCGTGCCGGTGGCGCTGCTGGCGCAGGACCGCGTCGTCGTGCGCCGCGTGCGCACGCTGCTGATGCGCCAGCGCGTGCCGGTGCAGGACGAGACCGGCTGGACGCTGGCGACGACGCCCGCCGCCGCGGCGCTGATGGCGCTGCTGCGCGCGATGCTGGCCCAGCCGACGCTGGACGACTGGCTGGCCTGGCTGAAATCGCCGCTGGGTGCCGTCTGGGGCGCCGCCGCGCTGCGTGAGCTGGAAGCGCTGTGCCGCCGCAAGGGCTGGCGCTCCACCGGACCGCTGGATGCCTTGGGCCTGCCGCTGTGGCGCGAAGCCCGCGAGGCCGCGGCGCCGTTGGCCGGCGGCGCGCGCAAGCTGGGCGGCTGGCTGGCCGACCTGGGCCGCGTGCTGCGCCGCCTGGGGCCGCTGACGGGCGTGGAGGGCGGCGAGGAGCTGCTGAACGCGCTGTGGATCAGCCGCAACCCCTGGGAGGGCAGTGCGCACGAACAGGTCATCGGCGCGACGAAGCTGCGCCCCGACGAATTCCTCGCCTGGGTGGACGCGACGCTGGAAGGCGCGCAGTTCAGCCCGCCCGAGGACGCGCAGGCCGCGGTCGTCATCACGCCGATGGCGCGCGCGCTGCTGCGGCCCTTCGGCGCCGCCGTGCTGCCCGGCGTGGACGCGGCGACGCTGGCTGCCTCACCGCCGCGCAACGGCGTGCTGTCGGATGCCGACGCGCAGGCGCTGGGCCTGCCGCACCTGGCCGCGCAGCGCGAGGCGCAGGCCTGGGCGTTCGCGCAGCTGCTGCGGCTGCCGGCCGTCACGCTGCTGCGCTGCAGCCATGCCGGCGCCGAGCCGCTGCCGCCCAGCCCGCTGCTGGAGCGCCTGGAGGCGGCCTGGGGCCACGCGCTGCCGGCCTGGCAGGACGAGCGCACGGCGGCCACGCTGGCCCACACGCCGGCGGCGCGGCGCGCGGCCGTCCCGGCCTGCCTGCCGGCCGCCCTGAGCGCCAGCAGCATCGAGGCGCTGCGCAACTGCCCCTACCAGTTCTTCAGCGGCAGCCTGCTGGGCCTGCGCGAGCCCGACGAGCTGGAGGTGGAGCTGGACAAGCGCGACTACGGCACCTGGCTGCACGACGTGCTCAAGCGCTTCCATGACCACCGCAGCGGCGACGACTTGGCCGACCTGCGCGCCGCGGCCGACATCGAAGGCCAGCGCCTGGACGCGGCCGACTTCCTGCCGTTCCGCGCCAGCTTCGAGCGCCTGCTGCCGCGCTACGTCAGCTGGCTGGCCGGGACCGAGGCCCAGGGCCAGCACTTCGAGGCCGGCGAGGTCGACAAGCGCTGCCTGCCGTTCGACGGCGCGCTGGCCCAGCTGGCACTGCAGGGGCGCCTGGACCGCATCGACACGACACCGCAGGGCCCGCTGCTGCTGGACTACAAGACCGGCCGCGCCGCCGAGCTGAAGGACAAGCTCAAGGCGCCGCTGGAGGACACGCAGCTGGCCGTCTATGCGCTGCTGATGGACGCCGACCCCGAGCTGCAGGCCGCCTACCTGGCGCTGGACGAACCCGACGCGCTGAAGCTGGTGCCGCACGAGGCCGTCAGCGAGACGGCGCTGGCTTTGCGCGAAGGGCTGCAAGGCGACCTGTCTGCGGTGCTTGGCGGTGCCGCGTTGCCCGCGTTGGGCGAAGGCCGCGTCTGCGACTACTGCGAAGCCCGCGGCCTGTGCCGGAAAGATGATTGGTCATGAGCACGTTCGCCTACTACGCCGATGGCCGGCTGATCCCCCGCGAGCGCTTCTACGCCATCGCCTGCGACCCGGCGCGCAGCAGCATCGTCGAAGCCTGCGCCGGCGCCGGCAAGACCTGGATGCTGGTGTCGCGCATCCTGCGTGCACTGCTGGCCGGCGCCGAGCCGCAGCAGATCGTCGCGATCACCTTCACGCGCAAGGCCGCCGGCGAGATGCGCGAGCGGCTGTCCGAATGGCTGGCCGGGTTTGCGGCCGCCGACGAGGCCACGCAGCGCCAGGCGCTGATCGACCGCGGCCTGGACGCCGCCGAGGCCCAGCGTCTGCGGCCGCGGCTGGCCCAGCTGCACGGCGAGCTGCTGCGTGGCGGGCGCGGCGTGGAGGTGCGCACCTTCCACGGCTGGTTCTCGCAGCTGCTGCGCGCCGCGCCGATGAGCCTGCTGGCCGAGCTGGGCATCTCGCCGGAGCTGCAGATCATCGAGGACGAGGCCGAGCTGATGCCGCCGTTGTGGCGGCGCTTCCATGGCGTGGTGCTGGGCGACGCGGAGCTGCTGGCGGACTTCCAGGCGCTGACGCTGGCCCGCGGCCGGCACAACCTGCGCGAGTGGCTGCTGGCGGCTTTTTCCAAGCGTGTGGAGCTGGGCCTGGCTGACGCGACCGGCGTGCTGGAAGCCAGCCTGCTGCCGCCCCGGCAAGAACCGGCCAAGCGCTTCGAACTGCTGGCGCCGTCGCTGGTGACCGTGGCCCGCGAGTTGGGGCAGGGCGGCGCCAAGGCGCAGACGGCCGCGGCGGCGCTGGTGGACGCGGGCAGCTTCGACGAGGTCTGGGCCGCGCTGTTCACCGCGGCCGGCACGCCGCGCAAGCTGGACAAGGCCAGCGATGCGCTGCCGTCGCTGCGCGCCGCGCTCGTCGAGCTGGAAAGCCTGCGCGCCGACTTCGACCAGCTTGCCGCCGCCGGGCAGCATGCCCGCATGTGCCGGCTGGCCCGCGTGCTGGTGGCGGAGTTCGACGCGCTCAAGCGCGGCCGCGGCCTCGTCGACATGAACGACCTGGAGCGCGGCGCGCTGGCGCTGCTGGCGCGGCCCGAGCTGGCCGGCTGGGTGCAGCAGCGGCTGGATGCGCAGGTGCGCCACCTGCTCATCGACGAGTTCCAGGACACCAGCCCGCTGCAGTGGCAGGCGCTGCATGGCTGGCTGCAGGCCTATGCCGGCGCGGGCGGCGGTGCGCAGATCAGCGTCTTCATCGTCGGCGACCCCAAGCAGAGCATCTACCGCTTCCGCCGCGCCGAGCCGCGCGTGTTCATCGCCGCGCGCGAGTTCGTGCTGGGCGGCCTGGGCGGTGTCAGCCTGGCCTGCGACCACACGCGGCGCAACGCGCCCGAGGTGCTGGCCGCGGTGAATGGCGCGCTGGACGGCGTGCTGGACGGCTTTCGCCCGCACACCACCGAGGGCGCGCCGGGCACGGACGCGCTGGCGGGCCTGTGGCTGCTGGACGGCCCGCCCGGCGAGAAGGCCGAGCGCGAGACCAACCCGCTGGCCTGGCGGCCCAGCCTGACCGAGCCGCGCCACGAGCCCGAGTTCGAGCGCCGCGCTGCCGAGGCGCAGCGCGTGGCCGCGTGCATCGCCGGCCTGCTGGCGGCGCGGCCCGACCTGGGGCCGGAGGACATCTTCGTGCTGGCGCGCAAGCGCGAGCCGCTGCGCCAGCTCAGCGCCGCGCTGACGACGGCCGGCATCCCGCATGCCGCGCCGGAGGAAACGCCGCTGGCCGACGCGCCGGCCGTGCGCGACCTGTTGGCGCTGCTGGACGCGCTGGCGTCGCCGGGCCACGACCATTCGCTGGCCCAGGCGCTGGCCAGCCCGCTGTTCGGCATCGACGACGACGAGCTGCTTCGCATCGCCCGCGCGGCTGGCCGCGTTGCCTATCTGGACGCGCCGGCAGCGGAGCAGCCGCAGCCCTGGTGGGCGGCCGTGCAGACGCTGGCCGACCCCAGCCCGGCACTGGCCCGCGCCCGCGGCCTGCTGGCCGGCTGGCGCGAGGCCGCTGCGCTCAGCACGCCGCACGAGCTGCTGGACCGCATCGTCCACGAGGGCGAGCTGCTGCCGCGCGTGCTGGCCGCCAGCCCGCCCACCGAGGCGGCCGCCCGCGTGCAGAGCGTGCAGGCGCTGCTGCGCGCCGCGCTGGACCTGGACGGTGGCCGCTACGCGCAGCTCTACGGCTTTGTGCGCGCGCTGCGCAGCCGGCCGCTGACTTGGGGCGCCGCGGCGGGCGGGGCGGGCGTGCAGCTGCTGACCATCCACGGCGCCAAGGGGCTGGAGGCGGAGGTCGTGCTGCTGCTGGACACCGATGCCGCGCCGCCGAAGGCCGAGACCTACGGCCTGTTGCTGGACTGGCCGGTGGATCAGCCGGCGCCGCGGCAGGCGGCCTTCTTCGGCTCCGAGGCCAAGCCGCCGCCGTCGCTGGCCGGCCTCGTCGCCCAGGAGCAGGTCGCTCGCGAGCGCGAGGAGTTCAACGCGCTGTACGTGGCGCTGACGCGCGCGCGCCGCACCCTCGTCGTCAGCCGCACGCCGGCGAAGCGGCCGCAGGCCAGCTGGTGGGCGCGCCTGGCGCCGCTGGGCCAGCCCTGGCCGCTGCCGCTGCAGGAGGGCGCCGCGGGCGAGGCGCCGGCGCCGTGCTGGTGGCCGCTGCCGGCCTGGCAGGGCCAGCGCGTGCCGCTGCAGGAACGTGCGGCCGACAACGCCCGCGCGGCGCAGGTGGGCGAGGCGCTGCACCGCGCGCTGGAGTGGGTCAGCCAGCCGGGGCAGACGCAGCCGCTGGCCGTGCTGCTGGCCGGCAGCAGCCAGGCCTTCGGGCTGGACGCGGCCGGACGCAAGCAGCTGGAGGCCGCGGTGCGCGCCATCCTCGCCAGCGCCGAGGCCGGGCCGTTCTTCGACCCGGCCGAGCTGCTGTGGGCAGGCAACGAGGTGGCCGTCACGTTGCCGAGCGGGGAAGGGCGCATCGACCGCCTCGTGCAGCGCCGCGACGGCTGCTGGTGGGTGCTGGACTACAAGCTGGGCCTGACGCCCGAGGCTCAGCAGGCCTATCACGAGCAGCTGCGCGGCTACGTGGCGGCGGTGCAGGCGCTGCAGCCGGGCGAGCCCGTGAAGGCCGCGTTGATCAGCGGCGAGGGCCGGGTGATTTCTGTCGCATAGAATGGCGGGCTTGATCGGGGCGTAGCGCAGCCTGGTAGCGCATCTGCTTTGGGAGCAGAGGGTCGCGAGTTCGAATCCCGCCGCCCCGACCAAACCTTTCCTGAGCCAACCCGCCCCGGCCCCGCGCCGCGGCGGGTTTGTTTTTGTGAAGCCCCCATCCCGGGGCTTGGACCTGGGGCATCCCCGAAGCCCGACCGAACGGTCGGCCAGGACAATCCCCGGCTTTTGCTGCAACCCCCGGCAAGGCCACAAGCCACGCCCGAGACTCCATGGCACTCCAACACCTGACCGACGAGCAGATCGCCACCTGGACCCGCGCCCAAAAGGACGAGTGGTGGTTCAAGAACGTGTTCCGCGGCGACATGGCCCAGCTGACGCTGCGCTCGGGCTTCACCGGCTTCCTGCTGGGCGGCATCCTGTCGGCCACGGGCTTGTACATCGGTGCCAAGACCGGCATCGCCATCGGCGTGGGCCTGACCTCGGTGATCCTCGCGTTCGCGTTGTTCCGCGCGCTGCACGCCAGCGGGTTCGCGCAGGACTACACCATCCTCGAGAACAACTGCACCCAGTCCATTGCCACGGCGGCGGGCTATGTCATCACGCCGCTGTTCTCCAGCCTGGCGGCCTACATGCTGGTCACCGGCGTCATCCCGGCGTGGTGGCAGCTGATGATCTGGATCTTCGTCGTCGCCCTCATCGGCGTGCTGCTGGCCTTCCCGCTGAAGCGCCGCTTCATCAACGAAGACCAGGCGCCGTTCCCCGAAGGTCGCGCCTGCGGCGTGGTGCTGGACTCGCTGTACCACGGCGCGGGTGACGAAGGCATCTTCAAGGCCAAGCTGCTGGGCGTCGTGGGCGGCTTCACGGCCATCTACCAGGCGCTGGTCAGCGACGGCTGGATGAAACTCATCCAGTTCAAGATCCTGATGCTGGACAAGTGGGCGGGCCTGAAGGAGCCCTGGCACCTGCAAGAGCGGCTGGACCAGTACTACTACGCCTGGGCCGGCAAGACGACCGCGCTCATCCCCACCATCCTCGGCACCGACATCCGCCAGCTGGGCCTGCGCTTCACGCTGGACGCCGCCATGCTGGGCGTGGGTGGCCTGATGGGCATTGCCGTGGCGACGAGCTGCTTCCTGGGTGCCTTCATCAACTTCGTCGTGCTGGCGCCGCTGATGATCCAGGCCGGCGACATCGCGCCGCGCCTCGGTGCTAACGGCGTGCTGGTGCCGCTGAACCGCGCCGAGATCGTCAACCAGTGGTCGCTGTGGTGGGGCGTGACGATGATGGTCGTCGGCGCGCTGGTGGGCCTGCTGGCCAAGCCCGAGATCTTCAAGAGCGCCTTCAAGCGCAAGGCGCCGGCCGCCCAGGGTGGCGGCAGCGACCTGCTGAAGGACATCGAGGTGCCGCTGTGGATCAGCTACATCGGCGTGCCGGTGTTCAGCGTGCTGGGCAGCTATGTGACGCACGTGTTCTTCGACGTGCCGTTCTGGCTGGCGCTGGTGTCGCTGCCGCTGATCTTCGTGTTGACCATCATCTGCACGAACTCCATGGCGCTGACGTCGTGGACGCCCACCGGCTCGCTGTCCAAGATCACGCAGTTCACGATGGGCGCCATCGACCGCAGCAACCCCGGCTCCAACCTGCTGCCGGCCGGCATGACCAGCGAGATCGCGTCCAACGCGGCCAACCTGCTGTCCGACATCAAGCCCGGCTACATGCTGGGTGGCAAGCCGCGCCACCAGGCCATTGGCCACATCATCGGCAACCTGGCCGGCGTGCTGTTCTGCGTGCCGCTGTTCTTCCTGCTGTTCCTGACGCCCGACGCCAACGGCGTGCGCAGCGTCGCGACGCTGGTGTCCGACCAGTTCGCGATGCCCGCCGCGCTGCAGTGGAAGGGCGTGGCCGACATCATCGCCAAGGGCCTGAAGGGGCTGCCGACGTCGGCGCTGATCTCGATGGCCGTGGCGGCCGTGGCGGCTGTCGTCATGGAAGTGGCGCGCATCAAGACCAAGGGCCGCTTCCAGCTGTCCGCCGTGGCCACGGGCCTGGGCGTCGTGCTGCCGCCGGAGTCGGTGCTGGCCATGTTCATCGGCGCCGTCGTGTTCTTCCTGATGGGCCGCAAGCACAAGACCAAGGGCACCCAGGGCTGGCGTGTCTGGGTCGACGGCATGGAGCCCATCTGCGCCGGCCTGATCTCCGGCGCCGCGCTGATGGGCATCGGCAACGCGATCATCAACGTGCTGATCTGATAATCACGTGTTGAAGTCTGTCCGTAGCTCAACTGGATAGAGCAGCTGCCTTCTAAGCAGCAGGTCGGGGGTTCGA
>JAYSCT010000166.1:0-8418 GCA_041914785.1 Roseateles sp.
CAGCCGCAGCGCGGCCAGCAGCGCGCCCTGAGCGAGGTCGTCGTTGCAGAAGAAGATCGCATCGGTGTCCGGCGCCTCGCGCAGCACGCGCGCCAGCATCTCGCCGCCCAGCGCCATGGACGAGGGCTCGGGGCTCAGCAGCTTGTGCACCCGCTCGCCCAGGCCGGCCTGCGCCAGCGCGTCGGCATAGCCCTCGCCGCGCTCCAGCGTGCGCGGGTCCAGCTGCGCGGCCACGTAGGCGATGTGGCGCCGGCCGCCGTCCAGCAGGTGCTGCGTGATGGCCCGCCCGGCGTCGCGCTGCGAGAAGCCCACGCTGTGGCTGCCGGGCTCCGCCAGCACCTCCATCACGTGCACGCAGGGCACGCCACTGCCTTCGATCATGGCGGTGGCCGCCGGGCTGCGGTCCCGCCCGGTGACGATGAGGCCCGCCGGCCGGTGCGCCAGAAAGCTGCGCAGCACCGCCTCCTCCTCGCCGGCGTCGTAGTGCGTCACGCCGATCAGCGTCTGGTAACCGGCCGGCACCAGGCTGGTCTGCACGGCGTCCAGCAACTCGACGAACAAGGTGTTGCTGAGCTTCGGAATGAGCACCGCCACGTGCGAGCTGCGCGCCGAGGCCAGCGCGCGGGCGGCCGGGTCGGGCACGTAACCGAGCGCGGTCGCCGCGGCCTGCACGCGCTCGCAGAGCTCCTTCGCCACGGCGCGCTCGCCACGCAGCGCCCGGGAGACGGTGATGGGGCTGACGCCCGCCTCGCGCGCCACGTCGGCCAGCGTCACGCGGCCAGTGGCCCGGGTTCGTCGTGCAGGCGCGGCGGAATCGGGGTGGCGTGGGGGCATCACTAGATGGTATCCCCGATATCGGCGGGGCAATCCGGCTCCTAGGATAGCGCAATCCCAACCTGAAACAGGCCGTACCCGGCAGCCTGTCCCAGGCGGGAAGGCGCGCGCGTCGCGCGGGCAAAAAGGTGGCTGACCCCATTTTTTTAACCCGATTGGACAGCGCTATCCAACTCATGACAACAAGCGGCACGGTGCCGCCACCCAGGAGACTTCCATGCACGCCCCCGGCCATCGCACCCTCATCCATCTCGCCGCCCTGGGCGCCTGCGCCAGCTTCGCGCTGGCGGCCCGAGCGCAGGACGCCGCGCCCGAGGCCCCGGCCGATGCTGCCTCGGCCAGCGCTTCCAACGTGCTGAGCCCCGTTGTCGTGTCCGGCTCGCGCATCTCCGCGCGCGGCTTCACGCAGCCCACGCCGACGACCCGCATGGTGGCCGCCGACCTGGACAAGCTCGCCAAGCCCAACCTGTTCAACGCCATCGCCGAGCTGCCCGCGCTGCAGGGCAGCACGGGCCGCACCACCAGCACCAACAGCACCAGCTCCGGCATCCAGGGCCTCAGCTCGCTGAGCCTGCGCGGCCTGGGCCCCATCCGCACGCTGACGCTGATCGACGGCCAGCGCGTCGTCGGCGCCAACGTGACCGGCGTCACCGACGTCAGCCAGTTCCCGCAGTTGCTGGTCAAGCAGGTGGACGTCGTGACCGGTGGCGCGTCGGCCTCCTACGGCTCGGATGCCGTGGGCGGCGTCGTCAACTTCATCACCGACAAGCGTTTCACCGGCTTCAAGGCCAATGTCGAGGCCGGCCAGACCAACTACGGCGACGACGAGAACGCCACGCTGCAAGCCGCCTGGGGCCGCGGCTTCCTGGACGGCCGCGCGCACCTGACGGCCAGCGTCGAGTACAGCCGCGAGCGCGGCGTGCCCTCCCCCCGCTTCGGCGGCGCCGGCGCCAACGGCCGCACCTGGTTCAGGAACCCGGCGTTCCAGGTGCGCCCCATCGCGCAGACCACCGATGGCAAGCCGCAGTACGCCTTCATCGAGGACGCCCAGCAGTTCCAGTACGCCAAGTACGGCCTCATCACCAACGGCCCGCTGCAGGGCACCGCCTTCGGCAAGGACGGCGTGCCCTTCCAGTTCCAGTACGGCTCGAACGGCGTGCCCACGAAGACCGGCGCCGTGACCGGCTGCGTGACGCCGTTCTGCGTCGGCGGCGACCTCAGCGGCACAGTGGGCGGCGGCACCACGCTGGGCATGAACATGACCCGCCAGGTGGCCTACACGCGCGGCAGCCTGGAACTCACGCCGGACCACGAGCTCTTCTTCAGCCTGAACTACGGCAAGGTCGACTCGCTGTTCACGCCCAACCCCGGCGCGGCCAAGAACGACAACCTGACCATCCAGTGCGACAACCCCTTCCTGCCGGCGTCCATCGTCACCGCCTGCGCCGCCAACAACATCACCAGCTTCAAGTACGGCACGGCCAACGCGGTCTTCCCCAAGGACATCGAGGTCAACCCGGTGCGCACGCAGGCCCGCGCGGTGGTGGGCGCCAACGGCCGCTTCGAGATGCTGGGCAAGGACTGGACGTATGACGCCTACGCCAGCCACGGCCAGAACACCATAGCCATCCGCGTCGCCAACATGTCGCTGAACGCGCGCTACAACGCCGCCATCGACGCCATCCGCGGCCCCAACAACACCATCATCTGCCGCAACCCGGTGGCCGTCGCGGCCGGCTGCGTGCCGCTGAACATCATCGGCGACGTGCCCGCCAACCCGGCCGCCATGGCCTACATCGAGCCCGCCAACGGCCCGCGCCAGCACTCGCGCCAGCGCCAGTCGGTCGCCAGCTTCAGCGTCAACGGCGAACCCTTCTCGCTGTGGGCCGGCCCCGTGGCCGTCGCCTTCGGCGCCGAGGCGCGCCGGGAGCAGTACTACGTCATCGGCGACCCCTACGGCAACGGCGTCTCCGCGGCCACGCCCAACACGCCGGAGTACCCGGCCGACCCGCTGCTCAACACCGCCATCGGCAACAACTGGTACGCCGGCAACTATCACAACGCCGAAGGCAGCTACCACGTCAAGGAAGGCTTCCTGGAGCTGAACCTGCCGCTGTTCAAGTCGGCCAGCCTGGGCGAGGCCAACGTCAACGTGGCCGGCCGCCACACGCGCTACAGCACCTCGGGCAGCGTCGACAGCTGGAAGCTGGGCTCCACGTGGAAGACCGGCGTGGACGGCCTGCGCCTGCGCGCGGTCACGTCCCGCGACGTGCGCGCCCCCAACCTCAGCGAGTTGTTCGCCGCGCCGCTGGTCGTCAACAACACCGTCAACTCCGGCGGCACGACGCTCACCGTCCAGCAGCGCACCATCGGCAACACCAAGCTGCGTCCCGAGATCGCCCGCAACACCACGCTCGGCCTGGTGCTGACGCAGCCGAAATGGGCGCCGGGCTTCAGCGCCTCCATCGACTACTTCGACATCAAGGTCAACGACGTCATCTCCTCGCTGAACGCCCAGCAGGAGGTGGACCTCTGCGCCGCCGGCAACCAGGAGATCTGCGCCGCGATGGACCTCGTCAGCGCCACCAAGTACGTGACGCTGCAGGCCTTCAACCTCGCCTCCATGCGCAACAAGGGCTGGGACCTGGAAGCCCTGTACCGCTTCAACCTCGCCGGCGTGGGCCTGCCCGGCAGCCTCACGCTGCGCGGCCTGGCCACGCACACGCAGACCTTCAAGACCAACTCCGGCGTCGTCGGCACCATCCCCACCGAGGCGGCCGGCGTGAACCTCGGCAACACGCCGAAGTGGAAGGGCCAGTTCTCGCAGTCCTGGGAGACCGACACGGCCAGCTTCACCGTCTCGCAGCGCTGGATCAGCGACGGCGTCTACAGCAACGAGTTCATCGAGTGCCAGGCCAACTGCCCGGTGTCCACCGTCACGCGCGCCACCATCCTGAACAACCAGATGAAGGGCGCGTTCTACTGGGACATCGGCGGCTCGTACAAGATCAACAAGACCGTGTCGGTCTACTTCAAGATCGACAACCTGACCGACGTGGACCCGGTGGCCGCGCCGCAGACGGGCACCGGCTACGGCATCAACCCGTTCCTGTACGACGTGCTGGGGCGGCAGTACCGGATCGGGGCTCGGATGCAGTTCTGATGTGAAAGCGCCGGGTGCAGGCCCGGCGCTTTTCTACTGCCCCTTCGTGCGGTGTCTTCAGCCGGCTCGCATGCGGCCGACAACGTCGCGGACTTCAGCAAGCAGTGCCGGCACGTCGATGGTCGTCGGCTGGCGGTCCTTCAGCACCTGGCGGCCGCCCACCCACACGTTGCTGACGTGCTCGCGGCCCGCCACGTAGACCAGCTGCGCGGCGGCGTTGTAGACAGGCTGGCACTCCAGGCTGTCCAGCGACACCGCCACGACGTCGGCCAGCTTGCCCACTTCCAGCGAGCCCAGGTCGTCGGCGCGGCCCATGGCCTTGGCGGCGCGGATCGTCGCCATCTCCAGCGCCGTGCGCGCCGACGCCACCGTCGGGTCGCCGGTGATGCCCTTGGCCAGCAGCGCGGCCGAGCGGATCTCGCCGAACATGTCCAGCCGGTTGTTGGACGCGGCGCCGTCGGTGCCGAGGATGGTGTTGACGCCGGCGGCCTCCAGAGCCTTCAACGGCATCACGCCCGACGCCAGCTTCAGGTTGGAGTTCGGGTTGTGCACCAGGTGCACGCCCTTCTTCGCCATCAGCTCGATCTCCGCCTCGTTCAGGTGGACCATGTGCACGGCGATCATCCGCTCGCTGAACAGGCCCAGCTTGTCGAGCCGCTCGATGGGCCGCACGCCGTGGACCTTGAGACCGTCGGACACCTCACCCGCCGTCTCGTGGATGTGGCAGTGCATCTGGATGTCCAGCTTCTCGGCCAGGTCACGCAGCTTGATGAAGGTCTCGTCCGAGACCGTGTAGGGCGCGTGCGGCGCACTGGTCCAGTCCAGCAGCTTCTCGCCCTTGTACTGCTCGTAGGCCGCCACACCCTTGGCGATGTAGTCGTCCGGGCCCGACGCGTAGCCGGTCGGGAAATCGATGACGTTCATCGACACGGCGGCGCGCACGCCCGAATCCACCGCGGCACGGGCCATCGCGGTCGGGAAGAAGTACATGTCGTTGATGTACGTCGTGCCGCTGCGCAGGCCCTCGGCGGCCGCCAGCTTGGAGCCGAGATAGGTCCAAGCCTCGCTGACCCATTTCTTCTCCAGCGGCCAGATGTGGTTCTGCAGCCAGTCCATCAGCGGCACGTCGTCCGCCACGCCGCGCAGCAGCGTCATGGCCGAATGCGCGTGGCCGTTGATGAGGCCGGGGATCAGGATCTGCTCGGGCAGGTCCACGCGCGTGGCCTGCGGGTACTTCGCCAGCAGCTCGGCGTGGGTGCCGATGGCGGCGATGCGCTCGCCGTCGATCAGCAGGCCGTGGTGTTCCAGCGTCTCTTCGCCGGCCTTCATCGTCAGCAGCCAGCGGGGCAGCAGCAGGGTCTGGGACATCTCTCGTTCTCCTTGTGGGATTCAGTTCTTGAACAGTTGCTCGACTTCGGCTCGGCGCGGCATCGCATCCTGCACGCCGGCGCGCGACACGGCCAACGCCGCCGCAGCCTGTGCGAAGGCGAGCGCGTTTTCAATCGACTGGCCTTCGGCCAGCGCGGTCACCAGCGCGCCCACCAAAGTGTCGCCCGCGCCGACGGTGTCGACCGCGGTCACCTCGCGGGCCGGCACGCGGCGCACGCCCTGGGCGTCGACCCAGCACAGCCCGTCTGCGCCCAGTGACACCAGCACCGCGGCCGGCCCCTTGGCGCGCAGCGCCTGCGCCAGCGCCTCGGGCCCGGCCACGCCGCCGCCCAGCGTCGTCACCAGCGCCTGCGCCTCCAGCGCGTTGACGACCAGCAGGTCCACCAGCGGCAGCAGCGCCTCGCAGCCGGGCCGGTAAGGCGCGGCGTTCAGGAGGGTCCTCACGCCGGCCGCGCGGGCGCGCTCGAACGCGCGGGCGACGCTTTCCAGCGGCAGCTCCTGCTGCGCGATGAGCCAGCGCAGGCCGGCCAGTTCCAGCGCCTCCACCTGCGCCAGCGGCAGCGTGCCGTTGGAGCCGGCCACGGTGACGATCTGGTTCTCGGCATCCGCAGCGCCGACGACGATGAGCGCCACGCCCGGCACTTCATCCGCAGGCTGGGCGACGAAGCGCGTGTCGACGCCCTCGCCCCTCAGCTGCGCCACCATCGCCGCACCGTTCTCCAGCAACCCCACGCGCGCAGCGAGGGCCACCTTGGCACCCAGCCGCGCCGCTGCCACCGCCTGGTTGGCACCCTTGCCACCCAGGCAGGAGCCAAAGCGCTGGCCGCGCAGCGTCTCACCCGGCAGCGGCAGGCGCGGCGCGTGCACGATCAGATCGCGGTTGACGCTGCCCAGCACGAGGATCTCGGGAACGGTCATCAGGACTCCAAAATGAAAAACCCCTCGGGGGTGACCGAGGGGTTCGCGTGAGGCGCCGAACGCCGCTCAGCGATCAGCGCTGGCCGATGGGCTTCACGTCGCGCGGTGCCGCGCCGACGAACAGCTGGCGCGGGCGGCCGATCTTGTACTCGGGGTCGCCGATCATCTCATTGAGCTGGGCGATCCAGCCGACCGTGCGGGCCAGCGCGAAGATGGCGGTGAACAGCGGCACCGGGATGCCGATGGCGCGCTGCACGATGCCCGAGTAGAAGTCCACGTTCGGGTAGAGCTTGCGGGCGACGAAGTATTCGTCTTCCAGCGCGATCTTCTCGAGTTCCATGGCCAGCTTGAACAGCGGGTCGTTGTGCAGGCCCAGCTCGCCCAGGACTTCGTGGCAGGTCTCGCGCATCAGCTTGGCGCGCGGGTCGTAGTTCTTGTAGACCCGGTGGCCGAAGCCCATCAGCTTGACGCCGGAGTTCTTGTCCTTGACCTTGCTGATGAAGTCGCCGATGCGGGCCACGCCGCCCTGCTTCTGGATGTCGCCCAGCATGTTCAGGCAGGCCTCGTTGGCGCCGCCGTGCGCGGGGCCCCACAGGCAGGCCACGCCAGCCGCGATGGCCGCGAACGGGTTGGTGCCCGACGAGCCGCACAGGCGAACCGTCGACGTCGACGCGTTCTGCTCGTGGTCGGCGTGCAGCGTGAAGATGCGGTCCATCGCGCGCACCAGCACGTCGTTGGGCTTGTACTCCTCGCACGGCGTGGCAAACATCATGCGCATGAAGTTGCCGGCGTAGCTCAGGTCGTTCTTCGGGTAGATGTAGGGCTGGCCGATCGTGTACTTGTAGGCCATGGCCACGAGCGTGGGCATCTTGGCGATCAGGCGGATCGCCGCGATCTCGCGGTGCTCGGGGTTATTGATGTCGGTGCTGTCGTGATAGAAGGCCGACATCGCGCCCACCAGGCCCGTCATGACGGCCATCGGGTGGGCGTCACGGCGGAAGCCGCGCAGGAAGAACTGCATCTGCTCGTTGACCATCGTGTGGTGCATCACGCGGTCTTCGAAGCTGGCCTTCTGCGACTCGTTCGGCAGCTCTCCGTACAGCAGCAGGTAGCAGGTCTCGAGGTAGTCGCAGTTCACGGCGAGCTGCTCGATGGGGTAGCCGCGGTACAGCAGCTCGCCCTTGTCACCGTCGATGTAGGTGATCGTGGAGTTGCACGACGCCGTCGAAAGGAAGCCGGGGTCGTACGTGAACTTGCCGGTCTGGCCGTAGAGCTTGCGGATGTCGATGACATCCGGGCCGATGCTGCCCTTGTAGAGCGGCAGGTCCATCGAGGGGCTGCCGTCGGAGAACGACAGGGTGGCTTTGACGTCGGACGGGGTCATGATGCAGTCCTTTGGGTTTTAGAAGCGATTCGGTCAGGTGCGCAGTTCGTTCAGAACCTCGCGCACCGCAGCGGTGTCGATTTCACCACTGGGTTCCTTGCGGCGCAGCAGCAGGTCGAGCAGGTCGTTGTCGGCCAGGTCCATCAGCGCCAGCATGCCGGCGGCCTGGCGCTCGGTGATGCGGCCGGCGCGCGAGTCGAAGAAGCGCTCGACGAACAGGTCGTTCTCGAGCAGGCCGCGCCGGCAGCGCCAGCGCAGCTTCGAGAGGGCCCGTTCGTCGATCAGCGCAGGCATGGCAGTGGCGCTTGCTTCAGGCGATGGTCACACCGCGCGGCGGACCATCAGCTCCTTGATCTTGCCGATCGCCTTGGTCGGGTTCAGGCCCTTGGGGCAGACGTCGACGCAGTTCATGATCGTGTGGCAGCGGAACAGGCGGTACGGGTCCTCGAGGTTGTCGAGGCGCTCGGCGGTGCCCTGGTCACGGCTGTCGGCGATGAAGCGGTAGGCCTGCAGCAGGCCGGCCGGGCCGACGAACTTGTCCGGGTTCCACCAGAAGCTCGGGCAGCTGGTGCTGCAGCTGGCGCACAGGATGCACTCGTACAGGCCGTTGAGCTCGTCGCGCTCCTCGGGCGACTGCAGGCGCTCCTTGTCGGGCGGCGGCTCGTCGTTGACGAGGTAGGGCTTGATCGAGTGGTACTGCTTGAAGAACTGCGTCATGTCGACGATCAGG
>JAYSCT010000167.1:0-8410 GCA_041914785.1 Roseateles sp.
AATTCCTGCGGCTCGACCAGCAGCAGGCGCTGGTCGTTGGGAATATTGATGGCCTTGGCGGTTTCGACGACGCGCGTCACATCAACCGGCGTGACCTCCTTGTCGCGCACGATGACCATGCCGGTGGAGTTCTGGCCGCGGATATGGCTGCCGGTGATCCCCGTATAAACCCGGGAGATTTTGCAGTCGGCCATCATTTCGGCCTCTTTGAGGGCCTGCTGGATGGACTGCACGGTGGCGTCGATATTGACGACGACGCCACGCTTCAAGCCATGCGACGGCGCCACGCCGAGACCGGCGATGCGCAATTCACCGCCCGGCAGCACCTCGGCCACCACGGCCATGATCTTGGCGGTTCCGATATCCAGCCCGACGACCAAATCCTTGTATTCCTTGGCCATGTGCGTCCTCAACGTTTTCTATTTACGGGTTTCCCCGGAGTCTGGGTCGTCACGCCGCGCAGCCTGACCGCGTAACCGTCGGCGTGGCGCAGGTCGGCGGACAGCAGCGGGCTGCGGTAGGTCGCCGTGACCTGCGTGATGGAGTGGGCGAAGCGGCCGAAGCGCTCGACGACCTCGGTCTCGCTGCCGCGCCCCAGTTCGATGACGGCGCCGCTGCCCAGCGTCGCGCGCCAGGAGCCGCGGCCGGACAGGTCCAGGCGCTCGATGCCCTCGCCCAGCTTCTCGGCGGCCGGCGACAGCGCGCGCCACATCTGCAGCATGGCGCCGGCGGCATGCGACGGGCCGGCCAGCACGGGCAGGTTCTCGTCCTCGACATCGCCCAGATTGGCCTGGAAGACTTCGCCGAAGCTGTTGACCAGAGCGCGCTCGGCGGTGGCCTCGGTCGCGGCATCGGCGCCGTCGGTGCGCGCCTCCCAGTAGGCGGCCGCGCGGTGCTCTTCCAGGTTGACCTTGAGCCGCATGGGCCACACTCGCTGCAGCTGCGCATGCCGCACCCAGGGCACGGCCTCGAACGCGGCCCGGCCTGCGGCCAGGTTCATGCTGAGGAAGGAGCCGTGCAGCCGCGGCAGCGCATTGGCGCGCAGCGACGCGACGCTGTTGCGGCTGACGTCGCCCTCCACCTGGATGGCGCGGAAGTTGAACACCGGCAGCCGCACCGCCCACCGCACGACGCCCCAGGCCACCGTCGCCAGCAACGCGGCGAGCAGCAGCGCCGACACCGCATTCATCAGGCGGACGTCGGGCGGCAGCGCGGCGGTGGCGACGGCATTCATGTTTGCCCCTCGCCGGACGAGTACGTCAGTCGGTCCCCCGAGGGGACGGCGATGCATGCGGCATCAAGCCGCCTGCACATCGCCTGGCGGGCCGGCTTGGGAGCGGCCCGGCGCCCGGCCCGCTGAACAAACAGCGCAGCGGTCATCTGCGGTCTAGCCTCGCTTGCGACAGCAGCCACAGGCACAGCTGCGGGTAGTCGATGCCGACGGCTTGCGCCGCCTTGGGCACCAGCGAGTGCGAGGTCATGCCCGGGCTGGTGTTCATCTCCAGCAGGAAGGGCTTCATGTCGGCCTTGCGCAGCATCAGGTCGGCACGGCCCCAGCCGCGGCAACCCAGCAGGCGGTAGGCCTTCAGCACCATCTGCTGGATCTCGGCCTCCAGCGCTGCGGGCAGCGTGCCGAACAGATACTTGGTGTCGTTGGACACGTACTTGTTCTCGTAGCTGTAGTCGCCCCCCTCGGCGCGGATCTCGACGACGGGCAGCGCCACGGCCGATTCATCCTGGCCCAGCACGGCGCAGGTCAGCTCGGGGCCTTCGATGCACTGCTCGAACAGCAGCTCGTCGTCGTAGCCCAGCGCCAGGTCGACGGCGCCCTGCATGTCCGAGTAGCCCATGGCCTTCGTGATGCCGATGCTGCTGCCCTCGTGCGGCGGCTTGACGACGACGGGCAGGCCCAGCTCGTCGGGGATCTGGCGGATGCGCTCGCGCGTGAGCTCGGCGCGCGACAGCGCCAGGTAGGCCGGCGTCGGCAGGCCTTCGGCGGCCCAGACGCGCTTGGTCATGGTCTTGTCCATGGCCACGCCCGAGGCGGTCACGCCGGAGCCGGTGTAGGGGATGCCCAGCCATTCGAGGGCGCCCTGCAGCGTGCCGTCCTCGCCGCCGCGGCCGTGCAGCGCGACGAAGGCACGCGCGAAGCCCTCGTCCTTCAGCGCCTGCAGCGGGCGCTCGGCCGGGTCGAAGCCGTGGGCGTCCACGCCCACGGAGCGCAACGCGGCCAGCACGCCGGGGCCGCTCATCAGCGACACCGGGCGCTCGGCGCTGGTGCCGCCGAACAGCACGGCGACCTTGCCCAGCGACGCGGCGTCGATGTTCAGGTCGATGGGAGCGCTCATGCGGCACCTCCTTGGAAATGCGCGGCCACCTGCCGCGGCAACGCACTCATGGAGCCGGCGCCCATGCCGATGACGACATCGCCATCGCGCGTCAGTGCCGCCAGCGCCGCCGGCATGTCGGCCACGCCGGCCACGAAATGCGGCGTGCCGACCGCCTGCGCAAGCGCGCTGCCCGTGGCGCCCGCGATGGGCGCTTCGCCAGCGGAGTACACCTCGGTCAGCAGCACGACGTCGGCCCCCTTCATCACGCGCACGAAGTCGGCGAAGCAGTCCCGCGTGCGCGTGTAGCGGTGCGGCTGGAAGGCCAGCACCAGCCGCCGCCCCGGGTAGGCGCCACGCGCGGCGGCCAGCACGGCGGCCATCTCGACCGGGTGGTGGCCGTAGTCGTCGATCAGCGTGAAGCGGCCACCGTCGGCGGCCGGCCAGTCGCCATGCTTCTCGAAGCGGCGGCCCACGCCGGAGAAGTTCGCCAGCGCCTTCTGGATCGCAACGTCGTCGCAGCCCAGTTCCATCGCGACCGCGATGGCAGCCAGCGCGTTGCGCACGTTGTGCTCGCCGGCCAGGTTCAGCAGCACGTCCAGCGGCTCGGCGCCTTCGCGCTCACACCTGAAGCGCATCTGCGCGCCGGCCAGCGCCTGCACGTTGACCGCCCGCACGCTCGCGCCTTCGGCCAGGCCGTAGCCCACGACCGGCCGTTCGATGCGGCCCAGGATGGCCTGCACGCCGGGGTCGTCCACGCAGACCACCGCCGCGCCGTAGAACGGCATGCGGTGCAGGAACTCGACGAAGGCCGCGTGCAGCGTCTCCACCGAGTGGCCGTAGGTGTCCATGTGGTCTTCGTCGATGTTCGTGACGACCGACAGGACCGGGCTGAGCTTCAGGAAGGACGCATCGCTCTCGTCCGCCTCCACGACGATGAACTCGCCCTGCCCCAGCCGGGAGTTGGCGCCGGCCGCATTCAGCTTGCCGCCGATGACGAAGGTCGGGTCCAGGCCCGCCTCGACGAGGATGGCCGTGACCAGCGAGGTCGTCGTCGTCTTGCCGTGCGTGCCGGCGATGGCGATGCCGCGGCGCAGCCGCATCAGCTCGGCCAGCATCACGGCGCGCGGCACGACGGGCGTGTGGCGCGCGCGCGCTGCAAGGACCTCGGGGTTGTCCGCCGCCACGGCCGTGCTGGTCACCAGCGCCTGTGCATCGCCGATGTGCGGCGCCGCATGGCCGATCTCCACGCGCAGGCCCAACGAGCGCAGCCGCTCGGTCGTCACGCTCTCGGCCGCGTCCGACCCGCTGACCGTGAAGCCCAGGTTGTGCAGGATCTCGGCGATGCCGCTCATGCCGGCGCCGCCGATGCCGACGAAATGCAGTCGTTGAACCGCGTGCTTCACTTCAACATTCCTTCGATTTCATCGGCCACACGCGCCGCGGCGCGGGGCCGGGCCAGCGAGCGGGCCTTCTCGGCCATGGCCAGCAGCGCGCCGCGGTCCAGGCCGGCCAGCAGTTCGTGCAGCGTCTCGGGCGTCAGCGCCGTCTGCGGCAGGTGCAGGGCCGCGCCGTGCTGCGTCATGAAGATGGCGTTGTCGCGCTGGTGCGATGTGGTGCTGACGACCAGCGGCACCAGCACCGCCGCGCAGCCGGCCGCGCACAGCTCGCTGACGGTGATGGCGCCGGCGCGGCAGACGACGACGTCGGCCCAGGCCAGCGCGGCGGCCATGTCGTCGATGAACGGCCGCACCTCGGCCGACAGCCCGGCGTCGGTGTAGGCCTGCCAGACGGCGCCGAGGTGGTCCTGCCCCGCCTGGTGCAGCACCTGCGGGCGCTGCTCGGCCGGCCACAGCGCCAGCGCCTTCGGCAGCACCTGGTTCAGCGCGCGGGCGCCGAGCGAGCCGCCCAGCACCAGCAGGCGCAGCGGCCCCTGCAGCCGATCCGGGTCGGCCATGCGCTCGCCAGGTGCTGGCAGCGCCTCGATCTCGGCCCGCACCGGGTTGCCGCTGACGATGGCACCGCGCGTGGATGCCGCCGCCGCGCCGTCGAAGCCGAACGCGATGCGCCGCGCGAAGGGCTTGAGCACCGCGTTGCTCTTGAGCACCGCCGCATCGGCGTTCACCAGCATCAGCGGCCGGCCGCTCAGCGCGGCCGACAGGCCCGCCGGCACGCAGACATAACCCCCCATGCCCAGCACCGCCGTCGCGCGGCGCCGGTCGTACACGCGGCGTGCAGCGCCCAGCGACTTGAAGAAGCCGACGATGCCGCGCAACGTGTGCTTCAGCCCCTTGCCGCGCAGGCCGGCGAACGGCAGCGCGTCGATCTCGATGCCGCGCGCTGGCACGAGGCGGTTCTCCATGCCGTGCGGCGTGCCGATCCAGGACACGGTCCAGCCGCGGCGCTGCATTTCCTCGGCGACCGCCAGGCCGGGAATGACGTGGCCGCCCGTGCCGGCGGCCATGATGACGAGGTGCCGCTCGGTCATGAACGCCCTCCCCGCATCATCTGGCGGTTCTGGCTGCGGCCCGCAGGCTGCGCCTGCTTCATGTCGCTGCGCGACATGAGCCTGTGCCCAAACAGCCGTGCGCCGCGCGTGCCGCGCGTCGCCGTCTGGCTGCTGTGCATCCAGCCGCTCATGCGCGACCTCCGCGCATGAGTTGTCTGTTTTCAAGGTCGATCCGGAGCACCACCGCCAACGCCACGCAGTTCATCAGGATCGCCGAACCGCCGAAGCTCATCAGCGGCAGCGTCAGCCCCTTGGTGGGCAGCGCGCCGAGGTTCACGCCCATGTTGATGAAGGCCTGGCCACCCATCCAGATGCCGATGCCCTGCGCATACAGGCCCGCGAACACGCGGTCCAGCGCGATGGCCTGCCGGCCGATCAGGAAGCAGCGGCGCGTCAGCCAGAAGAACGCGACGATGACCAGCGCCACGCCGACGAAGCCCAGCTCCTCGCCGATGACGGCCAGCAGGAAGTCGGTGTGCGCCTCGGGCAGGTAGTGCAGCTTCTCGACGCTGCCGCCCAGCCCCTGGCCCAGCCACTCGCCGCGGCCGAACGCGATCAGGCTGTGCGTCAGCTGGTAGGCCTTGCCCTGCGCGTACTTCTCGTCCCAGGGGTTCAGGTAGGCAAAGATGCGCTCGCGGCGGAAGTCGCTCAGCGTGATCATCAGCACGAAGGCGCCCAGCAGCACGGCCACGATGAGGAAGAACATGCGGCCGTTGACGCCGCCGAGGAACAGGATGCCCATCGCGATGCACGCGATGACCATAAAGGCGCCCATGTCCGGCTCGGCCAGCAGCAGCAGGCCCACGAAGGCCAGCGAGATGGCCATCGGCGTGACGGCGCGGAAGAAGTTCTCCCGCGCATCCATCTTGCGCATCATGTAGTTGGCCGCGTACAGCGCGATGCCGAACTTGGCCAGTTCGCTGGGCTGGAAGTTCATGACGCCCAGCGGGATCCAGCGCCGCGCGCCGTAGACCACCTTGCCGACGTGCGGAATCAGCACCGCGACCAGCAGCACCAGCGACACGACGAACACCCACGGCGCGTAGCGCTCCCACAGCGAGACGGGGATCTGCACCGTGACCAGGCCGGCCACCAGGCCGAAGCCGATGGCCACCACATGCCGCGTCAGGAAATGCGTGGGCAGGTACTTGGCGAAACGCGGGTTGTCAGGCAGGGCGATGGACGCCGAATAGACCATCAGCAGGCCCAGCGCCATCAGCGCCAGCACCACCCAGACCAGCGTGATGTCGAAGCCCTGCAGCTGCGTGGGCCGGCCGGCGGACGTGGACACCCAGTCGCGCACCGGCACCGCGCCGGCGGACTCGTCGTCGCGGCGCTTCCACAGCGACTGCAGCTTGGCCGTGAAGCCGTTGAGCACCGCGTTCATGGATGCACCCTTCGCGCTGCGCGCTGTCCCGCCAAGCGGGAGCAAGCTTGCTTGGGGCGGCCCGGCGCTGCGCTCATAGCGTCACCCCACGGTCGTCGGCCAACTGCTGCACCGCCGCGACGAAGACCTCGGCGCGGTGGGCGTAGTTCCTGAACATGTCCAGGCTGGCGCACGCGGGCGACAGCAGCACGCTGTCGCCGGGCTGGGCCTGTGCCAGGCACCACGCGGTGGCGGCTTCGAGCGTGTCATGGCGCTGCAGGGGCACACCGGTGTGGGCCAGCGCGGCCTCGATCTGCGGCGCGTCGCGGCCGATCAGCGCGACGGCGCGCGCGTGGCGCTGCACGCCATCGGCCAGCGGCGAGAAGTCCTGGCCCTTGCCGTCGCCGCCGAGGATGAGCACCAGCCGGGCCGGCGCGCGGTCCGCGCCCAGGCCGGAGATGGCGGCGACCGTGGCGCCGACGTTGGTGCCCTTGCTGTCATCAAAGAACTCGACGCCCTCGATGCTGCCCACCGGCTCCACGCGATGCGGCTCGCCGCGGTACTCGCGCAGGCCGTGCAGCATGGGTGCCAGCTCGCAGCCGGCGGCCGTCGCCAGCGCCAGCGCCGCCAACGCATTCGCGGCGTTGTGCCGGCCGCGCACGCGCAGCGCATCGGCGGGCATCAGGCGCTGGATCGACAGCGGCTCGTCGTCGTCGCCCTTCCTGCGCTTGATCGTCGGGTCCAGCTCGCGGGCGCGCACCAGCCAGGCCAGGCCGCCCTCTTCCGTCAGGCCGAAGTCGCCCGGCGCGGTGGGTGGGTTCAGGCCGAAGCGCACGACGCGGCGCGACACCGTGCGGCCGGGCTTGCCGCGCGTGCCCTTGACGAACACGGGCTGCGGCACCAGGCCTTCGACCTCGGCGTCGTCGCGGTTGGACACGATGACCGTCGGGCTGTCCATGCCGCGGCCGAAGATGCGCGCCTTGGCGCGGCCGTACGACGCCATGTCGCCATGCCAGTCCAGGTGGTCCTGCGTCAGGTTCAAGATGGCGCCCGCGGTGGGCTCGAAGCCCGTCACGCCATCGAGCTGGAAGCTGGACAGCTCCAGCACCCAGACCTCGGGCAGCGTCTCGAACACGGGGCCGCGCGGCGGTGGTGGGTCGATGGGCAGCGGCGCGTCCTCGTCGGGCAGCACGGCGGCGGCTTCCTCAGCGGCAGCCTCGTCCTCGACGGGCGCGTCCTCGGTCTCCGCGGCCACGGCCGCTTCCGGCACCGGCGCCGGCGCGGGGTCGGGCTCCTTCGCCAGCGCGTCGGTCAGCGTGTCCATCAGCGTCGGGCCGATGTTGCCGGCGATGGCCACGCGCCGGCCGGCGCACTCGACGAGCAGGCCGGTCATGCAGGTGGTGGTCGTCTTGCCGTTGGTGCCGGTGATGGCCAGCACGGCCGGCGCGTAGCCGTGCTGCGCCTTCAAGGCCGCGAGCGCGTCGGCAAACAGGTCCAGCTCGCCGCGCACGGCCGGGCCGTGTTCGTAGACGGCCTTCAGCCGAACATCCAGCGGCGACAGGCCGGGGCTCTTCAGCACCGCGTTGAAGCCGGCGACGATCTCGGCCGTCAGCTCACCGGTGATGAACTGCGCCGTGTCGCCCAGCGCTGCAAGCTGCGGCGGCTGCGCGCGCGAGTCCCACACGGTGACCTGTGCACCGAATCGCGCGCACCAGCGGGCCATCGCGAGACCGGAGTCCCCGAGGCCCAGCACCAGCACGCGCTGATCCAGGAGTTGCGGCAGGTCCAGCTTCATGTCGGCTTACCGCAGCTTCAGGCTGGACAGGCCGATGAGGCACAGCAGCATCGTGATGATCCAGAACCGGATGACGACCTGCGTCTCGTTCCAGCCGCTCTTCTCGAAGTGGTGGTGCAGCGGCGCCATCTTGAAGATGCGCCGACCTTCGCCGAAGCGCTTCTTCGTGAACTTGAACCAGCTGACCTGCAGCATCACGCTCAGCACTTCGGCCACGAAGATGCCGCCCATGATGCCCAGCACGATTTCCTGGCGCGTGATGACGGCGATGGTGCCCAGGCCGCCGCCCAGCGCCAGCGCGCCAACGTCGCCCATGAACACCTGCGCCGGGTGCGCGTTGAACCACAGGAAGGCCAGGCCCGCGCCGGCCATCGCGGCGCAGAAGATCAGCAGCTCGCCGGCGCCCGGGATGT
>JAYSCT010000168.1:0-8324 GCA_041914785.1 Roseateles sp.
CAAGAGCCGCGGCATCTACGAAGCCCCGGGCATGGCGCTGCTGCACATCGCCTATGAGCGCCTGGTGACCGGCATCCACAACGAGGACACCATCGAGCAGTACCGCATCAACGGCATGAAGCTGGGCCGGCTGCTCTACCAGGGCCGCTGGTTCGACCCGCAGGCCATCATGCTGCGCGAAGCCGCCCAGCGCTGGATCGCCCGCGCCGTGACCGGCGAAGTGGCCCTCGAACTGCGCCGCGGCAACGACTACTCGCTGCTGGACACCAAGAGCCCCAACCTGACCTACGCGCCCGAGCGCCTGTCGATGGAAAAGGTGGAGGACGCGCCTTTCAGCCCCGCCGACCGCATCGGCCAGCTGACCATGCGCAACCTCGACATCACCGACACGCGCGGCAAGCTGGGCATCTACACCGGCACCGGCCTGCTGGCCGGTGGCGGGTTGCCCAAACTGGAAGGCTAAAAGCCTTCGCTGACCCGCAGGAAGCTCGCAAAGCGCGGCTTTCCTGCCGGCGTCACATCGCGGTAGCGATACGTGACCGTCGCGCCGATGGGCGGCGGGTCGCGGCGCTGGGCGTCGGTGAAGCCGGTGCCCAGCTTGAAGCGCACGCCCTCCGGCGTCTGCAGTTCCAGCGCACCAAGCTGGCCGGCAAAGCGGCCCTTGCCGGGTTCGTGGCCGACGACGACGGCCTCGGCATCCGCCAGCGGCTTGAGTTTCAGCAACAGGTCGCTGCGCCCCGACGCCACCGGTGCATCGACCCGGTGCAGCATCAGGCCCTCGCCGCCCGCATCGACGACCTGCTTCAGCTTGGCCCGCAGTTCGGCGTTTGACTGGAAGCGCTGCTGCTCGACCGGCCGAACGATGTCGCTGGCCAGCGCCTTGAGCTGACCGGCCCGCTGCTCGAACGTGCCCTCGCCCGCCGGCAGCTCGAACACGCGATAGGTGATGCGACGCCACTCGGCATCGACCGGCTCGGCACGCCTCACGGCGCCCGACAGCTCGTCAAAGCTTCGCCGCCCCATCCACAGCTCGCCATCCAGCGGCGTCTTCGGCAGTGCGGCCAGAAACCAGGCTGGCGCGGCCACGACGCGGCCACTGCGAAAGCGCAGCGTCGTGCCGTCCCACAGCGCGCGCACGCCATCCAGCTTCTCGCTGACCAGGTAGGGTCTCGGGTCAATGTCCGTCGGCGCGTTCTTCGCCAGCAGCGGCTCCAGTGCCAGGGCCGGCGCTCCCAGGCTGCCCAGCCAGGCCAGCAGCACGCGCCGGCTCAGTGTCATTGCACGCATCGCCACCTCCCGCGGGAACCGAAGGCGGCCATCATCCGATCGGGCTACGCCCCGCGGGCGGCAGGATTCACGTTCAGACGACGACCGGCTCCGGCTCCAGCCGGATGCCGAAGCGCCCGTAGACGCTCTCCTGGATGGCCCGCGCCAGCGTGACGACCTCGGCGCCCCGTGCGTCCGCCTTGTTCACCAGCACCAGCGCCTGCTTCTCGTAGACCCCAGCTCCCCCGACCGTCTTTCCCTTCCAGCCGCAGGCGTCGATCATCCAGCCGGCCGCCAGCTTCACGCTGCCGTCGGGCATGGGGTAGTGCACGATGCCGGGGTCGCGGCCGATGATGTCCTTGCACTGCTCGGCGGTGACGACCGGGTTCTTGAAGAAGCTGCCGGCATTGCCGATGACCGCCGGGTCCGGCAGCTTGGCGCGGCGCACGGCGACGATCCAGTCGTAGATCTGCCGCGGCGTGGGCGCGCTGATGCCCGTCTCGGCCATCTTGCGCTCGATCTCCAGGTAGCCCAGCACCGGCTGCCACGGCTTGGGCAGCCGGAAGCGCACATGCGTGATGACGCTCTTGCCCGCCAGGCCGCCGAAGTCGCTGTGCTTGAACACGCTGTCGCGGTAGCCGAAGCGGCAGACGTCCGCCGGCAGCAGCGCCGGGCGGCCGGTGATGAGGTCCATCACCTCCACCGCCTCCAGCCGGTCCTTGACCTCGATGCCGTAGGCGCCGACGTTCTGCACAGGCGCAGCGCCGCAGGTGCCGGGGATCAGCGCCATGTTCTCCAGGCCGGGATAGCCGTGATCCAGCGTCCACGTGACGAGGTCGTGCCAGACGACACCGGCGCCGGCCTCGACGATCCACGCATCGTCGCGCTCCTCCAGCAGCCGGATGCCCGGGATCTCCACCTTCAGCACGACGGCCTCGACGTCCCTGGTCAGCACCAGGTTGCTGCCGCCGCCCAGCACGAACTTCGGTGCCCGGCCCAGTTCCGGGTGGTCGACGACGCGGCGCACGTCCGCCGCCTCGCGGATGCGCACGAGGCGCTTCGCGACGGCCGGCAGGCCGAAGGTGTTGTAGGGCTTCAGGTTGACGTCGGTTTCGACAGTCAGCGCCGGAAGGGGAATCGGCACGCCGGCGGGCACTGCGTTCGAGGGGGTCTGTGAGGGCGTGGGCATGGGAAAATTTTCGCAGACCCTTTACCCCCCGACTGCAAATGCCCAGCTTCGACACCGTTCTCGAACCCGACCACGTCAAGATCCGCAATGGCGTGGACAACGCCATCAAGGAAATCGGCACCCGTTTCGACTTCAAGGGCACGGGCGCCAAGGTCGAGCTGAAAGACAAGGAAATCCACGCCACCGGCGACAGCGAGTTCCAGCTCGAACAGATCGAAGTCGTGCTGTACGGCAAGCTGACCAAGCAGGATGTCGTCATCAGCTTCCTGGACAAGCAGGACAAGATCGAGAAGCTTGGCGGCGACAAGGTGCGCCAGGTCTACAAGATCAAGGAAGGCATCGAGGCCACGCTGGCCAAGAAGATCGTCGCCTCGCTGAAGGAAAGCAAGCTCAAGGTCCAGGCCAGCATCCAGGGCGACGCCGTGCGCGTGACCGGCAAGAACCGCGACGACCTGCAGGCGGCCATCGCCCACCTGAAGAAGAGCTTCAGCGACACGCCGCTGACCTACAACAACTTCCGCGACTGACATGCGGCGCACAGGCCTGGCCGTGACCCTGCTGGGCCTGCTGCTGGCGTCGCAAGCGGCGCCGGCGCAGACGGCACCCCGGGTGCAGCTCAACGGCATGCTGGGCGCCCGCGCGGCGCTGCTGCTCATCGACGGCGAACCGCGCACGGTGACCGTCGGCGCCACGACGCAGGGCGTCACGCTGGTGGCGCTGGAGGACGGCCGGGCCGTCATCGACGTCGGCGGCCGGCGCCAGACGCTGGCGCTGGGTGCCGCGCCCGGCCGCGTGACGTCGGGCGCGCCCGCCGCCGCCCGGCAGATCGTGCTGCCCGTCGGCCCCGGCGGCCATTTCACGATGTCCGGCGCCATCAACGGCCGCTACACCAACTTCCTGCTGGACACCGGCTCCACCAGCGTCGCGCTCAGCCAGGTCGAGGCGGACCGGCTGGGCCTGCGCTACCAGCAGGGGCGGCAGATCTTCACGCACACCGCCAACGGCGTCGTGCCGGCCTACATGTTCGAGCTGGCCAGCGTGCGCATCGGCGAGGTCGAGGTGCGCAACGTCGAGGCCATCGCCATCCCGGGCCAGATGTCCCATGTGCTGCTGGGCAACAGCTTCCTGAACCGCTTCCAGATGCGGCGCGAGAACGATGTCATGACGCTGGAGCTTCGCTACTGATCCGGCGCGGCTCGCGCTGCCGGCCTTCTGCAAGAATCCGGCGCCTCATTTCGCCGGCCGCATCGATGACCCGTCCCACCGCCTCGTTCCCCGGCCTGCTGGCCGCGCTGCTGATCGCCACCGCGCCCGCGCACGCCCAGGACGCTGCCAAGGCCTCGCGCTTCTACGAGGACGCGCTGCAGCGCTACGAGAAGCGCGACATTCCCGGCGCCATCATCCAGCTCAGGAACGCGCTGCAGGCCGACAAGACGCAGCTGCCCGTGCAGGTGCTGCTGGGCCGGGCGCTGATGGCCGACGGTCAGGCCGTGGCCGCCGAGGTCGCCGTGACCGAGGCGCTGAAGCTGGGCGTCGACCGCGCGGAGGTCGTCGTCACGCTGGGGCAGGCGCTGCTGGCCCAGGGCAAGCAGGCCCAGCTGATCGAGCAGCCGCGCATGGCCACCACCGGGCTGCCCAACAGCGTGCGCATGCAGGTGCTGCTGATCCATGCGTCGGCGTATGCCGACCTGGGCGATCCGGCCAACGCGCTCAAAGCCATCGAGGAAGCCCGTGCCATCGACCGCGACGCGCCCGAGAGCTGGCTGGCGGAAGTGCCGCTGCGCCTGCGCGCCCGCCAGCTCAAGGAAGCCACGCTGGCCGCCGACACGGCGATCAAGCTGGCGCCCTCCTCGGCGGAGGCACGGTACCAACACGGCACCGTGCTGCACATGCGCGGCGACATTGCCGGCGCGACGGCCGACTACACCCAGGCCCTGAGCCTGGACGCCGACCACCTGGAATCCCGGCTGTCGCGCGCCGCCATCCATTTCGACGCCCGGCGCGATGCCGAGGCCACTGCCGACATCGACGCCATCCGCAAGCGCTTCCCCAAGGAGCCCCGGGCCGCCTACCTGCGCGCACTGCTGGCCGAGCGCGCCGGCGACCGGGTCGCCGCCAAGGCGGCGCTGGGCGAAGTCGTCGCGCTGCTGGACCCGGTGCCCATCGACTTCATCAAGCACCGCCCGCAGATCCTGCTGCTGGCCGGGCTGGCGCACTACGGCCTGGAGGAGTACGGCAAGGCCAAGCCCTTCCTGGAGCTGGTGCTGCGCGGCATGCCCGCCAGCCCGGTGAGCAAGCTGGTCGCCCGCATCGCGATGCAGGAGAAGGAACCCGACCGCGCCATCGCCGTGCTGGAGCCCTACCTGCGCAGCAGCCCCAACGACAGCCAGGCACTCGTCCAGCTGGCCGCCGCCCACATCGCCAAGGGCCGCCCCGGCAAGGCCAGCCAGCTGATGCAGGACGCGCTGAAGGCCAAGGAGGCGCCCGCCTACCAGACCGTGCTGGGCATCGCCATGCTGCGCGGTGGCGACCCGGCCACCGCCAAGGACCAGCTGCTGACCGCCTTCAAGAAAGACCCGCGGCAGGCCCAGGCCGGCATGACGCTGGTTGCCCTGCTGCTCAAGGAGGGCCAGCCCACCCAGGCCGCGGCCATCGCCGATCAGCTGCTGCGCCAGCAACCCGCCAACCCTGCGTTCCTGACCCTGGCCGGCGTCGCCAAGGCCGAGGCGGGCGACTACGGCGCGGCGCGGCGCCACTTCGAGGCCGCCCTCGCCGCCGATGCCAAGCTGATGACACCGCGGCTGGGCCTGGCACGGCTGGACATCGCATCGCGCTCCTTCGAAAGCGCGTCGCGCCGCCTGAAAGCCATCCTCAAGGAGGACGAGCGCAACACCGAGGCCATGTACGACATGGCCGCGCTGCAGGAGCGGCTCGGCAAGATCGACGATGCCAAGCTCTGGCTGCAGCGCGCGGCCGAAGCCTCGGGCAAGGTGGACACGCAGGCCAACGTCGCGCTGGTCGAGCTGAACCTGCGCGCCAAGAACCTGCCCGCCGCCATGGACGCGGCCAAGCTGCTGCTGGGCAAGCAACCCGAGGATGTGCAGGCGCTGTCCACCTACGCCAGGGTGCAGCTGGCGTCCGGCGACATCGCCGGCGCACGCCAGACGCTGGTGAGCGCGTCCCGCCGCGCCGCCTTCGACGCCGACCAGCAGACCCAGGTCGCCGCGATGCAGCTGGCCGCGGACGACCTGGCCGGCGCCGCGTACAGCCTGGACAAGGCGCTGTCCTCGCAGCCGGATGCGCTGACCGCCAACGGCCTGATGACCGAGGTCGACATCCGGCGCAAGGAATTCGGCAAGGCCGAGGCGCGAGCCAGGCGCCTCGTGCAGCTCAAGCCCGGCCTCGCGCTGGGCCACCAGCTGCTGGGCGATATCGCCAGCGCCCGCGGCCAGCCGGCCGCGGCGCTGGAGGCCTACCGGCAGGCCTTCAAGCTGCAACCTGCCCCGGCCACCGCGCTGCCGCTGATGCGCCTGCTGAGCAGCCAGGACAAGACGGCCGAATTGCGCACCACGGCGGAACGCTGGCTCAAGGCGAACCCGAACGACATGGCCGTGCACAAGCTGCTGGGCGACCACGTGGCGCGCCGCGGCGACTTTGCCAGCGCCCGCACGATCTATGAAGCCGCCGCAAAGCTGCCGTCGCGGGACGCCGAACTGCTCAACAACCTGGCCAACGTGCATCTGCAGCTGGGCGCCTTCAAGGCGGCCCGCGACGTCGCGCAGCAGGCGCTGGCGCTGGCCCCCGGCAACCCGCTGGTCATCGACACGCTGGGCTGGGCGCTGCACAACGCCGGCGAGCCCGAGGCGGCACTGCAGAAGCTGCGCGACGCCCGCCTGCGCGCGCCCAACAACCCCGAAATCCGTTACCACCTCGCCGCGGCGCTCGCCAAATCGGGCAAGAAAGGGGAAGCCCGCGACGAATTGACCGCCGCCCTGCGTGACAACCCTCAGTTCGAGAGCAGAAGTGCGGCAAAAGCCCTGCTTGACACGCTTAAGTGAGGGGGCGCAAACCCCGGCCGCAGACGTCGCATGTTTTTACAATCTGCGCATTCCGGAAAGTTTGCATTCACGCAAACCACTGTCCCGGAACGGGTTTTTCAAGCAGGCACGCAATGTGCTGACACCAGCGTGATTGTTGGCACATGGCCTCTCGGAGGAGATTCACAATGAAAGCAACTATTTCTCTCGCCATCCGGTCGCTCGGCGTGATGCTCGGCCTCGGCGCCTGCGTGGCGGCCCAGGCGGCCAATACCTGGTACTCCTACGGCTCCAGCAGCACCGTCGCCGGCATCGAAGCCAGCGCGTTCTACGCCGCCAACAAGACCGACGGCACCAACGCCATCGGCTCCACGACCACGTGGACCAGCACCACGCTGGCCTGGGCCAGCGGCTACGGCCTGAAGGTGGACAGCGACAGCACCACCTCGCCCAACCACGCCGTCGACAACTCGATCCGCACCGAAGCCATCCTGCTGAAGTTCACCGGCGGCCCGGTGGCGCTGTCCGCCATCGACCTGAGCTGGGTCGGCTGCCCGAACGGCACCAACAGCAGCACCTGCTCGGACGCCGACATCACGATCTACCGCTACAACGGCACTGATCCCACGCCCATGACCAACACTTCGTCGGCGCCCATCGTGGCCTCGCAGTCGGCCATGACGACCAACGGCTGGACGCTGGTGGGCAGCTACGCCGACCTGAAGGAAGACACCAACACCACGTCGCCATACAACATGGTCAACGGCTCGACGACCAGCGCTCAGGGCGCCCTGAGCGATGGCGTGTACTACTCGAGCTGGTGGCTGATCTCCGCCTTCAACAGCAGCCTGGACACCACCAAGGCGCTCTCGACCGGCACGGCCGGTTTCAACAACGGCAACGACTACTTCAAGCTGTACTCCGTGGCGGCCTCCACCTGCACAGGTACCGTCACGTCCGGCGGCACCTGCACGCCGCCCAGCAACTCGGGCAAGCTGCCCGAGCCGGCCACGCTGGCGCTGACGAGCGTCGCGCTGGTGGGCGTCATGGGTCTGCGCCGCCGCAAGGCCAAGCTGGCTGCCTGACCGTCCGCTCGCCCCATCCGCAAAAGGCACTCTTCGGAGTGCCTTTTTGTTTGGCTGGCGCCAACCGCTGCACTGTCCCTGGCCGGACAGCGCAGATGCGAACGACCGTGCTAAAACGCGCGGCATTCCCATCACGACAACGCAGCACGCGGAGACACATGGACCTCAACTTCACCGATGCGGAGCTGGCCTTCCGCGCCGAGGTGCGCGAATGGGTGCGCGCCAACCTGCCGGCCGACATCGCCCACAAGGTGCGCCATGCGCTGCGCCTGAACAAGGACGACCTGCAGCGCTGGGCCAAGATCCTGGGCGCCAAGGGCTGGCACGGCTGGGCCTGGCCCAAGCAGTTCGGCGGCCCGGGCTGGAATGCCGTGCAGCGCCACCTGTTCGAGGAGGAATGCGCCCTCGCCTGCGCGCCGCGCATCGTGCCGTTCGGGCCGGTGATGGTCGCGCCGGTCATCATGGCCTTCGGCACGCCGGAGCAGCAGCAGCGCTTCCTGCCGGGCATCATGAGTGGCGAGGTCTGGTGGAGCCAGGGCTACAGCGAGCCGGGCTCCGGCTCCGACTTGGCCTCATTGAAATGCCGTGCCGAACGGCAGGGCGACAAATACATCGTCAACGGCCAGAAGACCTGGACGACGCTGGGCCAGTACGGCGACTGGATCTTCTGCCTGGTGCGCACCTCTACCGAAGGCAAGCCGCAGACGGGCATCAGCTTCCTGCTGATCGACATGAAGTCGCCCGGCG
>JAYSCT010000169.1:0-8241 GCA_041914785.1 Roseateles sp.
AGGTGTTCTGGCCCTGGTCTTCCTTCAGGATGTCGGCCTGCACGGTGCCGCGCACATTGGCCAGCACCCAGTCCTTGATCTTGGCGGCCTCGTCGGCCGTGGGCTCGCGGCCGTTGTCTGCGCGGAACTTGGCGAGGTTCTGGTCCACCGCGGTGTTCATGAACATCGCGAGGATGGTCGGCGCCGGGCCGTTGATCGTCATCGACACGCTGGTGCTCGGGTTGCACAGGTCGAAGCCGTCGTACAGCACCTTCATGTCGTCCAGTGTCGCGATGGACACGCCGCTGTTGCCCACCTTGCCGTAGATGTCGGGCCGCGGCGCGGGGTCGGCGCCATACAGCGTGACCGAGTCGAAGGCCGTGGACAGGCGCTTGGCCGGCATGCCCTCGCTGACCAGCTTGAAGCGGCGGTTGGTGCGGAAGGCGTCGCCCTCGCCGGCGAACATGCGGGTGGGGTCCTCGCCCTCGCGCTTGAAGGCGAAGACGCCGGCGGTGTAGGGGAAGGAGCCGGGCACGTTCTCCAGCATCAGCCACTTCAGCAGCTCGCCCTGGCACTCGTAGTGCGGCAGCACGACCTTCTTGATCTTGGTGCCGGAGAGGCTGGTGGAGACGAGGCCGGTGCGGATCTCCTTGTCGCGGATCTTCACCACGTACTCGTCGCCGGCGTAGGCGCGCTGCATGTCGGGCCACATGGCGAGCAGCTTCCTGGCGCGTGGGTCGAGCCGTGCTTCGCGCGCCTCGGCCAGCTTGAGCACGGTGCTGCGGGCGCCGTCGCGCGTGGCGTCGTCCTCGCGCAGCATGCGCGCACTCTCGCGCAGTTGCTGGATCTCGCGCGCCAGAGCGGCCTGCTCGCGCGCCTGGCGCTTGTAGCTGCGCACGGTGTCGGCGATGTCGGCCAGGTAGCGCACGCGGCTGCCCGGCACGATGGGCGTCTGGTGCGTGCTGTGGCGCGTCGCCACCGTGGGCAGGCGGCCCTTCTTCAGGTTCAGGCCGAGCGCGGCCAGGCGCGGCTTCAGGGCCTGGTAGAGCGCGGTCACGCCGTCGTCGTTGAAGCGGCTGGCCATGGTGCCGAAGACGGGCATGTCCTCGGCCTTCTTGCCCCAGGCTTCCTTGTTGCGCTGGACCTGCTTGGCGACGTCGCGCCAGGCGTCGGCCGCGCCCTTGCGGTCGAACTTGTTGATGGCGACGAACTCGGCGAAGTCCAGCATGTCGATCTTCTCGAGCTGGCTGGCGGCGCCGAACTCGGGCGTCATCACGTACAGCGGCACGTCCACCAGCGGCACGATGGCCGCGTCGCCCTGGCCGATGCCGGAGGTCTCGACGATGACGAGGTCGAAGCCCGCCACCTTGGCGGCGGCGATGACGTCGGGCAGCGCGGGCGAGATCTCCGAGCCGAAGTCGCGCGTGGCGAGCGAGCGCATGAACACCCGAGAACCGTGGCTCCACGGGCTGATCGCGTTCATGCGGATGCGGTCGCCCAGCAGCGCGCCGCCGCTCTTGCGGCGCGACGGGTCGATGGAGATCAGCGCCACGCGCAGCTGGTCGCCCTGGTCCAGCCGCAGGCGGCGGATGAGTTCGTCCGTCAGGCTGGACTTGCCGGCGCCGCCGGTGCCGGTGATGCCCAGCACGGGCGTCTTGATGCCTCTGGCTTGGGCCCGCAGCGCGTCGACGATTGATCCGTCGGCCTTGCCGTTTTCCAGCGCCGTCAGCAGCTGTGCCAGCGACCGCCAGGCGGCTTCCGAGTGGCCGGTGATGGCGTCCAGCGTCTTCGGCGCATGGACGCTGAAGTCCTGGTCGGCCTTCATGACCATCTCGCCGATCATCCCTTGCAGGCCCATGCGCTGGCCGTCCTCGGGGCTGAAGATGCGCACGCCGTGCTCGGCCAGCTCGCGGATCTCGGCCGGCACGATGACGCCACCGCCGCCGCCGAACACCTGGATGTGCGCGCCGCCGCGTTCCCTCAGCAACTGCACCATGTACTTGAAGTACTCGACGTGCCCGCCCTGGTAGGACGAGATGGCGATGCCCTGCGCGTCCTCCTGCAGCGCCGCGGTGACGACTTCGTCCACCGAGCGGTTGTGCCCGAGGTGGATGACCTCGGCGCCCATGCCCTGCAGGATGCGCCGCATGATGTTGATGGCGGCGTCATGCCCGTCGAACAGGCTGGCGGCGGTGACGAAACGGACCTTGTGGGTCGGGCGGTACTCGGCCAGCGCCTTGTGGTCGGCAGCGAGATCGGTCATGGCTGTCTCCTTGATCGTTGCCGGATTCTAGGCGGCTGATTGACGTTAACGTCAATTGGACCTGTTCACCCGACGGCAGTAGGCCCCGTGTCCGGGTAAGGTGCGCGCCCATGACGGACTTCCCATCGCCGCTCGACAAGTTCGACCGCCAGATCCTCGCCCGGCTGCAGGCCGACCCGCGCCAGCCGGCCGAGGGCATCGCCGCCGCCATCGGCCTGTCGGCCACGGCGGTGCAGCGGCGCATCCGCCGGCTGCGCGAGGCGGGCGTCATCGTCGGCGAGCGCCTGGTGCTGGACGCGGCGGCGCTGGGCTTCGGCCTGTCCGTCTGGGTGGAGGTGGAACTGCGCGAGGCCAGCCGCAAGGCCGTCATCGACGGCTTCAAGCGCCGCATGGCCGCCGAGCCGCGTGTGCAACAGTGCTTCTACGTGGCGGGGGACAGCGACTTCCTGCTGCTGGTGCGCTGCCGCGACGTGGCCGAGTTCGAGGCGCTGACGCGCGAGCTGTTCTTCGACGATGCCAACATCCGCAAGTTCCGCTCCGTCTTCGTGCTCGACGACTGCAAGCCCGACGCCGGCCTGCCGCTGGCGGACTGACAAAAACGCCGCGCGGCGACGTTTCGGGCCGCGCCAACGCCGCCGTGCGGCAGTACCTGCGGCCGACGATGCCCTTTTCCCCACGAGAAGGACAACGATGATGGTCGAGACCCCCAGCCAGCCGCTCGAGTTCGAGGTGCTGGACGCCCGCTTCGACGACTGCTTCCGCGCCAGTGCGCGGCTGGAGCGCCTGGCCGGCGGCTGCCGCTGGACCGAGGGGCCGGTCTACCTGCCGGCGCAGCGCCGCCTGCTGTGGAGCGACATCCCCAACGAGCGCATGCTGAGCTGGTGCGAGGTGTCCGGCCATGTCGCGGAGTTCCGCCGGCCCTCGGGCTACGCCAACGGACACACGCTGGACCGGCAGGGGCGGCTCGTCAGCTGCGAGCAGGGCGGCCGCCGCGTCGTGCGCACCGAGCACGACGGCACGCTCACCGTGCTGGCCTCGCACTTTGGCGGCAAGCGCTTGAACAGCCCCAACGACGTGGTCGTGAAGTCCGACGGCAGCGTCTGGTTCACGGACCCGCCCTACGGCATCCTGGACGACTACGAGGGCGTGCAGTCGCCGCAGGAGCAGCCGGGCTGCTTCGTCTACCGGCTGGACCTGGCCACCGGCGAGCTGCGCGTGGTGGTGAGCGACATGACGCACCCCAACGGCCTCGCGTTCTCGCCCGACGAGCGCTGGCTGTACGTGGCCGACACGGGGCTGGCGCGGGGCACGATGCGCCGCTTCGCGGTCGGTCCAGACGGGGAATTGAGCGGCGGCGAGGTCTTCCTCAGCTGCGATACGGGCTTCTACGACGGCTTCCGCTGCGACACCGCCGGCCGCTTGTGGACCGGTGCGGGCCGGGCGGTGCATTGCCATGACGCCGACGGCACGCTGATCGGCCGCTTCGCGATGCCCGAGCGGGTCTCCAACCTGACGTTCGGCGGGCCCAAGCGCAACCGCCTCTTCCTCTGCGCCACCAGCTCGGTCTACGCGGTGCTGCTGGCGGTGAACGGCGTCCAGCTGGTCTGAGGCGGCGCGTCAGGCGCCCAGCCCCAGCAGCGCCGCGCAGGCCTGCCAGCCCAGCATCAGCAGCGCGGCCGACGAGGCCAGCGCGCCGGCGCCCATCGTCAGCGACGCCAGCATCAGCAGGCCGTCGCGCGCGGCCAGCGCCACGCCGGCCAGCATCAGCGACACGGCCGGCAGCAGGTTGCCGAACGGGATGGGCAGGAAGATCAGCAGCGCCATGACCAGCGTCATCGGGCCCAGCCACCAGCGGGCCGACGGGCCCGCCAGCGCGGTGAGCCGCGGGCGCGTGACGCCGTGGACGAGGTCGTAGAAGCGCGCCATCAGCGTGAGGCCGCGCGAGGCGCCTTCGCTGGGCAGGCTCAGCCGGCCCAGCCGAGCCGGCAGGTCGGCGTGGGGCGCCTGCCACCACAGCGTCAGGCCCAGCAGTGCCAAGCCGACGCTCAGCAGGCTGCCCACGCCCGGGATGGGCAGCAGGCAGGGCGCCGCCAGCAGCACCAGCAGGCTGGCCTGCCAGGCGCCGCCATGCGCCTCGGCCAGTGCCGCCAGTGGCACGGGGCCCGGCGGCAGCTGGCCGGCGGTGTGGCGCAGGCGGGAGGCTAGGTCACGGATGTTCATGCTCGGCCTCCCGGTTCACCCGGCTCAGTCGTCCGAGCTGCCGTAGCCGAACAGGCTGAGCAGGCTGGTGAACAGATTGAAGATGGAGACGAACAGGCTGACCGTGGCCAGCACGTAGTTGGTCTCGCCGCCGTTCACGATCTGCTGCGTCTCGTACAGGATCAGGCCGGCCGACAGCAGCGCGACGACGGCGGAGACCGTCAGCGCCAGCGCGGGGATCTGGAAGAACACCGCGGCCAGACCCGCCAGCAGCGCGACGATCATGCCGGCGAACAGGAAGCCGCCCATCCACGACAGGTCGCGCTTGGTGGTCGTCGCGTAGGCCGACAGCGCCAGGAATACGGCGCCGGTGGCCCCGAGCGCCAGCATGACGGCCTGGCCGCCCGACGGCAGCGCCAGCGTGCGCGTCAGCAGCGGGCCCAGCGTCCAGCCCATGAAGCCGGTCAGCGCGAACACCAGGCCCACGGCGGCGCCGCTGTTCTTCAGCTTGTGGATGCCAAACAGCAGGCCGAAGTAGACGACCAGCGTCAGGATCAGCCCCGGCGCGGGCAGGCTGAACGCGACGGCGGCGCCGGCCACGGCGGCGCTGAACAGCAGCGTCATGGACAGCAGCGCGTAGGTGTTGCGCAGCACGCGGTGCGCGGTGCCGCGGTCGAGCGCGGTGCCGTAGGGCACGGCCAGGGCGGTGGGACGGGTTTGCATGGCAGACCTCCAGTGAGAGAAAGACGGCTGCAGGGTAGGCAGCCCAGCCATCAAATAAAAGCAGAGAATGGCGAACAATTTCTTCTGCATAACTTGATGAGTTGCCGCCAATGAGCATGAGCTTCAACTACCGCCATCTCTACTACTTCTGGGCCGTCGCCAAGGAGGGCGGGCTGACACGGGCGGCCGAGCGGCTGGGGCTGTCGGTGCAGACCGTGTCCACGCAGGTGCGCGAGCTGGAGCAGTCGCTGGGCGCGGCGCTGCTGAAGCCGGCCGGCCGCGGGCTGACGCTGACCGATGCGGGGCAGGCGGCGCTGGAGGTGTCGGAGCAGATCTTCTCGCTGGGCGAGACGCTGCCCGAGCGCGTGCGCGATGCGTCCACGGCGCCGGCGGTGCGGCTGGCGGTGGGCATTTCCGACGGGCTGCCCAAGCTGGTCGTGCAGCGCCTGCTGCAGCCCATCATCGACACGCCGCACCTGCGCCTGCTGTGCCACGAGGACGAGTTCGACGACCTGCTGGGCGACCTGGCGCTGCACCGGCTGGACGTGGTGCTGGCCGACCGCCCGGCGCCGCCCAACCCCAACCTGCGCGTTTACAGCCACGCACTGGGCAGCTCGCCAATGGCCTGGTTCGCCGCGCCGCGCTGGGCTGACAAGGCCGCGAGCAATTTCCCCGCGTCGCTGGCCGACGTGCCGCTGCTGCTGCCCACCGACCATGCCGCCGTGCGCGTGCGGCTGGACCACTGGCTGGAGCGCCACGGCGTGCGTGCCAAGGTGGCCGGCGAGTTCGAGGACAGCGCGCTGCTGGCCACCTTCGGCGCCGCGGGCATGGGCGTGTTCCCGGCGGCGGCGGTCATGAGCGACAAGCTGGTGCAGCGCGACGGCCTGGTGCGCGTGGGTGACTGCGCCGGCGTGGAGGAGGCCTTCTACGCGGTGGGCACCGACAAGAAGATCGTCCACCCGCTGGTGAGCCGCCTGTTGCCGCAGCCGGCCGACGCGGCTAGCTGAGTCGGAAGGCGGCGACAGCGTCGGCCAGCCGGTGCGCCTGGTCGCGCATGGACTGCGCAGCCGCGGCCGACTCTTCCACCAGCGCGGCGTTCTGCTGGGTCATCTGGTCCAGCTGCGTGACGGCCTGGTTGACCTGCTGGATGCCGTCACGCTGTTCGCCGGTGGCCGCGGCAATCTCGCCGATCAGATCGGACACCCGGCTCACGCTGGACACGATGTCCTGCATGGCCTGGCCGGTCTGCGTGACCAGGCCCGAGCCCTGCTCCACGCTGTCCACCGACGCGCCGATCAGGGCCTTGATCTCCTTGGCCGCCTCGGCAGAGCGCTGCGCCAGGGAGCGCACCTCGCCGGCCACCACCGCAAAGCCGCGGCCCTGTTCACCGGCGCGCGCCGCTTCGACGGCGGCGTTGAGCGCCAGGATGTTGGTCTGGAAGGCGATGCCGTCGATGACGCCGATGATGTCGGCGATCTTGCGCGAACTCTCCGTGATCCCCTGCATGCTGGCCGTCACCTGGGCCACGACCTGGCCGCCGCGCTGGGCGGCCGTGGCGGCGGACGTGGCCAACTGGTTGGCCTGGCGTGCGGTGTCGGCACTCTGGCCCACGGCACCGCTCATCTCCTCCATGGAACTGGCGGTCTGCTGCAGGTTGGAGGCCGCCTGCTCGGTGCGCGAGGACAGGTCGTGGTTGCCCTGGGCGATCTCGCCGGCAGCGGTGGAGATGGACTCCACCGAGGCGCGCACCTGCCCGATGGTTTCGCGCAGCGAATCCACCATGGCCTGCATCTGGCCCATCAGGCTGTCGCTGCGCGCCGATGACAGCCGCAGGCTCAGGTTGCCTCGGGCGACATCCTGCATGGCGGCGATGGCCGTGCTCGGCTCGCCGCCCAGCTGGCCCAGCACGCTGCGCGCGATCGCCAGGCCGAGCGCCACGGTGATGGCCAGTACGAGGGCGCCCACGCCCATCTGCTTGAGCGCCGCCTGCCACACCATGGCCTTCACGTCGTCCATGTAGAGGCCCGAGCCGACCATCCAGTTCCAGCCCGGGATCTGCATCACGTACTGCAGCTTGGGGACCGGGGTGTTGCCGCCCGGGCGGATGAAGTGGGTGTCGATGAAGGCCCGGCCATTGCCGCGCTCCTGAGCCCGGCGGCCATGTCCTGCAAGGTCTTGCGGCCGTTGCCGTCGACGATCTTCTCGGCCATGTTCTTGCCGATCCACTCGGGCTTGACGGGGTGCATGACGCCCACGCCGTCCAGCGTCCAGGCATAGAAGTACTCGGTCTTGCCATCGGCACCGCCGAAGCGGCCGGCGCGCACGGCTTCGCGCGCGGCCGCCTGCGCGGCTTCCTCGGTGAGCTTGCCGCTGGCCGCCTGCTGCTGCAGATCCAGCACCTGCGTGGCCACCGACTGCACGGCCGTCTGCAGCACCTCGCGGCGGCCCGACATGATGTCGTTGTAGGCCTGCAGGGAGTTGATGGCCACGAGCACGACGACGCCCGTGATCGCGGTGGCCAGCAGCAGCAGGATGCGGCGCTGGAAGCTCATCTGATTCAGCATGGGTTCTCCTCGGCAGGCGGCTCGCCGCCCTTGATACAGTTGACGTTTACGTCAATCAAAACGCCCTGCAGCCGGTTGTAACCCGCTTGTAACGAGGCGCCAAGGAGATATTTCTCATGAATTTGCCCGGCCTCAACTTCCAGCTTGGCGAGGATGTGGACGCGTTGCGTGATGCCGTCAGGGCGTTCGCGGAAGTGGAGATCGCCCCCCGCGCCGCCGAGATCGACCGCAGCGACCAGTTCCCGATGGACCTGTGGCGCAAGCTGGGCGACCTGGGCGTGCTGGGTATCACCGTGCCGGAGGAATACGGCGGCGCCAACATGGGCTACCTGGCCCACATGGTGGCGATGGAGGAGATCAGCCGGGCCAGCGCGTCGGTGGGCCTGTCCTACGGCGCGCACAGCAATCTGTGCGTGAACCAGATCAAGCGCAACGGCAACGATGCGCAGCGCGCCAAGTACCTGCCCAAGCTCATCAGCGGCGAGCATGTCGGCGCGCTGGCGATGAGCGAGC
>JAYSCT010000170.1:0-8177 GCA_041914785.1 Roseateles sp.
TTGCCGGCGTCCACCTCCCGCTTCACGCGGTTGGCGACGTTGCGGATGCGATCGGTGGACCCCATCGAGGTGCCGCCGTACTTGTGGACGATCAGAGCCATGTGTTTCGCGAAGGCTGAAGACGGAGCGGCCGGGACGGCACGCTCGCAAACCCCCGATTTTATGCAGCGGAATGCATTGCGCCTTCGCGCTGAGGCAAGGCGGAGTCGTCCAGCCAGCGCAGAGACAGCTGCGGCTCATCTTGGCTGGCGAAGGCACGGGCATCCATGCCGAGACCGGCCATCGCCACCAGCAGGTCGCCGTCGAACAGCAGCGGCCCGCCGCGCCGCCAGGGCGGCAACCCCGCCTCCTGGCAGGCCTTCTTGACGCCGCGCGGCACCGAGGCCGGCGCGCGCTGGAACTGCTCGGCCCCGCCCCGGGCGCACTGCACCAGCCGAGCCAGCCGCGCGGTCGCGATGCCGGGTGCAGCGGCCTCCACCAGCCAGGCGCCGCCCCACCCCGGCTGGGGATAGAGACCAGGGCGGCTGAGGTCCACGGGCATCGGCGCCTGCCCCTGCGGCACCTGGGCCGACCAGTACAGCCCGTCGCGGTAGGCGTGCAACGCCCCGCCCGGCGCGGGCCAGCTCTGTGTCGCCCCCGGCCGCCATTGCGCCAGCAGCCGCTCGACCAGGCTGGCCGGCGCCGCCGTGTGCGTCGCCAGCCAGGCGCGCAACGCGTTGCTGGCCCGGGCCGGCGACAGCGCGGCCAGCTGGGTCAGGTCCAGCCGTTCGGCGCTGGCCAGGCGCGCCAGATCCTCGGCCGCGACCTCCGCCGCCAGCGCGTCAGCCTGTTGCGCCCAGCGCGCGGCCTGGGCCAAGCCGGCCTCCGCCGCCGGAAACGCCGGCCATACCGCCTGCCGGAGCCGGTTGCGCGCGAAGCGACCGTCGCCGTTGCTCGGGTCTTCGATCCAGCGCAGCCCCTGCTGCTCGGCATAGGCGCGGATCAGCGCGCGCGGCTGGTCCAGCCAGGGGCGCGCCCAACACACGCCGTCGCGCCACTGCGCCCGGGGCATGCCGGCCAGGCCAGCAAGACCTGCCCCCCGCATCGCCTGCAACAGGAAGGTCTCGGCCTGGTCCTGGCGATGGTGCGCCAGCAGCAGCAGATCCGCACCAGCGGCGCGGGCCATCTGGTGCAACGCGCGATGCCGGCCCTCCCGGGCCCACGCCTCGACGCTGTCACCCGGCGCGGGCGCTCCGGTCAGCCGGGTGCACGCAAAGCCAGCACCCAGCGCCCGTGCCTCGCGCTCGCAATGAGCGGCCCACTCGTCCGCCTGCTGCTGCAGGCCATGGTGAACATGCAGCGCCAGCACGCGCATGCCCGAGCGGGCCGTGGCGTGCAGCAGTGCCGTAGAGTCGAGGCCGCCGCTGAAGGCGACCGCGACGAGGTCAGTCTCCACGCTGCAGTCGGCGCCGGGCCAGCGGCCCGGCCGTTTGCCAGGCATGAACAGCCCGCAGGGGCTGCTCAAGTCCGAGCTCAGCGATTCTTGGTGTCGCTGAAGCGGCCATAGGCCTGGACGCGCTCGTAGCGGCGGTCCAGCAGCTCGCGGGTCTTCAGGTCGCTGACCTGGCGCAGCGCGTCGCTCAGCGCGCGCTTCAGGTTGGACGCCATCTGCTTGGCGTCACGGTGGGCGCCGCCCACGGGCTCGCTGACGATCTTGTCGATCAGGCCCAGCGCCTTCAGGCGATGCGCCGTGATGCCCAGCGCCTCGGCGGCGTCGGACGCGCGCTCGCTGCTCTTCCACAGGATGGACGCGCAGCCTTCCGGCGAGATGACGGAGTAGGCCGCGAACTGCAGCATCAGCACCTGGTCGGCCACGCCGATGGCGAGCGCCCCGCCGGAGCCGCCTTCACCGATGACGGTGGCGATGATGGGCACTTCGAGCTGCGCCATCTCCAGGATGTTGCGGCCGATGGCCTCGGACTGGCCGCGCTCCTCGGCACCGATGCCGGGGTAGGCGCCCATCGTGTCGATGAACGTGAAGACCGGCAGGCCGAACTTCTCGGCCAGCTTCATCAGGCGCAGCGCCTTGCGGTAGCCCTCGGGGCGCGGCATGCCGAAATTGCGCAGCGTGCGCTCCTTGGCGTCGCCGCCGCGCTGATGGCCGATGACCATGCAGGCCTGGCCGTTGAAGCGCGCCAAGCCACCGACGATGGCGGCGTCGTCCGCGAAATGGCGGTCGCCATGCAGCTCCTGGAACTCGGTGAAGACCTCCGAGCAGTAGTCCAGCGTCTGCGGGCGCTGCGGGTGGCGGGCGATCTGGTAGACCTGCCAGGGCGCGACGTTGGCGTAGACCTCCTTGGTCAGCTGCTGGCTCTTCTTGGAGAGGCGGTCGATCTCCTCGGAGATGTCGACGGCCGACTCGCTCTGCACATAGCGCAGTTCTTCGATCTTGGTCTCAAGCTCCGCGATGGGTTGCTCGAATTCCAGAAAGTGCTTTTTGCTCATCAGTAGTCCACAGGTAGCGGATCGAGGCTGCGCCAAATGTACCAAACGGCCACGGAACGGTAAGGCGCCCAGGCGTCGCCCACCTCGCGGGCTTCGGCTCGGGACACAGGCTCGCCGGAGAAGTAATTGAGGCTGATGCCCTTGAGCAGGCCGACGTCGTCCAGCGGCATCACGTTGGGGCGCATCAGGTGGAAGATCAGGAACATCTCGGCCGTCCAGCGGCCGATGCCGCGGATGGCGACGAGCTCCTCGATGATGGCTTCGTCGTCCATCTGCGCCCATTGGCGCACGTGCACCTGGCCGGACGCGAAATGCTCGGCCAGGTCGCGCAGGTACTCGACCTTGCGCGCCGACAGTCCGGCAGCGCGCTGCTCCTCGACGCCGAGGGCCAGCACGGCGGCGGGCTGGAACTTCGGCGCCAGCGCGACCCATTTGTGCCAGACCGACTGCGCGGCCTTCACGGAGATCTGCTGGCCGACGATGGAGCGCGCCAGCGTCGCGAACGCGTCGCCGCGGCTCTGCAGGCGCGCCTCGCCGAACTGCGGGATGAGTTTCTTCATGACCCGGTCGCGCTTGACCAGGTGCTTGCAGGCCTCGTCCCAGTACGCCGGGACGACTTCGGAGACGACCGCCATCAGCTCTTCACCCAGGTCGTGCCGCCGGCACCGTCCTTCAGCGTGATGCCCTTGGCCGACAGCTCGCCGCGGATGGCGTCGGCGCCGGCGAAGTCACGCGCGGCCTTGGCGGCGGCGCGGGCGGCGATGCGCTCTTCGATCCAGGCCGACTCGTCGCCGGAGCCGCCCTGCAGATAGGCGCGCGGCGCCTGCTGCAGGATGCCCAGCACGCCGGCCAGCGCCTTCAGCAGGCCGGCCTTCTGCGGCGAGCGGTCGCGGTTCACTTCGTTAACGAGGTCGAACAGCACCGCCACGGCGCCCGGCGTGCCGAAGTCCTCGTCCATCGCCGTCTTGAAGGCGGCGGCATGGGGTTCGGTCCAGTCGATCGTCACGTCAGCGGGCGGCACGGCATCGAGCGCCGTGTACAGGCGCGTGAGGGCCGTGCGGGCGTCTTCGAGGTGGCTGTCGCTGAAGTTGAACGGCCGGCGGTAGTGCGTGCGCAGCATGAAGAAGCGCAGCGTCTCGCCGTCGAACTTCTTCAGCACGTCGCGGATGGTGAAGAAGTTGCCCAGGCTCTTGGACATCTTCTCGCCGTCGACGTTCAGGAAGCCGTTGTGCAGCCAGTACTTGGCGAAGTCATAGCCCGCGCCCTGGCTCTGCGCGATCTCGTTCTCGTGGTGCGGGAACTGCAGGTCGGCGCCGCCGCCATGGATGTCGAAGGCCTCGCCCAGCAGCGCGCAGCTCATCGCCGAGCACTCGATGTGCCAGCCCGGGCGGCCTTCGCCGAAGGGCGCGGCCCACTTGGCGTCGGCCGGCTCCTCGGCCTTGGCGGCCTTCCACAGCACGAAGTCCAGCGGGTCCAGCTTGCCGTCATCCACCGCCACGCGCTCGCCGGCACGCAGGTCGTCGATGCTCTTGCCACTGAGCTTGCCGTAGCCGTCGAACTTGCGCACGGCGTAGTTCACGTCGCCGCCCTCGGCCCGGTAGGCGAGGCCGCGCGCTTCGAGGCGCTCGATCAGCGACAGCATCTGCGGCACGTACTCGGTCGCGCGCGGCTCATGGTCGGGGCGCAGCAGGCCCACGGCGGCAAAGTCCTCGTGCATCGCCGCCGTCATCTCCTCGGTGAGCTGGCGGATGGTGATGCCGCGCTCGACGGCGCGCCGGATGATCTTGTCGTCGATGTCCGTCACGTTGCGCACATAGGTGACGGCATAGCCGCTGGCGCGCAGCCAGCGGTAGATGACGTCGAACGCCATGTTCATGCGCAGATGCCCCATGTGGCACAGGTCGTAGACGGTGATGCCGCACACGTACATGCGCACCTGGCCAGGCACGAGCGGCTTGAAGTCTTCGAGGGTGCGGCTGAGGGAGTTGTGGACGCGCAGGGACATGTGAGACGGGAACAGGGGGCAGGCGCCCACCAACAAGAAGCCCCGCACCGGGACCGCCCAGGCGGGGCTCATAGAATGAATTCCAGTATAGCGGCCACCCCTTTTTCCGCTCCCCGCTACAACCCTCATGCGCCTGCCCCACCCCTCCCTGGTCCTGCCCGTCTTGCTCAGCCTCGTGCTGGCCGCGGCGCCCGCCCAAGCCGACGACCTGGCCAGCGCTCAGCGCCTGTGGCTGGCTGGCCAGAAGACCCAGGCCGCCGAGCAGGTCGAGCAGGCCTTGACCCGGTCGCCCGACGACCTGCAGCTGCGTTTCGCGCTGGGTGTCATGCGCATGGAGCTGGGCGACCGGGCCAAGGCCGTCGCCCTCTTCACGCGGCTGACGCAGGACTTCCCCGACCTGGCCGACCCCTACAACAACCTCGCCGTGCTGCATGCCGCCGCCGGCGACCTGGACGAGGCCCAGGCCGCACTGCAGCAGGCGCTGCGGCTGCAGCCCGACCATGCCCAGGCGCAGGAGAACCTCGGTGACGTGCTGCTGCGGCTGGCCCTGAGGGCCTACCAGCGTGCACAGAAGGCGTCGCTGAACCCCAGCGACGCACTGGCCGGCAAGATCAGCCGCACGCTGGCGCTGACCGGCACCCCCTCCAAGACCCGCTGACCCATGACGAAGACCGCTCTCCTCCTGGCCGCCCTGCTGGCCGCGGCCGGCGCCTCGGCGCAGACCGTCAAGCTGCAGACCTCCGAAGGCGACATCCGCATCGAGCTGAACGCCGAAAAGGCGCCCCGGACCGTCGCCAACTTCCTGCAGTATGTGAAGTCCGGGCACTACAACGGCGTCCTGTTCCACCGCGTCATTCGCACCTTCATGGTGCAGACCGGCGGCTACGACGCCAAACTCAACCAGCGCCCGACCAAGCCGCCCATTCCGCTGGAAGCCGGCAACGGCCTGTCCAACGTGCGTGGCAGCCTCGCGATGGCCCGCACGGGCGACCCGAACTCGGCCACGTCGCAGTTCTTCATCAACGTCGTCGACAACCCCTACCTCGATGCCGACCCGATGAATCCCCGCAGCGGCTACGCCGTGTTCGGCCAGGTCATCGAGGGCATGGAGGTCGTCGACAAGATCCGCGCGGCCGAGACCACCGCGAGGGGCATCCACGAGAATCTGCCCCTCAAGCCCATCTTCATCACCAAGGCTCTCGTCGAGCCGGCACCCAAATGAGCCAAGTCAAACTCACCACCAACCACGGCGACATCCTCATCGAGCTGGACGCCGACAAGGCGCCGCTGTCGGTCGCCAACTTCCTCAGCTACGTGCGCGCCGGCCATTACGACGGCACGGTGTTCCACCGCGTCATCAAGGGCTTCATGATCCAGGGCGGCGGCTTCGAGCCCGGCATGAAGCAAAAGCCCACCGAGGCGCCCATCCAGAACGAGGCCAACAACGGCCTGAAGAACGCCCACTACACGCTGGCCATGGCGCGCACCAACGCACCGCACTCGGCGACGGCGCAGTTCTTCATCAACACGACCAACAACGGCTTCCTGGACTTCAAGTCCGAGAGCCCGTCGGGCTGGGGCTATGCCGTGTTCGGCAAGGTCATCGAGGGCCAGGACGTGGTCGACAAGATCGAAAAGGTCAAGACCAGCCGCTCCGGCTTCCATGACGACGTGCCGGTCGAGGCCGTCGTCATCGAGAAGGCCGTCGAGGTTTGATCCACACGCTGACGGCGCCGGGGCAGTGGCAGCAGGTGGACCTGCTGTCCGACCTGCACCTGGGGCCGGACACGCCGGGCACGCTGGCCCGGCTTGAAGCGCACCTCGCCCGCACCACGGCCGACGCCGTGCTGCTGCTGGGCGACATCTTCGAGGTCTGGGTGGGCGACGATGCGCGCCACGAGCCCTTCGAGACCGGCGTCGTGACGATGCTGCGCGAGGCTTCACGGCGGCTGGACCTGTTCTTCATGGCCGGCAACCGCGACTTCCTCATCGGCGCCGAGCTGCTGGCCGACGCCGGCATGACCGCCCTGCCCGACCCCACCGCGCTGGACGCGTTCGGCCAGCGCTGGCTGCTCGCGCACGGCGACGCGCAGTGCCTGGCCGACGCCGGCTACCAGGCCTGGCGCGCCACCGCGCGCTCGGCCGCCTGGCAGGCCGACTTTCTTGCCAAGCCCCTGGCCGACCGCCAGGCCTTCGGCCGCCAGGCGCGTGCGCAGAGCCGCGCCTCCCAGGCCGCGCAGCTGATGGCCACCGACCTCGATGCCGACGCCTGCCGCGCACTGTTGCGCGAGGCGGCCGCCACGACGCTGATCCACGGCCACACGCACCGCCCGGCCCAGCACGACCTGGGCGGCGGCCTGCGGCGGATCGTGCTGTCCGACTGGGACTTCGACACGGTGCCGCCCCGCGGCGACGTCATCCGGCTGTCGGCCGCCGGCCTGCAACGGCTGCCGCCGTGATCCTCAAGGCCCTGCGCGACTGGCGCGAGCAACGCGCCGTCGAACGCCACGCCATCCCCGACGCGCTGTGGCAGCTGACGCTGCTGCGCTACCCCTTCCTGGCCCGCCGCAGCGAGGCCGACCTCGCGGAGCTGCGCCGGCTGTGCAGCCTGTTCCTGTCGACCAAGGAGTTCCACGGCGCCGCCGGCTTCGAGGTCACCGACGAGGTGGCCGTGGCCGTCGCAGCGCAGGCCTGCCTGCCGGTGCTGCGGCTGGGGCTCTCCTGGTACGACGGCTTTGTCGGCATCGTCATGCATGCCGGCGAGGTGGTCGCGCAGCGGCGCTTCGAGGATGAGGACGGCATCGTCCACGAGTACGACGAGGAACTGGCCGGAGAGGCGATGGAAGGCGGGCCGCTGATGCTGGCCTGGCAGGCGATCGCCGTCAGCGACGACCCGGCCGAGTTCGGCGCGGACGCGGTCTACAACGTCGTCATCCACGAGTTCGCCCACGTCATCGACATGCGTGACGGCCTGGCCGACGGTGTGCCGCCGCTGGACGCCGACGCACGCGAGCGCTGGATCGCCGTCATCGACGCCGAGTGGGAACAGTTCTGCGCCCGCATCGACGCCGGCGAAGACACATTGATCGACCCCTACGGCGGCGAGGCCGTCGAGGAGTTTTTCGCCGTGGCCGTGGAGGCCTTCTTCGTCGCCCCGGCCGCGATGCGCGCGGAGGAGCCGGTGATGTACCGCCTGCTGGCGGACTTCTTCAAGCAGGACCCAGCGGCCTGAACAAAAAAAGGACGCCGAAGCGTCCTTTCCCGATCCAGCCTGCCGGTCAGGCCGTGGCCGGCTCGGCCTTCGGCTTGCCGTCCTTGCTGGGCTTGGGCGGGGTCGGCTGGATGTCCAGCGTCGTTTCGCCCTTGTCGTCCACGTCCACGCTGAGGCGCCCACCGTCGGTCAGGCGGCCGAACAGCAGTTCGTCGGCCAGCGCACGGCGGATGGTGTCCTGGATGAGGCGCTGCATCGGCCGGGCACCCATCAGCGGATCGAAGCCCTTCTTGGCGAGCTGCTTGCGCAGCGCGTCGGAGAAGCTGACCTCGACCTTCTTCTCCTGCAGCTGGCTTTCGAGCTGCAGCAGGAACTTGTCGACCACGCGCAGGATGATCTCCTCGTCCAGCGGACGGAAGGACACGATGGCGTCCAGCCGGTTGCGGAACTCGGGCGTGAACAGGCGCTTGATGTCGG
>JAYSCT010000171.1:0-8139 GCA_041914785.1 Roseateles sp.
CGGCGGCACCATCCTCGCCACCGCGCTGGCGGTGCTGGCGGCGCGCGGCGAGCAGCCGGCCGCCAGCCTGACGCTGCTGACCACGCTGCTGGACTTCGCCGACAACGGCATCCTGGACATCTTCGTCGACGAGGCCAGCGTGCGGCTGCGCGAGGCCACGCTGGGCCCCGATTCGCCCAAGGGCCCGCAGCTGCTGCACGGCCAGGAGCTGGCGACGACGTTCAGCTTCCTGCGCCCCAACGACCTGGTGTGGAACTACGTCGTCGGCAACTACCTGAAGGGCGAGGCGCCGCCGGCCTTCGACCTGCTGTACTGGAACGGCGACTCCACCAACCTGCCCGGGCCCATGTACTGCTGGTACCTGCGCCATACCTACCTGCAGAACGAGCTGAAGCTGCCGGGCCGGCTGACCGTGTGCGGCGAGAAGCTGGACCTGTCCGCCATCGCCTGCCCGGTCTACATCTACGGCTCGCGCGAGGACCACATCGTGCCCTGGCAGGCCGCCTACCGGAACACGCAGATCTTCAAGGGCCCGCGCCGCTTCGTCATGGGCGCCTCGGGCCACATCGCCGGCGTCATCAACCCGCCCGCCAAGGGCAAGCGCAGCCACTGGATCGGCAAGAGCACGGCGCTGCCGGCCGACCCCGAAGCCTGGCTGGCCAACGCCACCGAACACCCGGGCAGCTGGTGGACCGACTGGTCCGCCTGGCTGGCCACGCATGCCGGCGCGAAGAAGCCCGCGCCCAAGGCGCCGGGCAGCCGCAAGTACAAGGCCATCGAGCCCGCGCCCGGTCGCTACGTCAAGGTCAAAGCCTGATCATTTTTTTGGAGACACCATGAGCCAGCAAGACATCGTCATCGTCGCCGCCGCGCGCACCGCCATCGGCAAGTTCGGCGGCACGCTCGCCAAGACCCCCGCCAGCGAGCTGGGCGCCGCCGTCATCCAGGACCTGCTGCGCCGCACCGGGCTGAGCGGCGAGCAGATCAACGAGGTCATCCTCGGCCAGGTGCTGACGGCCGGCGTGGGCCAGAACCCGGCCCGCCAGGCGGTCATCAAGGCCGGCCTGCCGCAGGGCGTGCCGGCATTCACGATCAACAAGGTGTGCGGCTCCGGCCTGAAGGCCGTCATGCTGGCGGCCCAGGCCATCCGCGACGGCGACAGCGACATCGTCATCGCTGGCGGCCAGGAGAGCATGAGCCTGGCCCCGCACGTGCTGCCCGGCTCGCGCGACGGCCAGCGCATGGGCGACTGGAAGATGGTCGACACGATGATCACCGACGGCCTGTGGGACGTGTACAACCAGTACCACATGGGCATCACCGCCGAGAACGTCGCCAAGAAGTACGGCATCACCCGCGAGCAGCAGGACGCGCTGGCGCTGGGCAGCCAGCAGAAGGCCGCCGCGGCGCAGGAGGCGGGTCGTTTCAAGGACGAGATCGTGCCCTTCACGATCCCGCAGAAGAAGGGCGACCCGGTCGTCTTCGCTGCCGACGAGTTCATCAACCGCAAGTCCACCGCCGAAGCGCTGGCCGGCCTGCGGCCCGCCTTCGACAAGGCCGGCAGCGTGACGGCCGGCAACGCGTCGGGCCTGAACGACGGCGCCGCCGCCGTGATGGTGATGACGGCCGCCAAGGCCGCGGCGCTGGGCCTGACGCCGCTGGCGCGCATCGCGTCCTACGCGTCGGCCGGCCTGGACCCGGCCTACATGGGCATGGGCCCCGTGCCCGCGGCGCAAAAGGCGCTGGCCCGCGCCGGCTGGAAGGCAGCCGACCTGGACCTGCTGGAGATCAACGAGGCCTTCGCGGCCCAGGCCTGTGCCGTGCACAACGAGATGGGCTGGGACACGAGCAAGGTCAACGTCAACGGCGGCGCCATCGCGCTGGGCCACCCCATCGGCGCCAGCGGCTGCCGCGTGCTCGTCACGCTGCTGCACGAGATGGTCAAGCGCGACGCCAAGAAGGGCATCGCGTCGCTGTGCATCGGTGGCGGCATGGGCGTCGCACTGACGGTCGAGCGTTAATCACTTTTTCCCCACTCCAACCACAAGGAGACTCCAATGAGCCAGAAAGTTGCCTACGTCACGGGCGGCATGGGTGGCATCGGTACCGCCATCTGCCAGAAGCTCGCCAAGGCTGGCTTCAAGGTCATCGCCGGCTGCGGCCCGAGCCGCGACTACCAGAAGTGGCTGGATGAACAGAAGGCGCAGGGCTACAGCTTCCACGCCTCGGTCGGCAATGTCGCCGACTGGGACTCGACGGTGGAGGCCTTCACGAAGGCCATCAGCGAGCACGGCGTCATCGACGTGCTGGTCAACAACGCCGGCATCACGCGCGACCGCATGTTCCTGAAGATGACGCCGGAGGACTGGAAGGCCGTCATCGACACCAACCTGAACTCCATGTTCAACGTGACCAAGCAGGTCGTGCCGGGCATGGTGGAAAAGGGTTGGGGCCGCATCATCCAGATCAGCTCGGTCAACGGCGAGAAGGGCCAGGCCGGCCAGACCAACTACTCCGCTGCCAAGGCCGGCATGCACGGCTTCACGATGGCGCTGGCGCAGGAGCTGGCGGCCAAGGGCGTGACGGTCAACACCGTCAGCCCCGGCTACATCGGCACCGACATGGTCAAGGCCATCAAGCCCGAGATCCTGGAGAAGATCGTCGCGACGATTCCCGTCAAGCGCCTGGGCACGCCGGACGAGATCGGCTCCGTCGTCGCCTGGCTGGCCGGCGAGGACAGTGGCTTCACGACCGGTGCGGACTTCTCCTGCAACGGTGGCCTGCACATGGGCTGACGCCGAGCCACGGGCACGAGCGCCCACGGCGCATTGAAAAAGCCGGCTGTCCAGGCCGGCTTTTTTCATGGCAACAGGCCGGTGCGGCCGCTAGTTCGGCGGCAGGCCCTGGCGCGCCCGTTCGCGGGCCATGTAGTTGTTGTGCGCCCGGTCGCGCTCGCGCTGCTGGCGGGCCTCGCGGGTTTCCCAGTCGCCGCAACTGAAGAACGAGCCGCCGAACAGCCAGCCCATCACGCTGGAGTCGTCCACGGCGCGGGCGTCGCCGGCCGTGCACACCATCGCGGCCTTGGAGCCGCTCTCGGCCGCCAGCGCTTCCTGCACCAGCATGGAGCGCGACATCAGCACCGATGCCGGCATGGCCACGGCCAGCAGCACGCCGCCGATGACGACGCCCTTGGCCCAGCGCGGCAGGCCGTCGGCCTTGACGGCGGCGCCTTGCGCACGCGGGCCGGCGGCGGGGCGCGGCCTGGGGGCGGCCGGCATCGCCGCGCGCGTTGCCTGCGGGCGGGTCGCGCCGCCCTCCAGCACCCGCGGCCGCGCCGACGTGGGCGGGTCGATGGGCTGGGTTTCGGGGAACGAGCGGGTGACGGTAGGCATGACGTTAGGCGTGGGCGCTGGGCCCGCGGCAAATGCTAGTGACCGACCTTGGTCGCAACCGTGAGCAATTGCAAGCCCGGCGCGCCCGCCGGCGGAAAATGCGCAGGAATTCACACGCGGGACAATGGCGGCATGACCGATATCGCTTTCTCCACCCTGCCGCTGAGCCCCGCCATGCTGGCCAACCTCGACCAGCTGGGCTACGCGCAGATGACGCCCATCCAGGCCGCCAGCCTGCCGCTGGCCCTCGCGGGCCGCGATGTCATCGGCGAGGCGCAGACCGGCTCGGGCAAGACGGCCGCCTTCGCCATCGCGCTGCTGCACCGGCTCAAGGCCGACCTGCCGCGCGTGCAGGCGCTGGTGCTGTGCCCCACACGCGAACTGGCCGACCAGGTCACGCAGGAGATCCGCCGCCTGGCCCGCGCGGCCGACAACATCAAGGTGCTGAGCCTGTGCGGCGGCAGCCCGATGAAGCCGCAGATCGACAGCCTGTCCTTCGGCGCGCACATCGCCGTGGGCACGCCGGGCCGGCTCATCGACCACCTGGAGCGCGGCACGCTGGACCTGTCGGCGCTGAACACGCTGGTGCTGGACGAGGCCGACCGCATGCTGGACATGGGCTTCGTCGACGACATCAAGGCCGTGGCCAAGCGCGCGCCCGCCAACCGGCAGACGCTGCTGTTCTCGGCCACCTTCCCGGAAGGCGTGAAGGACATCGCGCAGAAGTTCATGCGCGAGCCGCAGACGGTGCAGGTGGCCGGCGCCACCAGCGCGGCCGCGTCGACGATCCGCCAGATCGCGTACGAGGTGACCGAGGCGCAGCGGCTTGACGCCGTGCCGCGCTTGCTGCGCGCGTTCCGGCCCGAGTCGACCATCGCCTTTTGCAACACCAAGCAGCAGTGCCGCGACCTGGAGGCCGTGCTGGCGGCGCAGGGCTTCGTCGCGCTGGCGCTGCACGGCGACCTGGAGCAGCGCGACCGCGACCAGGTGCTGATCCAGTTCGCCAACCGCAGCGCGTCGGTGCTGGTGGCCACCGACGTCGCCGCGCGCGGGCTGGACATTGCCAACCTGGCCTGCGTCATCAACGTGGACATCAGCGCCGACGTGGAGCAGCACGTGCACCGCATCGGCCGCACCGGCCGCGCGGGTGCGCAAGGCCTGGCGCTGAGCCTGGCCAGCCTGGACGAGATGGGCCGTGTGGGCCGCATCGAGCTGCTGCAGGGCGCGCCCTTCCAGTGGCAGCCGCTGAACGACGTGAAGGATGCCCCCGGCGGCCCGCTGCTGCCGGCGATGGACACGCTGCAGATCCTCGGCGGCCGCAAGGAGAAGATCCGCCCCGGCGACATCCTGGGTGCGCTGACCGGCGAGGCCGGCTTCACGGCGGCGCAGATCGGCAAGATCAATGTCACCGACTTCCACAGTTATGTTGCAGTGCAGCGCGACATCGCGAAGGAAGCCGTGAAGCGCCTGTCGGCCGGCAAGCTCAAGGGCCGCAAGGTCAAGGTCAGAAGGCTGGCCGACCTGGCGGACTGACTTCCCGGCACTGGCGGGCAGGGCTACATTGCCCGCATGTTGCCCAGGCGTCCCCTGCTGATGGGCCTGCCCGCCGTGCTGGCGGCCGGGCCGGCGCGAGCCGCGGAGCTGGTGCTGACGCTGCGCGCGCCTGACAGCGGCGCCGACATGCGCAACGCCTATGTGCGCGACGCCGTGCAGCTGGCGCTGGAGAAGACGGCGCGCGCCGACGGGCCGTTCCGGCTGGTGGTGTCGCTGCCCATGAACAAGCAGCGTGCGCTGCTGGAAGCGTCGGCGCGCACGGCGCCCAATTTCCTCGTCGCCACCAGCCCGGACGTCGGCCGCGCGGCCGGGTTGGTGCCCGTGCGCTTCCCCATCCACCTGGGCGTCAACCGCTACCGTGTCTGCTTCGTGCATGCGCCGCGCCAGGCGGCCGTGCGCGCGGCGGACAGCCTGGCCGCCGTGGCCCGGCTGCGCCATGTGCAGGGCCGCGACTGGGCCGACGTGGCCGTCATGCGGGCCAACGGCTTCGACGTGGCCGAGGTGGCGACGTACGAGGCCTTGTTCGAGGTGGTCGCGGTGGGCCGCGCCGACCTGTTCTGCCGCAGCGTGCTGGAGGTGGGGCACGAGATCCAGGCGCACGCCGGCCTGCCGGGCCTGGCCGTGGACGACAGCCTGCTGCTGTCCTACGACCTGCCGCAGTACCTCTACACCCACGCCGACAACCGCACGGCCATCGCGAGGGTGGAGCGCGGCCTGCGGCTGGCGTTTGCCGACGGGTCGCTGCAGGCGCTGCTGCGGCGCTACCTGCAGCCGTCGCTGGCCCGGCTTGCGCTGCCGCGCCGGCGGCTGTTCACGCTCCGCACGCCCCCGCCGGCCCGGGTGGAGATGGACGACCGGCCGTTCCAGATCGACCTGCTGCGCAAGCCCGGCCGCTGACGCCGTGACATGTTGGCGCCCGGCCCGCCCACCGTGGGGGTGCGCCGCCGCGGCCGCGACGTTTTCACGCGCGACGGGCGGCGACGGCGCCTAGTCTGGCCATCAGCGAGGTGCCCCATGAACTCACGCCCCATGCCCCTGATGTGCGACGACTACGAACTGCGCTTCGAATCGCTGTTCCACAGCGGCCGGGCGCTGGCCTTCCCCTGCGACGCCCACGGCGGCGTGCGGCTGGATGCGCTGAGCGACCGCGCGCGGCAGAACTACCTGTTCGCCCGCGCGGTCGTCGGCCGGGAATACGCCACGCCCATCGTGCTGCGTTGCGGCGGAGCCCGGGACTGACGCGGGCGCGGCGTTGCTGGCTTGTTTCAGGTCAATCGAGTGGGGCGCGGGCGGTGCTGCAATCGCCGGATGAACAGACACGCGGGAAGCCCGGTTGACCGCGCCGTGACGGTGCCCAGGCGGCGCCTGTGCCTGGCAGGCCTGCTCGCCGTGCTGCCGGCACGTCGCGCCGCGGCCGCCGAGCCCACCGTGCTGCGCATCGAGACCATCCAGTCCGAGCCGTTCGGGCGCGTCGGCCCGCAGGGGGCGGGCGGCCTGATGTACGACATCGGCCAGCTGATCGCCCAGCGCGCCGGCCTGGCTGCCGAGAACCACGTGGTGCCCTACGCGCGCACGGTGCTCAGCCTGCAGAACGGCAGCGCCGACATGGTGCTGCGCTTCTCCAACGACGAGCTCAAGGCCGTGGCCCACCAGGTGGCGCCGGTGCTGCCGCTGCCGACCGTGTTGGTGAGCCGCCGCGAGGCGCCCTTGCAGCGGCTGGAGGCCTTGTCGCTGCAGTCGCTGGCCGTGCCGCGCAGCTTCCCGATGCCGGAGAGCCTGGCCGGCCTGCCTGGCCTGCGGCTGCAGTGGGTGAACAACAACGAGCACGCCATCCAGATGCTGGTGGGCGGGCGCGTGGACGCGGCCTACGGCAGCAACCTCGGGTTGTTCGGCGCCGCGCGCGGGCTGGGGCTGCGCATGCAGTCGTTTGCGCGCCCGCTGCTGGTGGAACGGCAGGCGTTCTGGCTGCACCTGTCGCGCCGCATCGCCACGCCGGCGCTGATCGATCGCCTGGCCAGGGCGGTCGAGTCCCTGCACCGTGACGGCACCATCACCCGGCTCTACCGCCAGGTGCTGGACGAGTTCGGCGACGACCGCATGCCGGCCTGAGCCGGCCGGGCTCAGCGCGGGAAGCTGTCCTTCAGCCCGGTGATCTTGTTGAACACCGGCTGGTCGGCACGGTGGTCCACGCGGTCGGTCACGAAATAGCCGTGACGTTCGAACTGCCAGCGCTGGTCGGGTGCAGCGCCGGCCAGTGACGGCTCGACGAAGCCCCGCACCACGCGCAGCGAGTTCGGGTTCAGGAACTCGATGAAGTCGCGGCCGCCGGCGTCCGGCTGCGGCTCGGCGAACAGGCGCTCGTACAGCCGCACCTCGGCCGCCACGGCCTCGTGCACGCCCACCCAGCCGATGGTGCCCTTGACCTTGACGGCATCCGCACCCGGCGTGCCGCTCTTGGTGTCGGGGATCACCGTGGCCAGCACGGCGGTGACCTTGCCGTCGGCATCCTTCTCGGCGCCGGTGCACTCGATGACGTAGCCGGCCTTCAGGCGCACCTTGTTGCCGGGGAACAGCCGGAAGTAGCCCTTCACAGGCGTTTCCATGAAGTCCTCTGCCTCGATCCACAGCTCGGGGCCCAGCGAGAACTTGCGCAGCCCCAGCTCCGGCTTGTGCGGGTGGGCGGCGGTCTCGCAGGGCTCGCGGTGGTCGGCGCTGCCGAAGACCTCGGCGTAGTTGGTCAGCTTCAGCTTCAGCGGCTGCAGCACGGCGAAGGCTCGCGGTGCCTGCGGCTCCAGGTCGGCACGCAGCGCCTGGTCCAGCACCGTGTCGTCGATCCACGCGTTCTGCTTGCTGGCGCCGGTGGCTTCCACCATCGCGCGCAGGCTCGCAGGCGTGAAGCCGCGGCGGCGCAGGCCCACCAGCGTCGGCATGCGCGGGTCGTCCCAGCCGCTGACGTGGTGTTCCTCGACAAGCTGGCGCAGCTTGCGCTTGCTGGTGACGACGTAGTTCAGGTTCAGGCGGCCGAACTCGATCTGCTGCGGCAGCGGCCGGGCCAGCAGGCCCAGGTCGGCGAGCTGGTTCAGCAGCCAGTCGTAGAACGGGCGCTGATCCTCGAACTCCAGCGTGCAGATGCTGTGCGTGATGCGCTCCAGCGCGTCCTCGATCGGGTGCGCGAAGGTGTACATCGGGTAGA
>JAYSCT010000172.1:0-8019 GCA_041914785.1 Roseateles sp.
TCACCCCGCATCACCAGTGTTCATGCGGGTTCTGGGCGTTTTGCAGGGCCGACCAGGTAGGCGGACTCCAGGCCCGTGACGGCCTCCAGCATTTCCAGCAGCGGGCGGGTCAGGTCCTCCAGCGTGCGGGCGCCTTTGACGGAATCGGAGAGCTGGGCGAAGAAGGAGTCCATGGCCCTCGGTGAAGTGGCGACCGGGCTACTTTATGCGCCCTGCCCCACCGGCAAAGCGGTCTCGTACTTCACTTCGCGCAACACGACGTTGCTGCGCACGCTGGCCACGCCGGGCAGCTTGAAGATGTGCTGCTGCAGGAAAAGGTCGTAAGCCTTCATGTCGGCCGCGACGACCTTGATGACGTAGTCGGAATCGCCGGTGATGGCGTGGCATTCGATGATCTCTCGCCGCGTGCCGACCAGCTGCTCGAACTGCTCCACGGCGCCCTCGCTGTGCCGCACCAGGCTGACCTGCGCCAGCACGAGGATGGACAGGCCGACCTTCTCGCGGTCCACCAGCACGACCTGGCCGCGGATGACGCCGCGGTCCTCCAGCTCCTTCACGCGCCGCCACACCGGCGTGGCCGACAGGCCCACCTGCTCCGCCAGCGCCTGCGTGGACAGCCGCGCGTCGGCCTGCAGCGCCTCCAGGATCTGCAGGCTGGCACGGTCGAGTTCTGTTTTTTCCATGATTGACCTTGTTTGAGATAAATCATCTCATTGCCAGGCACCCAAGGCGGCATTGAGGCAAGTTCTTGCGCCATGCGCGAGGAAGAATCTCCCACCCACGAGGAGACATGCGATGACCGACACCCTGCGCCCCTACCAGCTCAGCGACAACCTCGCGGCCGACGGCGGCGCCGTCTTCCTGACCGGCACGCAGGCGCTGGTGCGGCTGCTGCTGGCCCAGAAGAAACTCGACGAGCGCGCCGGACTGAACACGGCCGGCTTCGTGTCCGGCTACCGCGGCTCGCCGCTGGGCATGGTGGACCAGCAGCTGTGGAAGGCCAAGAAGTTCCTCGACGCCGCCCACATCGAGTTCCTGCCCGCCATCAACGAAGACCTGGCCGCCACGGCGTGTCTGGGCGTGCAGCGCGTCGCGCTGGACCCGCAGCGCACCGTCGATGGCGTGTTCGCGATGTGGTACGGCAAGGGCCCCGGCGTGGACCGCTCGGGCGACGCGCTGAAGCACGGCAACGTCTACGGCACCAGCACCCAGGGCGGCGTGCTCGTCGTGTGCGGCGACGACCACGGCTGCGTGTCCAGCAGCACGCCGCACCAGAGCGACCAGGCGCTGCAGGCCTGGAGCATGCCACTGGTGCACCCGGCCAACGTGGCCGAGTACCTGGAGTTCGGCCTGTACGGCTGGGCGCTGTCGCGCTTCAGCGGCGCCTGGGTCGGCTTCAAGGCGATCTCGGAGGTCGTCGAAAGCGGCATGACGGTGGACCTGAACGCCGTGCCCCTCGACTTCGAGCATGCGGTGGACTACACCGCGCCGACGAATCTGCACATTCGCAGCGTCGACCTGCCCTCGCTCGACCTGGAATCGCGCCTGGCCCACAAGCTCGACGCGGTGCGCGCCTTTGCCAAGGTCAACAGCATCGACAAGCACATCGTCACCAGCCCCGCGGCCACGCTGGGCATCGTGACTGTCGGCAAGGCGCACTACGACTTCATGGAGGTGCTGCGCCGGCTGGACCTGGACCCCAACGCGCTGGCCGCCGCCGGCGTGCGCGTCTACAAGGTGGGCCTGGTGTTCCCGCTGGAGCCGACGCGCATCGTCGAGTTCTGCAGCAACCTGACTGACGTGCTGGTCATCGAGGAGAAGGGCCCGGTCGTCGAGCGCCAGATCAAGGAGCTGCTGTACCACCTGCCCGAGTTCCAGCGCCCGCGCGTCGTCGGCAAGACCGACGAGCACGGCGCACCGGTGCTGAGCGCGCTGGGTGAGCTGCGGCCCAGCCGCATCATGGGCACGGTGGCCGACTGGCTGGCGCGGCTGAACCCCGCGCTGGACCGCCGCCACCTCGTCGTCGACTTCCTGACGCCCTGCCTGCTTTCCAACGCCGCCGACGGCGTGCGCCGCCAGCCCTACTTCTGCTCGGGCTGCCCGCACAACACGTCCACCAAGCTGCCCGAGGGCTCGCGCGCGCTGGCCGGCATCGGCTGCCACTTCATGGCCAGCTGGATGGAGCGCGGCACCTCCGGCCTGATCCAGATGGGCGCCGAGGGCGTGGACTGGGCCGCACACAGCCGCTTCACCACCGAGAAGCACGTCTTCCAGAACCTCGGCGACGGCACCTACTACCACTCCGGCTACCTCGCCATCCGCCAGGCCATCGCGGCCCGGGCCAACATCACCTACAAGATCCTCTACAACGACGCGGTGGCGATGACCGGCGGCCAGCCCGTGGACGGCACCACCAGCGTGCCCCAGATCGCGCGGCAGGTGGAGGCCGAGGGCGTGAAGAAGCTGGTCGTCGTGTCCGACGACATCGACAAGTACAACGGCCACCACGGCCTCTTCCCCGCCGGCACCACCTTCCACGACCGCAGCGAGATGGACGCCGTGCAGCGCGAGCTGCGCGAGATCGAAGGCGTGACGGTGCTGATCTACGACCAGACCTGCGCCGCCGAGAAGCGCCGCCGCCGCAAGAAGGGCGAGTTCTACGACCCGCCCAAGCGCGTCTTCATCAACGAGGCCGTCTGCGAGGGCTGCGGGGACTGCGGCCAGGCCAGCAACTGCCTCTCCGTCGTGCCCGTCGAGACCGACTGGGGCCGCAAGCGCGCCATCGAGCAGAGCAGCTGCAACAAGGACTTCTCCTGCGTCAACGGCTTCTGCCCGAGCTTCGTCTCGGTGCACGGCGCGCAGCTGAAGAAGAAGGTGGGCTCGGGCTTCACCGCGGCGGACCTCGCCCGCGAGATCGACGCCATCCAGCCCCCCGCCGCCTGGCAGTGGACGGGGCCCTTCGACATGCTGGTGACGGGCGTGGGCGGCACCGGTGTGGTGACCGTGGGCGCGCTCGTGTCGATGGCCGCGCACCTGGAAGGCAAGCAGGCCTCGGTGCTGGACTTCATGGGCTTCGCGCAAAAGGGCGGCTCGGTGCTGTCCTTCGTGCGCGTGGCGCCGACGCAAGACCTGCTCAACCAGGTCCGCATCGACACCCAGCAGGCCGACGTGCTGCTGGCCTGCGACATGGTGGTGGGCGCATCGCCCGACGCACTGGGCACCGTGAAGGCCGGGCGTACCGTCATCCTCGCCAACACCCATGAACTGCCCACCGCCGGCTTCGTGCGCAACCCGGATGCGTTGCTGCAGGCGCCGTCGCTGCTGGAGAAGATGAAGTTCGCCGTCGGCGAGCAGGGCACGCTGGCCACCATCGACGCGCAGGACATCGCGCAGCGCCTGATGGGCGACACGCTGCCCAGCAACATCGTCATGCTGGGCGCCTGCTGGCAGCGCGGCCTGATCCCCGTCGGCGAGGCGGCGCTGATGCGCGCCATCGAGCTCAACGGCGTGGCGGTCGACGCCAACAAGACCGCGTTCGCGCTGGGGCGCCTGGCCATCGCCGCGCCCGACGCGCTGCAGCGCCTGGCCGGCGACGTCAATGTCGTGAAGCTTTTCAACTTTGACCAGCTCGATGGCCCTGACGGCCTCATCGAGCGGCGCGTGAAGTTCCTCACCGACTACCAGGACGCCGCCTACGCGCAGCGCTACCGCGCGCTCGTCGACCGCGTGCGCGCCGCGGAGGCCAAGCTCGGCAAGGGCCAGCGCCTGACGCAGGCCGTGGCCCGCTACTACGCCAAGCTGCTGGCCATCAAGGACGAATACGAGGTGGCGCGGCTCTACACCGACGGCCGCTTCGAGCAGGCGATGAAGGACCAGTTCGAGAACTGGTCGAGCCTGAGCTTCCATCTCGCACCGCCGCTGATCGCCAAGCCCGGCGCGGACGGCCGCGCCAGGAAGATCGAGATGGGCTCGTGGACCTTCACCGCCTTCAAGTGGCTGGCGAAGCTCAAGGGCCTGCGCGGCGGCGCGCTGGACGTGTTCGGCAAGACCGACGAGCGCCGCATGGAGCGGCAGCTGATCGCGGACTACGAGCAGCTCATCGACGAGCTGTTGGCATCACTCGGCGCCGACAACCTCGCCACCGCCGTCGAGCTGGCCCGCCTGCCCGAGAAGATCCGCGGCTACGGCCACGTGAAGCATGCCAACGTCGTCGCGGTGAAGAAGCAGTGGCAGGCGCTGCTGGACCGCTTCCACGGCCGAACGGCGGAGGTGGCGGCGCAGCCGGTGGCGCTGCCGGTGCGGGTCAAGGGCGTGGCCGAGCTGTGAGTGCCGGCCGACGTCCGACTTGGGTCCGGCCTGCAGGCTGACACGGGCGGGCGCAGGCGGCGCCTATCTTGGCGGGGACCATCCCCAGCCCCGGAGCCCGCGATGCCCATCTTCAACACCCCGCCGCAAGACCTCACCCCCACCCACCCCGACGCCCACCCCGCCGACCTGCGCCAGGACCTGGACGGCGGCGACGCCGTGCAGAAGATCCGCGAGGTCGTCGAGAAGGCCGACACCTGCTTCCTCGTCACGCAAGGCGGCGTGCGCCCCATGGGCGTGCGCGACTGCGACGCGGACGGCAACCTCTGGTTCCTCAGCGACAAGCACAGCCACAAGAACGCGCAGATCGAGGCCAACGGCGAGGTCGAGCTGTACTTCCAGGCCACGGAGCATTCAGGCTTCATGCACCTGACCGGCCATGCCATCGTGCTGCATGACCGCGCCCTCATCGAGCGCCTGTGGACGCCGCTGGCCCGCGTGTGGTTCCACGACGGCGTGGACGACCCCTGCATCAGCGTCATCCGCGTGCGCCCGACGCAGGGCCAGTACTGGGACAACAAGCATGGCGACGCCGTGGCCGGCATCAAGATGCTGATCGGCGCCGCGCTCGGCAAGCCGTTCGACGACGGTCAGATCGGTACGCTGCGCCCCTGATCCACCAGAAGGCCATGCTGGAAAGCGCCCCGGTGGGCATCGCCAAGATGCACGATCGCCACATCGCCTGGCGCCACCAGGCACTGGAGCGCATGTTCGGCTATGCCGACGGCGAGTTGCTGGGCCGCATCGCACTGCCGCTGCATGTGGACGCCGCCACCTCCGAGGCGCTGGGCGCCGTCGCCCTGCCGCACATGCATTGCATGTATCGGCGCCGACACAAAACGGCAGCACGGCGGATACCGGTTTGCGGGAGCATGGCGGCTCAAAACCGGAGTCCTGCGTGCGCCGCTTTCCTGCCTCTGCCTGCCTGCCCCTGCTGCTCGCGCTGATCGCACTCGTCGCGCTGCTGGCGCTGACGCTGGCCTCGCTGCCCGTGCACGCCGCCACCGCACCGGAGGCCGACGGCGCCCGCGTCATCGTCAAGTTCAAGGCGCTGGGGCCGCTGATGCGGGCCGCACGCGAACGCGGTGACCGCGGGCCGCAGCACGCTGCCACGCTGGCCGGCCGCCAGGGCCTGGCGTTGCGCGACGGCCGCATGATCGACGCGCGCAGCCAGGTGGTGTGGGGCGACAAGGGCATGACCTCCACCGCGCTGGCAGCCCGGCTCGCGAAGGATGCCGACGTCGAGTACGCGGTCCCCGATGAGCGCCGCCATGCGCTGGCCACGCCGGCACTGCCGAACGACCCGCTGCTGCCCGCCACCTCGGGCGCGGCGCTGGCGGCGGGCCAGTGGTATCTGCAGGCGCCGGACGCGACGCTGGTGTCGGCCATCAACGCGGTGGGCGCGTGGTCCCTGACGACCGGCTCAGCCGCCATCGTCGTCGCCGACGTGGACACCGGCGTCCTGCCTGCGCACCCCGACCTGGCGAACAAGCTGCTGCCCGGCTACGACTTCGTCAGCTCGACAACGACAGCGGGCGACGGCGGCGGCCGCGACGCCGACGCCACCGACCCCGGCGACTGGACGACCGCCGGCCAGTGCGGCACGGGACAGGCCGCCACCAACAGCAGCTGGCACGGCACCGAGACGTCCGGCATCATCGGCGCGCAGACCAACAATGGCGTGGGCATGGCGTCGGTGGGCTACGACGTGAAGGTGCTGCCGGTACGCGTGCTGGGCAAGTGCGGCGGCACCGACTCGGACATCATCGCCGGCATGCTGTGGGCCGCCGGCCTGACCAGCGTGCCCACCGCCAACCCCAACCCGGCGCGCGTCATCAACCTCAGCCTGGGCGGCAGCGGCAGCTGCAGTGCGGGCTACCAGGACGCCATCAACCAGCTCACCGCCGCAGGCGTGACGGTGGTGGTGGCGGCCGGCAACTCGGAAGGCCTGGCGGTGGGCGTGCCCGCCAACTGCACCGGCGTCATCACCGTGGCCGGCGTGCGCCACGTGGGCACCAAGGTGGGCTTCTCGAGCATCGGTGCCGAGGTGGCCATCGCCGCGCCGGGCGGCAACTGCGTCAACACCACCGGCGCCTGTCTCTACCCCATCCTCACCACCACCAACAGCGGCACGACGACGGCCAGCGCGCACACCTACAGCAGCAGCGCGAACTATTCGGTGGGCACCAGCTTCGCGGCGCCCATGGTGTCGGGCGCGGCGGCGCTGATGCTCTCGGTCAAGCCGTCGCTGAAGCCGGCGCAGCTCAAGTCGCTGCTGCAATCCACCGCGCGCAGCTTCCCCCCGCAGCCCGCGGGCAGCAGCGTGCCGGCCTGCCGCGCGCCCACCAGCACCGTGCAGGACGAGTGCTACTGCACCACGTCCACCTGCGGCGCCGGCCTGCTGGACGTGGGCGCTGCCGTGGCCGCCGCTGCCACCGCAGCCACGCCGACAGCCAGCATCACCGCCAGTGCCGCGACGCTGACCGCCGGCAGCAGCGTCACGCTGGATGCCAGCGCGTCCACGGCGCCGGGCACGCGCACCATCACGGGCTGGGCATGGAGCCTCACAAGCGGTGCCGGCATCGCCAGCTTCAGCGGCGCGACGAGCGCCTCCACGGCGACGCTGAAGACCAGCGGCATCGGCAGCGTGACGGTGCAGCTGACCGTCACCGACAGCCTGGGCCAGACCGCCACGGCGACGAAGACGCTGACCGTCACCGCACCGGCCGCGCCGACGGTGGGCATCGTCGCGTCGGCCAGCGCCGTGGCCGCGGGCACGCCGGTGTCGTTCGACGGCAGCAGCACAAAGGCAGCGGCGGGCTTCACGATCGCCAGCTACCAGTGGAGCGTCAGTGCCACACCCGCCGGCCTGGCGAGCTTCACGACGGCCACCAACGCGGCAACGGCCGCGGTGTCCACGCTGGGCAGCAGCAGCGGCACGTTCACCGTCACGCTGACCGTGACCGATTCGCTGGGCCAGACCGGCAGCGCCAGCACCACCGTGACCGTGACGGCGCTGGGGCCGACGGCCAGCATCAGCGCGTCGGCGACGACGGTGGCGGCCGGCAACAACGTGGTGCTGGACAGCGCCGGCTCCAGCGCGCCGGCCGGACGCACGTTGACGGGCTATGCGTGGAGCATCACCAGCGGCAGCGGCATTGCGTCGTTCAGCGGCGGCACCGCGGGCCCGACGGCGACGGTGGCCACCAGCGCGGCGGGCACGTTCACCGTGCAGCTGACGCTGACCGACAGCGCGGGGGCGCAGGCGGTGAAGACGCAGACGATCACGGTCGTGGCGGCGGCGACGACAACAAGCGGTTCGGGCGGCGGCTCTGGTGGCGGAGGTGGCGGCGGTGCAGTGGCGGTTTGGTGGCTGCTCGGCTTGCTGGGCGCGACGTCGATCCTCGAACGTGGTGAGGCGTCGCGTCGGCGCCGGTTGGCCGCCGCGTGAGTGTGGTGCCGGGATTTCGCCCCGGCGGGCGACCTACTTTCTGGACCGCCAGAAAGTAGGCAAAGAGCTCCCCCCGACCGCACCGCCCTCCGCTGCGCTACGGGTCGCCGAGCAACGCCAGCCCCGAAGCCCCACGCCGAACTCGCGTCGCTACGCTCTGCTCGGACAGTCGTCGTGAGTCAGTTGACGAGGCGAGCTGCGCT
>JAYSCT010000173.1:0-7986 GCA_041914785.1 Roseateles sp.
CCTTCCGTTCCTCGGCGGTGCTAAAGGGGCCATACCGAACAGCCGGCGCCAGCCGCCCGCCGGGGCGAACGCCCGGCACGGGCCTGGCCACCAACCCAAAGCCACGCACAAGCAACCTCAGATGAAGCGCACCAACAACTCACCCATCGCCAGCAGCGCCATCGCCTGGCCGAACGGCATGGAGGTCAGCGGGATGTCCTTGTATTCCTGCAGCGTGTTGAACACCGGCGTGCCGAAGCTCACCTGCGTCAGTTCGCCCGCGTCGTTGATGTGCCGCCGCACCGCCAGCGCCGCCTTCACGCCGAAGGCCTCGTAGTCCTTCGAGATGTAGCCCTTGCGAACGGCCTTCAGGATGCCGTAGGCAAAGCCTGCGGAGGCCGCGGCCTCGTCGTAGGACGTGGGGTCGTCCAGCAGCGTGGGCCACAGGCCCGACGGCGACTGGAACTGCGCCAACGCCTTGACCTGCGCCTCCAGCGTGGACACCAGGTGCTGCCGGAAGGCGTCGCCTTCCGGCAGGTTCAGCAGCTCCAGGAACTCGGGGATGACGATGGTGACCCACGAGTTGCCGCGCGCCCACAGCGCGTTGGCGAAGTTGTGGCGGCCGTCGAACGTCCAGCCGTGGAACCACAGACCGGTCTTGCGATCCGACAGGTACTTGATGTGCACGAGGAACTGGCGCTTGGCCTCCTCGACGTAGTGCGGGCGGCCCAACAAGAGCCCGAACTTGGCCAGCGGCAGCACCGACATCATCAGCGTGTCGTCCCACAGCTGCTGGTGGTTGACGCTGTTGTAGACGATGTGCTGAAAGCCGCCTTCCTCGGTGCGTGGCAGCTCGTGGTAGACCCACTCGGCCCAGCGGTCGATGTAGGGCAGGAAGCGGCGGTCACCCGTGCGGTCGAACAGGTAGGCCAGCGTCAGGAACGGCGCCACCGTGTTGATGTTGCGGCTGGGCATGCCTTCCTTGAAGCGCGCCTCGAACCAGCTCGTCATGATGTCCCAGGCCTTGGGGTCGCCGGTCAGCTCCCAGACCTTGTAGACGCCGTACAGGCCCACGCCGTGCGTCCACTCGAAGCCGTTCCAGCCCTTGGTGTCCAGCACGCGGCCGTCGTCCAGGCGCAGCAGGAACTTGCCGTCCTTGTCCTCGATATTGATCAGGTTGTGGATCAGGCGGTCGATGGCGCCGCGGATGTCGTCGCGGTCAGCGCCGAGGTGGGCCGTGTGGTGGGCCAGCAGCGGGTGGATCTTGGAGGAGTCGACGGGCTTGAGGATCTGGTTGGACATGGTCTTGTCTCGGGTACTGCTCAGAAAGACAGCTCGGCGGCGACGAGGCCGGGAGCGGTGACGCGCAGGCGCGCGGCGGGGGAATTGTGGTGGTCGGCGCGGCGCAGCACGGCCAGGCCGCGGCCCTCGTGGACGGCGTGCTCGGCATCGCGCGGATCGTCCACGTCGGCGAGGTTGCCGTTGCCGATGCCGAGGATCTCCAGGCCTTGCGCGTCGAAGCGCAGCCTGTTCACCGCGCCGGGCACGCGGTGGCCCTGCGCATCGACGACGAAGAACGCCACCTGCTCGACACCATCCTTGCCCGAGGCCACGCGCTGCAGCTCGATGCGCGCGGCGGCACCGGCCGTGTGCAGCGCGAACTCGGCGACCGGCTGGCCGTCCTTCAGGCCCACGGCCTTCAGCTCGCCGGGCTGGTAGGGCAGCGTCCAGCTCAGGATGCCTTCCACCGCGTCGGCGGCCTTCTGCGTGCCGACGAGCTTGCCGTTCAGCCACAGCTGCACCTCGGGCGTGTTGGCGTAGGCCGACACGACGATGGACTCGCCCGCCGGCCAGTTCCAGTGCTCGGCCACCTTGGCGCGCTTCTGCTGGTCCAGCAGCGGCGTGCCCTGGCCCGATTGCGACGCGATCTGCGTGGCCGATGCGGTGGCGGCAGCGAGGTAGACGACGGGCTCGGTCGCCCAGAGGCTCGCGCGGAACGCACCGCGCGGCTTCATGAAGCCGGCCAGGTCAAAGAGGCCGAAGTCCGCGCCGCGCTGCGGCCATTGGTGGGCTTCGCCGAGGTAGTCGAAGCCGGTCCACAGGAACTGCGCCGAGATGTAGGGCGTGTCGCGCACGATGGCCCAGGCGCGGTAGTCGTGGCGGTTCTCGCTGCCGTAGATGACGCGCTTCGGGAACTTCGCGTGGTCGGCCGCGTAGCGGGCTTCCTGGTAGTTGTAGCCGGCCACGTCGAACAGGTTGCCGAAGCCGACGGCGTCGCTCATCTCGACGGACGCCATCGCGGCGGTGACGGGCCGCGTCGGGTCCATGCGGCGCACGGCCTCCACCAGCGGCCGGCCCCAGCGCACCAGGTCGCTGGCCGGCGGCGCGGTGGGGCGGTACTTGGCGCCCAGCACCGGGTGCGAGAACGGGTCGTTGGGGTAGTCCACCTCGTTGCCCACGCTCCACATGACGATGCTCGGGTGGTTGCGGTCGCGCCGCACCATGTCCTCCACATCGCGCACGCCCCACTGCACGAACTCCTCGCCGTAGCCCTGGCGGCCCGGCACGCCGACGTTCCAGCCGGCGATCCACTTGTTCTTCGTCGGCGTGAACTCGTCGAAGGCCTCGGCCTGCACGAGGAAGCCCATGCGGTCGGCCAGGTCCAGCAGCTCGGGCGCCGGCGGGTTGTGGCTGGTGCGGATGGCGTTGACGCCGATGTCCTTCAACTGCTGCAGCCGCCGCTCCAGCACCGAGACGGGCACGGCCGCGCCGAGGCTGCCCGCGTCGTGGTGCAGGCACACGCCCTTGAGCTTGAGCGGCTGGCCGTTCAGCGTGAAGCCGGTGTCGGCGTCGAAGCGGAACGTGCGAATGCCGAACGGCGTGTCGGTCTGGTCAACGGGCTTGCCGTCGACCAGCACGGTCTGGCGCAGCGTGTAGAGCTGCGGCGTGTCCAGCGACCAGCGCTGCGGCTGGTTCACGGCGAGCGCCTGCGCCAGCGTGCGGCGCTCGCCGGCGGCGAGCCGGGCCTGCGTGTCGCGCGTGGCGACGACGCGGCCGTCCGGCGCCAGCAGCTCGGCGCGCAGCGTGAAGGCGCGCGGGCGGGTCGCCGCGTTGATCAGCTCGGCCTGTGCCTTCACGTCGGCACGGGTCGCGCTGACGGTGGGCGTCGTCACGTACGTGCCCCACGGCGCGATGTGCAGCGCGTCGGTGAAGCTCAGCCGCGCGTCGCGGTAGATGCCGGAGCCCGTGAAGTAGCGCGAGTCCATCTGCCGCGAATGGTCCACGCGCACCGCCAGCACGTTGGGGCTGCCATCGGTCTTCAGGTGGCGTGTCAGCTCGAATTCGAAGCTGCTGTAGCCGTAGGGCCGGCCGCCGACGTAGTGGCCGTTGATCCACACCTGTGCGTGGTCGTAGACGCCGTCGAACGTGATGCGGGCGACGCGCCCCTTCTGCTCCGGCCCCACGGCGAAGCTGCGGCGATACCAGGCGACGCCGCCGGCCGCATAGCCGTTGCCGCTGCCGTACTCGGCGCGGAAGGGCTCGTGCTGGCTCCAGTCGTGCGGCACGCGCACGGCCTGCCAGCCGCTGTCGTCGAAGGCTGGCTGCATGGCCGCGCCGGCATCGCTTTTCTGGAAGCGCCAGCCGCTGTCCAGCGTCTGTACCTGGCGCTGGGCCAGCACGGTGCCCGCCACGAGGGCCAGCGCGATGCCGGCGGCGAGCAGGGTCAATCGGGTCACGGGGAGGTTCATCGCTGCAGGCTGCGGGGTTGGGGCACGGGTTCCAGCGGCACGCCGCCGCGCGCGACGGCCAGCGGCACCAGGCGCACGGCTTCCAGCGCGTTGTCCGGCTGGCCGTCGGTGGTGACAGCCAGCGTCAGCGTGTTGTCGCCGTTGGGATTCAGGATGCCGGGCGGCAGCACGAAGGTGCGCTGCGGGCCGATGTGGGCGATGAACTGGCCCAGGTTCCAGCCGTTGACGAAGATCAGCGCGCGGTTCTCGCGCTCGGAGCGCGGCTTGGTCGTGTCGCCGAAGGCCAGGCCCAGCTGCACGTCGTGGCCGGCCGGCAGGTCGAGCTTGAAGGTCGTGCGCAGCCAGTAGGTGCCCGGCGCGGGCGGCGCGGCCTGCGGCGTCGTCGCGTCCCAGCCGGGCTGGGGCTTGGCCGGGTCCACGGGCAGGTGCCAGCCCATGCGCTCACCGAACAGGCCGCCGTTGTTCAGCGGGCCGCGCACCAGGTCGGCAATGTCCTCGCCGCCCTTGTTGCCCTGGATCTTCCAGGCGATGGGCACGCCGAAGCGCGGGCCGCCGCGCGGCGTCAGCGATGTCGAGATCAGGCCGCGCGCCTCCTTGTGTGCGTCGTCGGCGAACAGGTCCCAGTTGTGCGAGTTGTTGCGCACGACGACGGCGATGACGTGATCGCCGGCGGGCAGGCCCTGCAGCGTCTGGCGGAAGGTGTCGGTGGTCTCGGGGAAAGGCCGGCCGGTGTCGTGCTCCTGCTGGCCGATGAACTTGCCGTCCACCCACACCTGGATCAGGCCGGCGCCGCCGCCGCCGAAGAACAGCTCCAGCTGCAGCGGCTTGGGCGAGGTCGTCGTGAAGCGGCCGCGGTACCAGACGTCGCCGTGGTGGAAGCCGTAGTCGCTCATCGCCAGCACCGGTTGGCCCTTGTCGGCAGCGGTGTAGACGTTGGCGGCCGACACGGGGGCGTCGGTCTTGCGCCAGGCGCTGTCGTCGAAGGTGATGGCGGCTTCGAGGGAGTCGAAGCGGCGCGTCCAGGCGAGCTGCGTCAGGTCGGGCAGCTTCACGGCGTCGGGGCCGGGCAGGGCGGCGCGGGCGGCGAGGCTGAAGTCCTGCGCGCTCGTGGCGACGGCCTGGCCGTTGAAGCTCAGCGACGTGATGCCGTCGGGCACCCAGGCGCGCAGCGTGCTCGGCGCGGTCGTGTCGCCGCTCAGTTGCAGCGTCCGGCCGTTGAGCGCCGCGGTGCGCACGAGCGCCGGGCTGCGCACCAGCACGGCCTGGCCGCCGGCCTGCAGGCGCCAGAACTGCTGGCCGGTCTTTTCGTCGGCAATCAGCAGCAGCAGCGGCGCGCGGCCACCGCCGCTGATGAGCACTTCGATGAGGCCGGTGTGGGCGTAGTTCAGCCGCAGGTCGCCGCGCTTCGCGTCCCAGCTCACCTGGCCCTGGCCGCTGAGGAACTTCACGCTGGGCCTGGCCGGGAAGCGCAGCACGGTCTCGCCGTCGTCGCCGGCGCGGCCGTAGAGCAGCGCTACGTCGCGCGCGCCCTGCTGCATCTGCGCCTGCAGCTCACTGGTGCTGTAGACGAGGTGCTGGCGCTCCAGCGCGTAGCTGGCCAGCAGCAGCTTGGCGTCTTGGCCGGTCAGCGTGAGCTTGCCGGCCTGCGGCACCTGGTAGCTGCCGTCCTTGGTCTGCAGCTTGAAGCCGAAGGCCGCCGTGCCGTCCAGGTGGTTGTGCTGCGCCAGCAGCACATGGCTGCCCAGCGCCTGGTTGACGTTGTGATACAGCCGCACCTTGGCGTTGCCGCTGTCCAGCGGCTCGCCCTTGTCCATCTGCGCGAGCACGGGCGTGGCGGCCTGCACGAAGCCGCCCATCTGCTTGAGCACCAGCGCCTTGTCGCGCATGACGCGGGCCTCGCTGATGGGCGCGCCGTAGTCGTAGCTGGTGTAGACGATGGGCCCCGGCAGCCAGCCCCAGCTGGTGCCGCCGAAGGCCATGTAGATGGAATGGATGGTCAGCGAGTTGATGAGGCTGCTGCCGTAGAACACGCGCTGGTAGCCCGGGCCCTGGCGTTTGGCCGTGCACTCGTAGGTGCCGTTGGAGCCCCAGTAGTCGAACCAGCCAGCGCCGATCTCGGCGACGAAGCCCGGCGTGTTGGGCGAGGCGAGCGAGCCGACCTTGGGGAAGTTCTTGCCGTAGATGCCCCAGTCCGGCGCCGGCGCGGGCGTGCCGGGCTGGGCATCCACGCTGCAGACGCCGCCCGGGTAGCCGTCGAAGGCGTAGATGTCGGTCGGGCCGGGGTTGGCGAACGGTGCGGTGGAGTTCTTCGGCGTCCAGTCCGGCAGGCGCGATGCGGCGTTGTGGAACAGCGGCACGGTGATGCCGTCGGCCCGCGCCTTGTCCGCCAGGTGCTGCATGTGGCGGATGTTCTTGGGCTGCACCGAGAACAGCTCGTTCTCCAGCTGGTAGGCGATGACGGTGCCGCCGCCGTTGGTGAGCTGGTGGCGGGCGATGATGGCGTTGATCTGCGTCATCCACTCGTCCGCCGCGGCCTGGTACTCGGCTGCATCGGTGCGCGCTTCGGCGCGCTGGCGCAGCAGCCAGCCGGGGAAGCCGCCGGCGGTCAGCTCGCCGTTCACGTAAGGCCCCATGCGCGCAATGACGTAGAGGCCTTCCTCCTTGGCCATCTGGATGACGCGCTCGACGTTGCGGATGCCGGTGAAGTCGTAGTGCCCCGGCTTGGCCGAGTGGTAGCCCCAGGCGAAATAGAACGACACCGCGTTCAGGCCCGAGGCCTTCATCTTCTGCAGCACGTCGCGCCACAGGCTGGGCGAGGGCAGGCGGAAGGGGTGCATCTCGCCCGCGAAGATCATCTCCCGCTTGCCGTCGATGATGAGGGAGTGGCGGTCCCAGGTGATCTTCTTCGGCTTGTCCTTGGGGGCCGTCGCGCGTTCGAGCTGCGCGGTCTCTTCCGAGATCACGGTGAAGTGCCGCACCGTGCCCGAGACGCCGCCCAGTTCCTTCCTGGCCGTCCAGGTCTGCAGGCCGTCGAAGCTGTCGCTAGTCCAGTAGCGCTTGGTCGTGTAGTCGTCGAAGTAGATGCGCCAGCCGGGCTTGCCATCGGCGTTCTTGATGGGCACCAGCGCCGGGCCTTCCGTCCAGCCGCCCCAGCCGGCCCAGTCGCCGGTCCTGTCCAGCGTCCACGGGCCGTCCAGAGACGGCGCGGTGGCCCGCTCGATGAACTTGGTCGTCTCGTTCTTCGTGAACGCGACGTACTGGCCTTCGTGCTGGATGACGAAGGTGTCGATGAAGTTGTTCTCCAGCCCCTTCATCGGCACCGGATCGCCGAAGGTCCTGAAGCCCGCGTCCAGCGCCTTCACCGAGTAGGCCGCGAACGGGCCCTGCGTGCCGCCCTTGGACAGGCTGACGATGAGTCGCAGGCTGCCGTCGCTGTCGCGGAACCATTCCGGCCCCCAGACGTTCGTCACGCCCGGCAGCTTCACCGGCACGTCGGCCACATGGGTCCACGTCTTCAGGTCGGCGGACTTGGCGATGCCGAAGGTCGAGCCGTTCCAGTCGGTCGTGTAGGCGACGTAGTAGAGGCCGTCGGCGGCGCGGAGGATGGACGGGTCGCGCAGCAGCCCCTTGGGCGGCGTGTAGACCTCCGAGCCCAGTGACGTGAAGTTGATGCCGTCGGCGGAGCTGAACAGGCTGAGCGTGTTCTGCGACGTTGCCATGAAGGCCGACATCAGGAAGGTGCGCTCGCTCTTCTTCACGGCGGCCAGTGCGCCGGCCTGCGCGGCAGCGTCGGTGGGCGCCTGCTGGCCTGGCAGGTCCTGCGCCTGCGCGGCGGCGCACATCAACAGCGAAGCCAGCGAGACCAGCCGGAGGGCGGAGCGGGGCAGCGAAACGAGAGCAGCGGGCATGAGCGGACCGGGAGTGCGGGGAGCCTCGGTCAGTTTCACCCGGTTCCCCGGCGGCAAAAAATCAAGCGCGTGCGAGAAGCGGCCGGAAGGCCACCGTCACGGCGACAGGCGAAAATGCCTGTCATATGTTCAGTTTCTTCAAGAAGTCGGCGCCGGCCCCTGCGCCCGCCGAAGCGCCCACGCTGCTGCCCGAGGGCTGGGTCACCAAGAAGGCCAGCACGCCGGCCGAGCCGCCCGCCGCACCCGAGGTTGTGCCGGCGGTCGCTGCCGCACCCGTGGTGGCGCCTGCGCCTGCGCCGGTGCCGGTGCCGGTGCCGGTGCCGGTGCCGGTGCCGGTGCCGGTGCCGGTG
>JAYSCT010000174.1:0-7937 GCA_041914785.1 Roseateles sp.
GCTGCATGTTGCCGCCCATCACGCCGAAGCTCATGACCGGCGCGCCGTCCTTGGTCAGGAACGCCGGGATGATGGTGTGGAAGGGCCGCTTGCCCGGCGCGACCTGGTTCGGGTGGCCGGCCTCCAGCGTGAAGCAGTGGCCGCGGTTCTGCAGGCTGATGCCGTAGCCCGGCAGCACCAGGCCCGAGCCGAAGCCCATGTAGTTGCTCTGGATGAAGCTCACCATCATCCCGGACTCGTCCGCCGCGGTCAGGTAGATGGTGCCGCCCTTGACCGGGTTGCCGGCGCCGAAGGCCTGTGCGCGGTGCGGGGCTATGAGACGGGCACGCTCGGCCAGGTAGCCGTCGTCCAGCAACTGCGCCGGGGTGACCGTCATCGCACCGGGCTCGGCGACGTAGCGGTAGACGTCGGCGAACGCGAGCTTCATCGCCTCGATCATCAGATGCTGGGCCTCGGGGCTGTCGACGGCATGCGCCGCGACGTCGCAGTGCCGCAGCAGCCCCAGCGCCATCTGCGCCGCGATGCCCTGGCCATTGGGCGGGATCTCGTGCAGCGTGTGGCCGGCAAAGTCCTGCGCCAGCGGCGTGACCCATTCGGGCCGGTAGGCTGCGAGGTCGGCCTCGGTCAGCGCGCCGCCGGTGTCGCGCGCAAAGCGCGCCAGCGCCTGCGCGATCTCGCCGCGGTAGAAGGCCTCGCCGCGGGTCTCGGCGATGAGCTTCAGGCTGCGCGCCGCCTCCTCGAAGCGGAACAGCTCGCCGATCTCCGGCGCCCGGCCCCTGGGGAGGAAGGCCTGCGCGAAACCGGGCTGCGACGTGATCTCGCTCAGCGCCGCGGCCATGGCCCACTTGCCTTGCACGATGGGCGGCACGGCGTAGCCACGCTCGGCGATCTCGATGGCCGGCTGCATCAGGTCGGCGAACGGCAGCTTGCCGAATCGCTCGCTCAAGGCCGCCCAGCCGCCGACGGCGCCGGGCACCGTCACCGAGCCCCAGCCGCGCTTGGGCATGACCTGACCCTCGAAGAAGCCCGGCGTCCACGCCGCCGGCGCCGGCCCGGACGCGTTCAGGCCGTGCAGTTGCCGGCCGTCCCACAAGATGCAGAACGCGTCCGAGCCCAGGCCGTTGCTGCAGGGCTCCACCAGCGTCATGCACGCGGCCGCGGCGACGGCAGCGTCCACGGCGTTGCCGCCCTGGCGCAGCACCTGCAGTCCGGCCTGTGCGGCGAGCGGGTGCGAGGTCGACACGATGTTGCGGGCGAACAGCGGGCTGCGGCGGCTGGCATAGCCGGCGCTCCAGTCGAAGCGGTGTGGGGAGTTCATGCCCCTGATTCTGCGCGTGTAAGGCTTTGCAACGCCGTCAACGTGGCTCAACGAGGCGTCGTTGTGGACACAAGCTTTCGCGAAGCCCAAGCAACCCGAAACACCACCCTGGAGCCCTCAAGATGAACACGCTGAAGACCACCATCGCCACCGCCCTCATCACGCTCGCATCCGGCGTTGCCCTGGCGCAAAACCCGACCCCCGCCGCCACGCCGGCCCCGACCGCCCAGCCGGCTGCCACGGCGACGGCTGCGGCGACCCCGGCCCCGGCAGCAACGCCTGCTGCGAAGCCGGCACCGGCCGCCACCACGGCCGCCGCACCGGCTGAAGCCGCCAGTGCGGCCAAGCACGCCCACAAGCATGCGAAGAAGCATGCCAAAGCCGAGCCCAAGACCGAGACCAAGACGCAGTAAGCGCAACAGCGCTCCGCGCAGGCCGCAGCTCCGCAAGGGCTGCGGCCTTTTTCGTTGAATGTTGCCGCCGCGGGTCGTGAACTCTGTCGCAGAGCGCGTCCTCACCCCCCGCGTCAAGGCGTGATGCAAAACGGGCCGGCTTCCTAGACTGACGGCCATGCGTTTTCTGACCCGACTCCTCGCCACCGCCTGCACCTGTTTCGCTGCCACCGCCGCCCAGGCCGTGCCCATCAGCCTGGGTCTGGACCCCAGCATGAACCTCGTGGCCTTCGGCAACATGAACGTCAGCAGCAGCGACGTCGAGGGCCGCGTCGCGGTCGGCGGCAACGCCAGCATCAACGGCTACTCCATCAACACGAAGTCCGGCTCCAACGCGCTGTACGGTGGCACCGGCCTGGTGGTGGGCGGCAACGTGACGTTCACCAACGGCACGATCTGGGGCGGCGCCACCGTCGGTGGCAGCTACGCGCCCACCAGCAGCGGCAACATGATGGGCACTGCGCCCACCGGGCTGGGCTTCGCATTCGCGAGCGAGCAGCAGCGCCTCACGGCGCTGTCCCTGTCGCTGGACTCGATGACCAACACCGGCACGGCGGTGGACCAGTGGGGCACGCTGCACTTCGACGCCGCCGGCCAGATGCTGGCGGTGTTCGACATCCTCGCCGGGGACGCAGCCAGGAACCTGCAGATCGACAACCTCGCCAGCGGCGCGCAGATCCTGATCAACATCCATGGCACGCGGGTGGACTTCGGCAACCACGGCTATATCGGCTTCAACAAGGGCCAGGTCCTGTTCAACCTGCCCACGGCCACCGAGGTCATCCTGAACGGCGGCATCAACGCCTCGCTGCTGGCCACGCAGGCCAGCGTGGGCCAGGGCTGGGGCCAGATCAACGGCCAGGTGGTCGTGAAGGACTGGAACAGCAGCGTGCAGGTCAACGACGCACCGATGCCCGTGGCTGCGACGCCGCTGCGCAAGCTGCCCGAGCCGGGCTCGCTGGCCCTCGTCGGGCTGGGCCTGGTGGTGGCGGGCCTGATCCGGCGCCGCCGCTTCTGACGCTCAGCGGATCGGCGCCAGCTCCCGCATCGCCTTCACGGCCCCGGCGCCCACGCCGGCGCCGAAGCGCTTGGCCAGCCGCTCGGCGACGTTCTCGCGCGGCGTGTAGTCGATGACGTCCTCGGCTTTCACGACCTCGCGGGCCACGTAGTCGAGGTTGCCGAAGTGGTCGGCCAGGCCGAGCTGCACCGCCTGCTCGCCGTTCCAGAACAGCCCCGAGAAGGTCTCGGGCGTTTCCTTCAGCCGCTTGCCGCGGCCTTCGCGCACGACGGCGATGAACTGCTGGTGGATCTGGTCCAGCATGGCCTGCGCATAGGCCTTTTGCCGCGGGCTCACCGGGCTGAACGGATCCAGCATGCCCTTGTTCTCGCCAGCGGTCAGCAGCCGGCGCTCGACCCCCAGCTTGTCCATCAGCCCCGTGAAGCCGAAGCCGTCCATCAGCACGCCGATGGAGCCGACCACGGAGGCCTTGTCGACGTAGATCTCGTCAGCCGCCGCGGCAATGTAGTAGGCGCCGGACGCGCACATCTCCTCGACGACCGCGTAGACCGGCTTGCCGTGCAGCTGCTTCAGCCGCTTGATCTCGTCGTGCACGATGCCGGCCTGCACCGGGCTGCCGCCGGGGGAATTGATGCGCAGCACGACGGCCTGGGCCGAGTCGTCCTTGAACGCATCCTTCAGCGCAGCCAGCAGCTGCTCGGCACTGGCCTCCGTGTCGGCGGCGATCTCGCCGCGCACCTCCACCAGCGCCGTGTGCGGCGCGGCGGTCGTGGTGACATGCCGCCCCTGCAGCCACAGGCTGTAGACCAGCAGACCCGCCAGCAGCAGCCAGAACAGCCGGAACACCGTGCGCCAGCGCCGCTCCAGCCGGCGCTCGCGCAGGAAGTCGCGCGCGAGCTGGGCCAGCAGCGTCTCGTTGTGCGGCGAGAGCGGGGTGGACGCCGGCGGCACGCCGACGGGGTCGGCGATGGGCGGCGGCAGGGAGTCGTCGGAGGTGCTGCTCATGTCAATCTTCAAAAGCGGGTTTGGTGTCGCGCGTCGGATGCCAGTAGACCTCGCCGTCGCGCTCGGTGAGTTCGATCTTGGTCAGCCGCCCACGGTTGCAGGGCCCCATCAGGCACTGGCCGGTCAGCGGGTCGTAGACGGCGCCGTGGATGCTGCACATGATGAAGCGCTTGTCGCCGTCCAGGAACTCGCCCTCCTGCCAGTCCATCTCGGTGGGCACGTGGGCGCAGCGGTTCAGGTAGGCGACTGCCCGGCCGTCGAAGCGCAGCGCGAACGCGCGCACCGGCTCGCGCCACTGGATGACGTCAAAGCTCAACGCCTTGCCGCGCTCCAACAGGTCGGCGGACGCGCACAGGCGCTGCGGCGGCTTGACGTCAACCTCAGGCATGGGCGGTGAGCCAGTCATGCAGCTCGCGAGTCGAGTGGGCGACGAACAGCGGGTTGAACTGGGCGAAGGTCTCGTGGTCATGCGCGCCGAAGCTGACGGCGACGCACGGCGTGCCGGCGTTGGCGGCCAGCTGCAGGTCGTGCGTCGTGTCGCCGATCATCAGCGTGCGCTCGGGCTCCACGCCGAACTCGCGCATCAGCTCCAGCAGCATCTGCGGATGCGGCTTGGAGCGCGTCTCGTCTGCCGTGCGCGTGCCGTCGAACAGGTGGCCGAGTTCGCTGGATGCCAGCACGCGGTCCAGGCCCGCGCGGTTCTTGCCGGTGGCGACGGCCAGCCAGTGATGGCGCGCCTTCAGCGCCTCCAGCATTGCCAGGCTGCCCTCGAACAGCGACAGCTCATGCTCTGAGGACAGGTAGTGGTGGCGGTAGCGCAGGCCCAGCTCCGGGTAGCGCGCTTCGGGCAGGCCGGGCACGGCATGCTCCAGCGCATCGCGCAGGCCCAGACCAATGACGTACTTGGCACGTTCGAACTCGGGCTCAGGCAGGCCCAGGTCCACGGCGGCCCGCTGGATGCAGCGGGCGATCAGCGCGGTGGAGTCGAACAGGGTGCCGTCCCAGTCGAAGGCAATGAGGTCGAAGCGTTGGGGGCGGGAGGTCATGTCGGCATTGTCGGCGCTGCGCCAAAGCCCGCTTTGGCATCCCCGCTACAATGCGCGCTCGTCATTGGGGAGTAGCCGTCCTGTCCCGCAGGAGCCTGCGTCAACACACTTGGTCCGATGGACCATGGCGCAGGCAGCTCCAGAGCCTGGCAAGACCTTTGACCACACTGCCTCCGGTAAGGGCCGGGCGGCAGCGTGGTCTTTGGTTTTTGTGCCGGCCCTTTGGAGAATCTCTTGGAAGCATTCCTCGTGTCCACCGGCGTCGTCGCGTTGGGCGAAATGGGCGACAAGACGCAACTGCTGGCCATCGTGCTGGCCGCCACGTTCCGCAAGCCGTTACCCATCATCCTGGGCATCTTTGTCGCCACGGTGCTGAACCATGCCGCCGCCGGCCTGCTGGGCGGCTGGGTGGCCCATGCGCTGGGGCCGGACGTGCTGCGCTGGGTGGTAGGCCTGTCCTTCCTCGCGATGGCGGGCTGGATGCTGATCCCGGACAAGCTGGACGATGACGAGGGACCCGCGAAGCGGCAGCGCTTCGGCGTCTTCGGCACGACCGTGGTCGCGTTCTTCCTCGCCGAGATGGGCGACAAGACGCAAATCGCGACCGTCGCGCTGGCGGCGCGCTATACCGACGTGGTGCAGGTCGTTCTGGGCACGACGGTCGGCATGATGCTGGCCAATGCGCCGGCCGTGTTCCTCGGCGACAAGATCGCCGCCAAGGTGTCCATGCCGCTGGTGCACGCCATCGCGGCGGTCATCTTCGCGGTGCTGGGCGTGCTGACGTTGATCAACGCCGGCCGGCTGTTCTGAATCAGCCGGCCAGCACGGCCTGGCACGCTGCGGGCAGCGGCGCCTCGCAGGTCACGGTCTCGCCCGTGGCCGGGTGCTGGAACTGCAGCCGCCGCGCGTGCAGGAACATGCGGTCGAACTTTGCCGCGCCGCGGGCCAGCTCGCGGTTGCGGTCGAAGTCGCCGTATTTCGGGTCGCCAACAATGGGGTGGCCCGCCTGCTGCAGGTGCACGCGGATCTGGTGCGTGCGGCCGGTCTTGATGGTCACGTCCAGCAGGCTGAAGTCCCGGGTCCGCTGCACGACCTTGACGAGGCTGATGGAGCGCTTGGCCTCGGCCTCGTCGGCCTTGCCCGGCCGCACCCAGCGCTCGCCATCGCTGCCGACGAACTTGACCAGCGGCACGTCGATGACCTTGAGCTTGTCCGGCCAGTCGCCCCAGACGAGGGCGGCGTAGGTCTTGCCCGTCTCGCGGTCGCGCAGCTGATCCTGCAGGTTGACCAGCGCGCTGCGCTTCTTGGCGATCATCAGCAGGCCCGAGGTCTCCTTGTCGAGCCGGTGGACGAGTTCCAGGAACTTGGCCGCCGGCCGCGCGCGGCGCAGCGCCTCGATGACGCCGTAGCTGACACCCGAGCCGCCGTGCACGGCCACGCCGGCCGGCTTGTCGATGACCAGCAAATGCTCGTCCTCGAACACGACCGGGAACTCGCGCGCCGGCGCGGCGGGCGCCTCGGCCCGCTCGGGCACGCGCACCGGCGGGATGCGCACCTCGTCGCCCAGTTCCAGCCGCGTGTCAGCCTGCGCGCGGCCCTTGTTGACCCGCACCTCGCCGGCGCGGATGACGCGGTAGACATGGGTCTTGGGCACGCCCTTGAGCTCGCGCAGCAGAAAGTTATCCAGCCGCTGGCCGGCCGAGCCTTCGTCCACGATGACGCGCCTGACCGCGGGTTTGTCCGTACTCACAGTGGCTGTCAACCCCGTGGCAGGGGCCGCGGGGGCTGCCCCTATAATCCTTTTCACCACGTTGCTGCCGTAAGTGTTTGATTTTTCTGATTTTAGCGGCGGTAGCGAGGGGTCCGGCGGGTTCGCCCCCGGGCCACAAACAGGCGATGCAACGCATCCTGCATCCGGCAGGCGGCTTCCCCAAGTGAAGCAGCGGTTGGCGGCACGGTGCGGCAGAGCGATGACACCCGGAACCCTCCGGCCCCTCTTCACCCGCTTCGGTGCGCGAAGAGGACCGGATGCCAAACAAGGTTTTCACGGCGTGAGAACAAGCGGTCCCCACCGCAAGCGCTCGCGCCAGCGTCCAGCAGTCCTTCGCGGATGAGCCCTCCCCTCCCCCACCCGCTGCGCCCGCCGGCGCGACCCCAGCCAGAAGCTGTGGTGGTCGCCCGGCCCGGCGCGTTCGTACGCGGCAAGGTCGAGGCAGAGCTTTCCCGTGGTGGGGCCGCACGGTCGCATGCGCCAACGCCGCTCGGCGTCTGACCTCCGTCAGAAACCCGAGCGGTCCAGGGCACTCCTTCCACGGTTCCACGCTGTCGCTCGTGCGTCTTGAACGCCACCGTTGGGTGGCATGACGTGGCGCGTCTCCCGCACGGGGAGCGCCGAAGGAGTGATGACATGAAACGCATGCTGATCAATGCGACGCAGCCGGAAGAGCGGCGCCTCGCGATCGTCGATGGCCAGAAGCTGCTGGACTTCGAGACCGAGATCGAAGGCCGCGAGCAGCGCAAGGGCAACATCTACAAGGCCGTCGTGACGCGCGTCGAGCCGTCGCTCGAAGCCTGCTTCGTCGACTACGGCGAGGATCGCCACGGCTTCCTGCCGTTCAAGGAGATCTCGCGCACCTTCTTCCGCGAAGGCACCGACGTCAAGAACGCGACCATCAAGGACGCGATCAAGGAAGGCCAGGAACTGCTGGTCCAGGTCGAGAAGGAAGAGCGCGGCAACAAGGGCGCCGCCCTGACCACCTTCATCTCGCTGGCCGGCCGCTACCTCGTGCTGATGCCCAACAATCCGCGCGGCGGTGGCGTGAGCCGCCGCATCGAGGGCGAAGACCGCGAGGAGCTGAAGGAAAACCTCGACCAGCTCGAGTACCCCAAGGGCATGAGCCTGATCGCCCGGACCGCCGGCATCGGCCGCTCCGCTGCCGAGCTGCAGTGGGACCTGAACTACATGCTCAAGCTGTGGACCGCCATCGACGAGGCGGCCAAGGGCGGCAAGGGTGCCTACCTGATCTACCAGGAATCCAGCCTGGTGATCCGCGCGATCCGCGACTACTTCACCGCCGACATCGGCGAGATCCTGATCG
>JAYSCT010000175.1:0-7853 GCA_041914785.1 Roseateles sp.
CCCGCTCGCACATCGCCAGACGGGCCGGCTTGGGAGCGGCCCGGCGCTCGGCCCGCACAAAGGCACGACGGCCTTGCGCGGCCCGGCGCTTGGCCCGAATAAGGCACGATGGCCTTGCCACGTTTTTACGTTGACACCCCACTGACTCAGCCGGGCGACTTCACGCTGCCGGCGGGTGCTGCACGCCATGTGCAGGTCCTGCGGCTGCAGCCGGGGGATGCGCTGACGCTGTTCGACGGCAGCGGCCCGGAATGGCGGGCCGAGGTGACGGCGATGGGGCGCAGCGAGGTGCGCGTGAACCTCATCGACGCCGAGCGGCCGCAGCGCGAGCTGGCGCGCTCGGTGACGCTGGCCGTCGTCATGCCGGCCAACGACCGCATGGACTTCCTCGTCGAGAAGGCCACCGAACTGGGCGCCGTGGCGCTGCAGCCGCTGGTGGGCGAGCGCTCGGTGCTGCGCCTGGCCGGCGAGCGGGCCGACAAGAAGCGCGCGCACTGGCAGGGCGTGGCCATCGCGGCGGCCGAGCAGAGCGGGCGCACGGTGCCGCTGCGCGTCGAGCCCGTGCAGCCGCTGGCCGCCTGGCTGGCCGCACTGCCGGCGCCCATTGCTGACGAGTGGCGCGGCCTGCTGAGCCCGCGGGCGGCGGCGCCGCTGGGGGCGTTGGCTCAGCCGCGTGCGCTGTTCCTGAGCGGCCCCGAGGGCGGCCTGAGCGACGCGGAGGAAGACGCCGCGCGTGCCCGCGGCTTCGCGGCCGTGACGCTGGGCCCGCGCATCCTGCGGGCCGACACGGCGCCGCTGGCGGTGCTGTCCTGGCTGGCCTTGTCTTGAACAAGCGCCTGGCCCTGCTGGTGCTGGCCCAGGGCCTGTTCCTCACCAACAACATCTGCTTCATGGCCATCAACGGCCTCGTCGGCCTGGCGCTGGCGCCGCGGCCGTGGATGGCCACGCTGCCCATCTGCGCCTACGTGGCCGGCGGTGCGCTGACGGCGCGCCTGGTGGGGCGGCACCAGCTGCGCTTCGGGCGCCGGCGGGCCTTCCAGATCGGGCTGGGCGTGGCGCTGTTCAGCTGCACGATGGCCTTCGTCAGCGTGCTGCACCAGCAGTTCTGGGGCGTGGTGCTGGCGACGCTGATCGCCGGCTACTACACGGCCAATGCGGCGCTGTACCGCTTCGCCGCGACCGAGCTGGTGGCGCCGGACAAGCGCGAGGCGGCCATCTCGTGGGTGCTGGGTGGTGGCTGCCTGGGCGCGGTCATCGGGCCGCTGCTGGCGCGCGAGAGCCAGTACCTGCTGACGGTGCCGTTCGCCGGCGCCTACCTGCTGCTGATCGGCGTCGCGCTGGCCGGGCTGGCGCTGATCTCGCTGATCGACTTCCCGCCGCTCGTGCGGCCCGCGCCGGGCGCAGGCGGGCGGCCGGCCGCCGAGCTGGTGCGCCAGCCGGTGTTCCTCGTCGCGCTGGCGGCGAGTGCGCTGGGTTACGGCGTCATGAACCTGCTGATGGCGGCCACGCCCATCGCGATGGGCCAGTGCGGCCTGCCGTTTGCCGACGCCGGGCTGGTGCTGCAGTGGCATGTGCTGGGCATGTTCGTGCCGAGCTTCTTCACCGGGCCGCTGATCAAGCGCATCAGCGTGCGGCCGGTCATGTGGATGGGCGTGCTGCTGAACGCGGGCTGCGTGGCGTTCGCGCTGAGCGGGCAGGACCTGCCGCATTTCCTTAGCGCGCTGCTGCTGCTGGGCGTGGGCTGGAACTTCCTCTACATCGGCGGCACGACGCTGTTCACGCAGGCCTACCGGCCCGAGGAGAAGACGCGCGCGCAGGGGCTGATGGACACGGGCGTCTACGCGACGATGACGGTCACGTCGTTCTCGTCCGGCGCGCTGGTGACGACCGGCGGCTGGCAGTGGATGAACCTGGCCAGCCTGGTGCCCATCGCGCTGTGCGCGGCGGCGCTGGCCTGGCTGGGGTGGCGTCAGCGCCGGTCGTGCTGAAGGTACTCGGCCGCCGCAGTCCGCTCACACGGCATCGCCGGCCGCGGCCGGCTTGCGCGCCGAGCCCTTGACGAGGTCGAAGCGGAACAGCCGGCATTCGATGGGGCCGTTCCACATCGGCACGCGGCGGGCCTCCTTCAGCCGCATCTTGCTGGGCAGTTTCATGTCGGGGCTGAGCATCCAGGCCGTCCAGCCGGCAGGGTTCTCGGTGTACTGGCGCTTCCAGTGCGCGGCCAGGCGGGGGAAGAAGTCGTCGCCGCCGTCGCGTTCCTCGCTGCCGCCGGCATCGCGCGTCATCGCGGCCTTGCCGCGCACCTCGATGCGCTCGCCGTAGGGCGGGTTCATGACGATGGCGCCGGGCATGCCGTCGGGCAGCTGCGGCGCCGGGCGCTCCAGCGCGTCGCCGCCGTTGAACTGGATGTACTGCGCCACGCCGGCACGCTCGGCGTTGCGGCGCGCGAAGTCGACCATGCGGAAGGCCACGTCGCTGGCGTAGATGGGCACGGCCGGCGGGTGGATGCGGGCGCGGGCGGCCTGCGCCATCTCGCCCCAGGTGGCCTTCAGCGCCGGCGTGGAGAACGGGATCTGGCGCTCGAACGCGAAGCGGCGCAGCAGGCCGGGCGCGGAGTCGCAGGCGATCAGCGCGGCCTCGATGGGGATGGTGCCGGAGCCGCAGCAGGGGTCGTGCAGCGCGCCGCCCTGCTCGGGCGTGCCGCGCCAGCCGGCGGCGGCGAGCATGGCGGCGGCCAGCGTCTCCTTCAGCGGCGCGTCGCCCTTGTCGACGCGCCAGCCGCGCTTGAACAGCGGCTCGCCGGAGGTGTCGACGTAGAGTGCCGCGCGCTCGGGGCCGACGTGCAGCAGCACCGGCAGGTCGGGCGAGTGGGTGTCGACGCTGGGGCGCTCGCCGGTGTGCTCGCGCAGCTGGTCGCAGATCGCGTCCTTGATGCGCAGCGTCGTGAAGTTCAGGCTCTTCAGCGGCGAGCGCTGCGCGACGGTGTCGACGCGGATGGTGTGCCGCGGCGTGATCCAGTCGCGCCAGTCCACGCGGCGGGCCAGCGAGTAGAGGTCTTCCTCGTGGCGGTACGGGCCTTCGATGAGCTCGACCAGCACGCGCTGCGCGAGCCGGCTTTCGAGGTTGATGCGCAGCACGTCCTCGGCCGTGCCGACCAGGCCGCAGCCGCCGCGCAAGGCTTCGACCTTGCTGCGCACGCCGGGCGGCAGGAAGCGTTTGAGCTCCTCCTCCAGCAGCGGTTCGACGCCACCGGGGCAGGACACGAAGAGGGATAACTTGTTGGGCAGGCTCACCCCCGCATTGTCGCCGGCCATAAACTGGACAGCGTTGTCCAAGCCTGGAGCCACCGTGAAGCGATTCGTCCTGTCCCTGGCCTTCCTGTGCGGCGCGCTGCAGGCGCAGGCCGCCGACCCGGCGCCGGCCTACCCCGCGCACACGATCCCGAACACCCAGCTGCGTGCGCTGCCGAAGAACGCCGACGGGCGGACCTACCAGTTGCACATCCACCTGCCGGGCTCGTTCGCCAAGGATCCCAAGCGCCGCTACCCGGTGCTGTACGTGACCGACGGCTACTGGGACTTCGCCACCGTCGTCGCGTCGTACAACAACCTGGCCTACGACAAGGTCGTGCCCGAGTTCATCGTCGTCGGCCTGGGCTATGCGGGCGACAACCTGGACTACGGCGAGCTGCGCGGCTGGGAGCTGTCGCCGGTGAAGCTGGGCCCGCTGGCGTTCGGTACCGGCCACGCCGACAAGTTCATCGCCTCGCTGGAGAAAGACATCTTCCCGCTGCTGGAGCGCGAGTACCGTGCCGACCCGGCGCAACGCCATCTCGCCGGCAGCTCGCTGGGCGGGTTGTTCACGCTGCATGCGATGTACGCCAAGCCGGCGCTGTTCAAGGGCTACATCGCGGCCAGCCCGGCGGTGGTGGCGGGCGGCGACTGGATCATCGGCCAGGCCAAGGCCTATGCCGCGACGGGCAAGCCCATCGCGGCGCGGCTGTACGTGACCGGTGCGGAAAACGAGTGGCCCGGCTTCCTGGCCGGCATCCAGCGCTACCAGGCGCTGCTGCCGACGCTGAAGCACCCCGAGCTGGTGTACGAGAACCGCACCATAGCCGGCGAGCGCCACGCCGGCACCAAGGCCGAGAGCTACACGCGCGGCATGCGCTTCGTGTTCGAGCCGCTGGCGCCGGAGCACGGCCCCTCCAAGGACTGAACGCCGCCCGGCGTCGGGCCGGGCGGCGCCTGCGGGCTTACTGGCTGACGAAGTCCAGCAGATCCTGGTTCAGGCGGTCCTTGTGCGTGTCGGTGATGCCGTGCGGGCCACCGGCGTACTCGATGAGGCGTGCGCCCTTGACCAGCTTGGCCGTCGCGCGGCCGGTCGTCTCGATGGGCACGATCTGGTCGTCGGCGCCGTGGATGACCAGCGTCGGCACGTTCACCTTCGCCAGGTCGCCGCGGAAGTCGGAGTGGAAGAAGGCCTCGATGCTGTCGTAGGTGGCCTTGGCGCCGGCCTGCATGCCCTGCACGTAGAAGCTGTCCGCCTGGCCGGCCGAGACCTTGGCGCCCGGGCGGTTGAAGCCGAAGAACGGGCCGCCGGCGATGTCCTTGTAGAGCTGGGCGCGGTTGTCGAGGGAGGCCTTGCGCAGGCCGTCGAACACGGCTTCGGGCACGCCCTCGGGGTGGGTGGCGCTGGCGCCCATCATCGGCGTCACGGCGCTCACGAACGCCACCTTGGCGACGCGGGCCGTGCCGTGGCGGCCGATGTAGCGGGCCACCTCGCCGCCGCCGGTGGAGAAGCCCACCAGCGTCGCGCGCTTCACGTCCTTGGCGCGCAGCACGGCGTCGAGGTCGTCGGCGTACTGGTCCATCGTGTTGTTGGCCCAGGGCTGGCCGGAGCGGCCGTGGCCGCGGCGGTCATGGGCGATGACGCGAAAGCCGCGCTCGGCCAGGAACTGCATCTGCGACTCCCAGCTTTCAGAGCTCAACGGCCAGCCGTGGCTGAAGACGACGACCGGGCCGTTCTTCGGGCCCCAGTCCTTGACGTACAGCGGCGTGCCGTCGGCGGCGGCCACGTACTGGCTGGCGACCGCGGTGGCGGCCGTGGGCGTGGCGGCCGCAGCCTGGGTCTGGATGGCAAAGCCTCCGACGGCGATGGTGGCGGCGAGGGCGAGGCGGGTGAAGGCGGACATGGCGGGTTCCTTTTCGGGGGGGGACGGGTTGTGCGGGGCAGGGGGCGATCAGGCCTTGCCGGCCGGGCGGGCGGTCTCGCCGCGGCGGGCGGCGTACTCGGCGTACTCGGCGTACTCGGCGTACTCGGCCACGAGGGCGGCATAGCGCGCGCCGTGGCGCAGTGCGGCATAGCGCTGGCGGGCGGCCTGCAGCGCGGGGCTGTTCCACGCGCCGGTCTCGCTGGCCACGCGCTCGGCGGCGGCCAGGCCCGATTCCTGGTAGACCTTCAGATCGGCCAGCACCTCGGCGCGCGACACGGTGGACTGCACGCTGACGCTGTAGCCCGACTCGGGGTCGGACACGAAGGATTGCGCCTGGGCGGACGCGCCGGCCGTGACGGCAGCGGCGGCGAACAGCAGTTGGAGGACGGCGCGGTTGAAGCTGGGTTGGCGGGTCATGGCAGGCTCCTGGAAGGTGTCGGTGGGGGGCGGGGATCTGTCTTGCGACAGGGATGAACTGTGCCGACGATGGTCGTACCTGAGATGCCATAAAGTACGTTTAACTTTGCATTTGGTACCGACCATGGCCGACCGACTTGCCGCGCTGTTCACGCACTTCGCCGTGCGGGCCGAGACCTTCCAGACCGGCGCGCTGTGCGGCATCAACAGCCTGGTGCCACAGGCCGGGCGCGGCCAGCTGCACCTGATCCGGTCGGGCGACGTGGCCGTCCACCATGACGGCGTGCCCGAGCCGCTGCGCATCACCGAGCCCAGCCTGCTGCTCTACCCGCGCCCGCTGGCCCACCGCTTCGTGACGGACCCGGCGTGCGGTGCCGAGTTCCTGTGCGCTCACATGGCCTTAGACGGCGGTGCCGGCCATCCCATCGCCGCGGCGCTGCCGGCCTGGGTGTGCCTGCCGCTGGCGTCGGTGCCGGGCTGCGCGCCGGTGCTGGCGCAGCTGTTCGCCGAGGCCGAGGCGACGTATTGCGGCCGCCAGCTGATGCTGGACCGGCTGTTCGAGGTGCTGCTGATCTGGGTGCTGCGCGAGCTGATGGCGCAGGGCCGGGTCGAGTCCGGCATGCTGGCCGGGCTGTCGCACCCGAAGCTGCGCGGCGCGCTGGTGGCCATGCACGAGGCGCCGCAGCGCGACTGGCCGCTGGAGGAGCTGGCCGCGGCGGCGGGCATGTCGCGCACCGTGTTCGCCAACAGCTTCCGCGACGTCGTCGGCTGCACGCCGGGCGTCTACCTGCAGCGCTGGCGCATCGGCCTGGCGCAGAAAGGGCTGCGCGAGGGCCGCTCGCTCAAGCACATCGCGATGGACGTGGGCTACGGCGGCGAGGCGGCGCTGTCACGCGCGTTCCGCGCGCACACGGGGCAGTCGCCGCGGGAGTGGCGCAAGGCAGAGCTGCCGGCGGACTGATCGGTCAGGAGAGCTGCCGCACCGACATCTCGCGCAGCAACTGCAGCAAGGCCAGCGCCTCGTTCACAACGCCTTGCGCAGATTCGCCGGCGCGATCTTCATGCCTTCGCGGTACTTGGCCACCGTGCGGCGAGCGCACTGGATGCCCTGTTCCTCCAGCATGGCCGCGAGCGCGCTGTCGGACAGCGGCTTCTTGACGTCCTCGGCGGCGACGAACTGCTTGATCAGCGCGCGCACCGCGGTGCTGGACGCCTCGCCGCCGGCCTCGGTGCTGAGCCCCGAGCCGAAGAAGTACTTCAGCTCGAAGGTGCCCCAGCTGGTGGCCATGTACTTGGCCGTCGTCACGCGCGAGATGGTGGACTCGTGCAGGCCCAGCTCGTCGGCGATCTCGCGCAGCACCAGCGGCCGCATGGCCAGCTCGCCGTGCATGAAGAAGTTGCGCTGGCGCTCCACGATGGCGCTGGATACGCGGAGGATGGTGTCGAAGCGCTGCTGGATGTTCTTGATGAACCAGCGCGCCTCCTGCAGGCGCTGCTGCAGCGCCTGGTGGCCCTCGCCCTTGTGCGTCTTCAGCGCGCCGGCATACACGTCGTGCACGCGCAGCCGGGGCATCACGTCGGGGTTGAGCTGAACGCGGAAGCTCGCACGCGGCCCGCGCCCGCTCTGGGTGACGATGACGTCGGGCACGATGATGTGCCGCTCGGCGTCGACGAAACGCCGGCCGGGCTTGGGCTCCAGCCGGGTGATGCGGGCGATGGCCAGACGCACCTGCGCCTCGGTGTCGCCGCAGGCCTGGGCCAGCTTGCGGATGTCCCGCCGCGCGAGCAGGTCCATCGGCTGACGGCAGATGCGGCGTGCGAGCGGCACCACCTCGTCGTCGGGATCCTCCTGCTCCAGCACGCGCAGCTGCAGATCCAGGCACTCGGCCAGGTCTCGCGCGCCCACGCCGGCCGGCTCCAGGCTCTGCAGCAGGCCCAGCGCCACGGTGAAGCGGTGGACCAGCTCCTCCTGCTCCTCCAGATCGTGCGCCGACAGGCTCTCGGCCAGGGCTTGCAGCGAATCCTCGAGGTAGCCATCGTCGTTGAGCGACTCGATCAGGAAGCGCAGCGCGGCGCGGTCTTCCTCGCCCAGGCGCAGGCCCAGGGCCTGGCGATGCAGGTGGTCCTGCAGGGACTCGTGGCTGCTGGCCAGATCGGCCGCCTCCACCTCGTCGTCGCCGCCAGACGACTTCTGGCGCGCTGGCGCATCGCCGCCCCACTC